>JBDRKX010000015.1:0-27922 GCA_043813605.1 Elusimicrobiota bacterium | reverse complement strand
CCTGTAGGGCCTGCCGAAAGCAGCTTATATTCGTTTTCCGTCATATCTATCGTATCGTTCATATTTTGAACATTGTATCAAATCCGGTTATTCTGTCAAGCGGAAAAGAATAAATTTTTGGAAATAAAAACTTTTTCATCACCAGCATAATTCATATTTTCTTTTTATCTCGCCATATCTCGCCATATCTCGCCATAACATAATGCACCGAAGGCCCCTTTCCTTTCTTTTTAATTAATCCTTTCTTACACAATTCTTGTAATTCTCTACTTGCGGTTCTTGACGATACAAGTAGTAACTTTTCATATTCGCCTCGTGTCATTTTCCCATACTTAGCAATGTGTTTAACAGTTTTACTCTGTCTCTCATGCAGGTCAAATCCTTTCAAAACCTCATCATTAAGAATAGAACGTTTGATTTCAATAATAAAGAAACCCATTTTTTGTTTAAACTCAGGCTCTAATAAACCCGCTTTTTTACAGCCCTCAACAATATCGGTCGTGCCTCCGCCTACATCTTCCACATAACCAACCCGATAAAACTGTCTAAAAATAACGGGATTGCAGGGAATAGAAGGATGAAATTTTTTTAAATCTGCAATCTGCAATTGAGAAGGTAATCCTCCTGGATTCCAAATCTCAATTCTATCAGGAAATATTCTGACCTGAACTTTTGAAGGTGAAAAATAATCTCTATGGACAATCGCATTCACCAAAGCCTCTCTTACCGCTTCCCGTGGTATCTCGTAACTTGAATTTGCCGCTATTTTCCCAGGCTCGATCCATAAAGATTTCTTGATATTATCAAGAATAAAGATTGTGGCTTTCTCGACTTGCTCAAATAAATTGCCTGAGTATGTTTGATAGCTTTCATATGGTTTCGTAAACATGGGGGTTGATAATAAAATACATTTTGTTTCTGATTGTAAAAAGAATTGTTCGGTATTTTTTCCAAATAATAGAAAAGCGCTATTCTGCAACTTGCCATTTGTTAATAATTTTAATCTTATCAGAACTTCTCTTACGGGAGTATCTATTGACATATTAAGTCTACCCTGCCTTTTTCCCTCTTTTAGAAACCATTTTACTCTTTCCTTATCAATATATTTTAATGAAGCGCCTTTACAAATCCGAGAATCAAAGCGCAATTTTTCTTTATGCTTTTCTAAAATCAGATTTTCATATTCATCCTTGCTCACTCTTACAGTGGACTTGCCCACTCGTTTATAAGGCCTGCCGAAGGCCAGCATCAAATGGTCAGGAGATTCTTTCACCGCTATAACAATTACATTTTTCTCATTTATTTTTTCTACGCTTATGCGCGGATGAACTTTGGGGTCGGTATTCTGAGAAATTTCATTGGTAAGCCGCTCAATAGTATCTTTGCCTATTTTTACACCGGGCAATTTGCCCGAATCCGAAACGCCTATAATTATTTTCCCGCCGTGAGTATTGCTGAAAGCCCCAATGGTCTTAATTATTTCTTTACATTCTCCTGTAGATTTTTTAAACTCCTGGATATCTGATTCTTTATGATTAAATAAATTCTGTATTTCTTTGTTTTCCATTATCAACTATATACCTGTGATCATGTACCTGATCCCTTCATTTTCCAGAGTTCGTATAACTTTTTTCAGTAATTCCTGTTGTGACATTTATCCAACCGCTTCATCAGTAATTTATTGAAATTTTCACCGTTAAGGTCCGGAAATCTCTTATGCAGTCCTTCAATAAAAAGCTTTTTTGAAAATTCGGTCAATTCAAACGCTTTCTTCAACCTCTGTTCCGGCGTCATATTTCGAAGTATCTTAATATACAGTTTATGGTTGGGCCGCTCTTTTATATCCATTATTCTAAATAATCCAATCCGGTTTCGCCTTCTTTTTCCAATTTATCCATATCTGCTTTTACCATTATTTCTACTAACTCTTCACCATTTTAAACAAGTATTTTTCAGCTCTGCCATAATTAAACGGAGAATTACAGAAACTGTTTTCATAAACTCCAAGGATAAATATGATATTTATTTTTCCTGATTCCTTTTAAACCTATTATTTTGTAGTTTTCCTGATTATAGGATCTATTGAAATATTTTATAGCGGTTAAATTAACCTGTCCAAAATTCAACTTAGCCTCGATAGGTAAAATACTTTTTTTTATTCTCAAGATAAAATCAATTTCTTTTTTATCGGTTGTTCTCCAATAAAACACTTTGTCTTTGCCATAGTTTTTTACCAGCTCGGAAAAAATCGATGTTTCAAAAACATTGCCGACAATCTCTTTTTGCAAACCTTTAAGCCACAGCATTTGCATTAAACCTGTATCGTAGAAATAAATTTTGGCGATCTTGAAAAGCTCTGATCTGATATTCCTGCTATATGGGCGAATTAATTTCAAAATATATGTGTTTTCCAAAAGAAATAAATACTTCTCTACTGTTTGTTTGGCAATATTGCAAGTATTGGACAATTCTGTAACATTCAATAAATTTCCGCTTTGGAAAGATAGCGCCTCTAAAAGCTTATTAAATTTGCCGATATCTTTTATCTCTGCTAAATCCCGGATATCTTTTTTAATATAGGTATCTATTATTTGTTGTAGATATTTCTCCTTTTTATAAATTTCATTAGTTAAAACAATTTTAGGATACCCGCCATAAAGAACATACTCGCTGAATAATTGTTTTAATTCGTTAATTTTTTTCTCGGTAAAAATTTTCCCCTTATCATAATGATAACCTTTGAATAATAATAACTCTTTAAAAGACAAGTTGAAAATCTCAAAATCCACTGTTCTTCCTACCAGGGAATCTTTAAACTTTTTTTTAATATCAAAACTGGAAGAGCCGGAAACAATCAGTTTAATGTCCTTATTGTGGTCAGTAATTAATTTCATAAAAGATGAGGGATTCTTTAAATATTGAATTTCATCAATAAAAACATAAACCTTATTCTTAAGCAGCTTTTTGGAATCACCTATTACGCCTTCCTCTCGAAGATAATTTACAAACTCTTTTATTCCTGAATCTAAAATCTTCACATAACGGGAATCCTCTAAATCAATATAATGAGTAACTTTACCATTTCTTTTTAAATAATTCTCCAGGTAATACAAAATACAAGTTTTCCCAACCTGTCTTGCTCCATGCAGGACAATGATTTCTTCACTGTCTAAATATTTCTTTATCTCTTCAATAACTTCCCTTTTGTAAATTTTATCTAACACAATTTTTTCCTCTCAATTCTGTAAAAATGGAATATCCCGTTAATTGTTGTTTACTTTATATTTAATTTATTGTAAAGTCTAGTTTATTTTAAATTGCCGCTCTTAAATAACTCACCCCATTAAAAACCCCTTGTCAATCATATCTTTTTCAGCATAGTTTTTTACGGGACTCATTCTAAATAATCCAATCCGGTTTCACCCTCTTTTTCCAGTTTATCAATATCAGCTTTAACCATAATTTCAACTAATTCTTCAAACTTGACCTTCGGCTCCCAGCCAAGTTTTTCTTTTGCTTTGGTTGGATCACCTATAAGTAAGTCTACTTCAGTAGGCCTGAAATATTTAGCGTCTACTTCTATTAGAATTTTGCCGGATTTTTTATCTATTCCTTTTTCATCTACTCCCTTATCCTCCCATCTAATTTCATATCCCGCATATCCAAAGGCTCTTTCAGCAAATTCTTTTATAGTATGCATTTCCCCTGTCGCTATTACAAAATCGTCCGGTTCAGTATGCTGGAGCATCAAATACATCGCCTCACAGAATTCCGGGGCATATCCCCAGTCACGTTTTGCATTAAGATTGCCCAGATATACTTTTTCCTGTAGCCCGGCTTTTATTTTTGCTACGGCCGTAGTAATTTTCCGCGTAACAAATCTCTTTCCTCGGCGACTACTTTCATGATTGTACAATATGCCGTTACAGGCAAAAAGATTATACGCCTCACGATAATTGACTGTTATCCAATACGCATATAACTTTGCAACACCATAAGGACTTCTGGGATAAAACGGCGTTGTTTCATTCTGTGGAATTTCCTGAACTTTTCCAAAAAGTTCACTTGTTGATGCCTGGTAGATCTTTGTATTAACACGGGATTCCCTTATAGCGTCAAGCAGCCTGAGTGTTCCAATAGCGTCCACATCCCCGGTATATTCAGGAAGATCAAATGAAACCCCGACATGTGACTGCGCTGCCAGGTTATATATCTCATCCGGCTCGATTTTTTCTATAAGTCTGCTTAAATTACTGGCATCCACCAGATCTCCGTAATTCAGATGCAGATGCTTCCCTTTTTCATGCGGATCCGAATATATTCCGCGTATACGCTGAGTATTAAAAGTAGAAGCGCGCCGGATAATTCCATATACCTCGTATCCTTTTTCAAGCAGTAATTCCGCCAGATAGGAACCGTCCTGGCCTGTTATTCCGGTTATTAACGCTTTTTTCATATTTCTCCTCTTCTGAATTTTTCATGACTTTCAATTATTTCTTTAGGGTAATATTTTCTCAACTCGTTGAATGCAGAAAGCCATCTTAATTTTTCTTCTGCAGGCCATTTAGAATACTCACTGATCTTTTCCGGTTCAAGATAGTATTCAAAACCGCCTGTTTTCCTTTTATTCTTCATTAATCTTTTTCTTAAGATATCTGATATCCGAATCATCCTGTCTTCTTCCGGTTTTTTCCTTCATTTTTATTAAATCGGCAATTCCGATCACCGGGACAGATATATTCTGCAGTTCCATAGTAATCATATTCTTTTTTGCATTCTGATAGCTAACCGGAGCATCTATGATAATGTCTATTTCCTTTACAGTAGCTTTATTGTTAACCAAACAGAATGCCTTCATGTTTTTCTCTTCTATCCATTTTCTCCTTTTTTCTTTCACAGCAAAATCCATTATATCCACAGGAACTTTTGCCGTGTACTTTAATTTTTTTATTATTCTCATAAATCTATCCAGATTTTCATCAGTCATATTAACCAATAGGTCAAGGTCGTAGGTCATCCGGGGAATACCGTGCAAATTTACGGCTATTCCGCCTACCACCATGTACTCCACATTATTTTCACTTAGCTCTTTTAATATTCTTGTAAAATCAAGCATTATAACTTTCCACTGTCTTCTTCATCCCTTCCTTAAAATCTACTTCTACTTTATAACCCAATAATCCCTGCGCCTTTGAGATGTCGGCCTGCGTATGGCGCACATCTCCTGCTCTGGAAGGTTGATGTTCAAACGGCACCTCTTTTCCAAGGTTTTTCAATATTTCATTGGCAACATCCAGTACAGAATATCTGTTATTACATGCAATATTAAATAACTGACCTGAAACATTTTCTGCCTTTGCAGCTAAAATATTTGCATTTGCAACATTTTTTACATATGTGAAATCTCTTGACTGTTCTCCGTCACCATGTATCGTAAGAGGTTTATCTTGTGTTGCCTGTTTGATAAATATCGGGATAACCGCAGCGTATTTAGATTCAGGACTCTGTCTCGGGCCGAATACGTTAAAATACCTCAAACTCACTGTTTCCAGACCGAATGTGCGCGAAAATGCCCTGCAGTAATGTTCACCTGTCAGTTTTGATACCGCATAGGGCGATATCGGAAGAGGTCTCTGTGTTTCAACTTTCGGAAGAGCAGGAGTATCCCCGTACGCAGATGACGAAGAAGCGTATACGACCCTTTTTACCCCGTTATCCCGCGCAGCTATTAAAAGATTCAATGTCCCTGTAATATTCACATCATTTGTAGAAGCCGGATCGTCTACCGATCTCGGTACCGAACGCAAAGCCGCCTGGTGAAGGACATAATCGCATCTTTTACATATATCCTGCATTAATCCAGGATCCCTTATATCACCTTCCACCAGCTCGATATCCCCTTTTACATGTTCCAGGTTTTCCCGGAATCCCGTGATGAAATTATCTACAACGACAACTTCTTTACCCTGTTTCAACAGTTCGTCTACAATATTAGAACCGATAAAGCCGGCGCCGCCTGTAACAAGATACCTGTTATTGCTCATAAAACATTCTCCCTATATTTCATAACTGCGTCCGTATAGTTTTTCAGCTTCTTTCCATATATCGATCTGATTCCTGTATGTATGCCCGTTCTTTCGGGCAGTATTCAGGAATACGATACCATCCTGGTCATCTACAAAATCATCTTCTATGCTGATATCTACGCCCTCGAGCCTTAATGAGTTTATCACGAGTTCCGTTATATCCGAAAGCTCTCCTTTGCCTATTATCACGAATTTCCTGCAGCCCTCCTCATATTTCTTAAGCATATAATCTACTATCCTGCCCTTAAGCTCGTTTATCACGGAAAGGCTCCTCTTCATGAACCTGTAGGATTTTCTCGCTTTTTCTTTCAGCCCACTGGGAGTTATTATATATTTGACCTTCCTGGCATCCAGCCTGCTCACCTTTATATATCCTTCCTTTATAAGGCGGTTTATAAGGATATTGGTCAGTCCGAGAGACACGCCTACATCATGCGCTATATCCCTTTGCGAACCGTTGGAATTGCGGTGGATACTTTCTATGACCTTATGTTCTTTTGCAGATATCTTATCCATTGTTCATTTTTTGAACTGTTCACATTTTGAACAATAATATATAATTTAACCCGATATGTCAATAGGGATGGATTTTTATTAAAATCATAAAAAAATATTGACAAACAGGAAAATATCGGGTATAGTCTTTATGCTGAATATTTAAAGTTTAAACTTAAATATTAAGGGTTAATAATGTTTAGGGAACGCATACTATCAAAAGCAATATATCGAGCGGTTAAAACTTTCCCCGCCGTGGTATTGACAGGCCCGCGCCAGTCCGGGAAAACAACTCTATTTAAAAAACTTTTTTCCGGGACACATACTTTTATAACACTTGAAGATCCGGATATAAGAGTCCGGGCCAAAGATGATCCGCTCGGCTTTTTAAACCAGTATAAATTACCCATAGTCATTGATGAGATACAATATGCGCCCGAATTATTATCATATATCAAAACAAAAATAGATAGAAACAGGAAACCCGGGCAATGGTTTCTCACGGGTTCGCAGAATTTCGGATTAATGCAAAATGTATCTCAATCATTAGCGGGCAGAGCGGCAATCCTTTCTCTATTGCCCCTTTCACTTTCCGAATTATCCGACAATACATCAGCCGCTGCCGGGATTTCCGGCTGGCTGAATGCGTTTAACCGCCGCGCGAACATCAAAAACAACTGCACATTGGACGCATTTATGCTAAGAGGTTTTTATCCGGAAATTTCTTTAAACAAAAAAGTTGACAGGCAGTTATGGTGCAGCTCATATATTACAACTTATCTGGAGCGGGATATAAGAAACCTTTCCAACATAGGCGACTTAAATCAGTTTGAAAGATTTTTAATCTCATGCGCCACCAGGACCGGGCAGATTCTTAATCTATCTGAAATAGCGCGCGACATAGGTATAAGTGTGCCTACAGCCAAGAAATGGCTTTCCATGCTGGAAACCGGTTATCAAATATTTTTACTTTATCCCTATTATACAAATATAGGAAAACGCATAGTTAAAAGCCCGAAAATATACTTTAACGATCCTGCCCTGTGCACTTATTTACTGGGCCTGCATGATAAAAAGACCATAACACAGGGACCGAGTTTCGGAAATTTATTTGAAACAGTTATTATTTGTGATTTTTTAAAACGCTTCTTAAATTTTGGTGAAAAACCAGCCATGTACTACCTGAAAACAAGGGATAATCTGGAAATAGACCTGGTTATTGAACGCGACGGAAAAATACATATTTTTGAAATAAAAAGCTCCATGACTATAACGCCAAAACACGCATCTTCTCTAATAAGATTGAAAAAGGAGTTGGGCTCCAGGATTGGAGCAACCGGAATTATATCTAATACGGATACTAATTTTACAATCCAGCAGGACATGCAAAACTTCAGTTGGAAAAACTTATTACTGTACTGAATCAACAGTTTCTATCCGGCTCTGTTTTATCTAAAGCAATGGCGGGTCCGTTTCCCCCTGCTCCTAAGCCCATGGCGCCATACCAGCGGATATATTTATGCAATTTGTCAATTATATTTATAATTTGCATAAGCAGGTGACGGATCCGCATTATTCTCCTACGATTCTTTTATGCCTTATCTCAACTAAAATTTTTAATGACAATCCATGATCTGGTGAAAAATAAAAACTTTTCTTTTATTATCTTACAGCCGGGAAATAACAATTTCAGGTCTTTGTATCCCAGCAACCTGACCTCTTTCAAGAAAACATCAATTGCCTCTTCGGAGGGCCTTGTAATAAGCCCCCATAAAGTGAAATTTCCTGGAAGCTTCCGCTGTATTTTTTTGGGGAAATAATGAATAAATGGAGTCTTTCTATGACTTTATGTTCTTTTGCAGATATCTTATCCATTGTTCATTTTTTGAACTGTTCACATTTTGAACAATAATATAATATTTAACCCGATATGTCAATAGGGATGTATTTTTATCTTGAAAGCAGGTTTTTGGGAGGTTTTATTACCACCGCCGCGGCGCCCATAAGAGAAACATTATTCTCCCATTTCGAGATAACTATATCGCATTTCTGGAATTCAGGGATAACAAGATTCTCTTTCAGCGTTTTCTCTACCTCTTTCATATAGTATTTGGAAGCCCTTGATATCTTTCCGCCTATAGTTATAACCTCGATACCGTTCAGGTTTACCACACCGGAAAGAGCATAGCCGAGCAGATATCCTATTTTGTTCCAGCATTCAATAGCCTTTTTATCACCCTTTTCCGCAAGTAAGAACAGCGCTTTCGGCGAATCAACTTCCAGGCCGAACCATTCTTTTACATTTTTCGGTATATTTCTGCCGCCCACGAATGCCTCGATACACCCTTTCCTTCCGCAGCCGCATACCGGGCCGTCAGGATCTATCTTGAGATGGCCCAGTTCCCCGGCCCCGATGAGCAGTTCACCGTTAACAACGATCCCGCCGCCGACTCCCGTGCCGAGAGTAACAGAGAGTACCCTGTTGATATTTTCAGGCGTTTCCGTTAAATAGCTTACCCAGCCTGCAGCAGTACCGTCATTGACAACTATGAATTTTCTTGCCAGGCGGCCGAAAGATTCCCGCATATTGATCCGCTTCCAGCCCAGATTCGGCGCCACGAGCAGTGTTTCCCCGTCATGCGAGAGCAGACCGCAAATAGCTATACCTATCTTAAGCTTCTTCTCCGGATCGAACTTATTAACGGCATTCTCAATGTTCTCCAAAACTTCATTATAATTCCTGGAAGTATCAAATTTTATTTTATCGATTATGTTAAACCCATCATCAATGACCGCGACAGTACTTCCTGTACCCCCTATATCAACTGCTATTACTCTATTGTCCAACCTGCTCTCCTCCCCCTTTTTTAGTTCCCTTTTTTACCTGATAAGCCCTATTCTCGAAGGCGGCCAGTATTTAACAAGCGCCTTTCCCTTTATGTATTTTTCCGGAAGAGGCCCCCAGAACCTCGAATCCGAAGAAAAATCCCTGTTATCTCCCATTGCAAAGTATTCTCCCTTGGGGACCGTGATCGGCCCGAAATTGTCCCTGTTCGCCCTGTTTGTCGATACATATGCAGTATTCGGATATATATTCGGGTCCTTATGCACCACATACGGTTCAACCAGAAGTTCGCCGTTCACATAGACCTGTTTGGCCCTCACCTCCACGGTATCGCCCGGTAAACCTATACAACGCTTGATATAATCCTTTGAAGTGTCTTTCGGGTATTCGAAAACGATTATACTCCCCCTGTTAGGTTTCCTGAAACTGAGTATTCTCTTTTCTTTATTAAAAGGGATTCTAATACCGTATATAAACTTGTTGACGAAAAGATGATCGCCTATGAACAGAGTATCTTCCATAGAACCTGAAGGTATCTTGAACGCCTGTATTATGAATGACATCACAAACAGGGCTATTACCACGGCCCACAGGCCGGCATTCATCCATTCCTTCAGCTCAATAAAGAAACTCTTTAGAAATCCTCTCTTATACCTATTCAGTCCCCATGCGGAGATAAATCTGAGTATTATTATCACTATTGTAATGTAAAGAAGTTTAATCTCCATAACCTTGTACCTTTATAAATACATCGGAAGGTATATTGACCTTTCCTATCATCTTCATCATCTTTTTTCCTTTCTTCTGTTTTTCCAGGACTTTGCGTTTTCTTGTTATATCTCCTCCATATAGTCCTTCTATGACATTCTTCCTATATGCTTTTATATTCGTTCTGGCTACTATCTCCTTGCCGACCTGAGCCTGCAAAGGGACTACAAACTGGTGTTTGGGGATCGTATCCTTGAGCCGCTCCAGTATTTCCTTCCCTCTCCTCAAGGCATCCTCTCTCGTCATTATAAACGAAAGTGCATCGATCTCCCTGAAATTTACAATTATCTGCAGTTTTACAAGATCAGACTCCCTGTAGCCTATGTGCGTGTAGTCAAGTGTAGCATACCCCTTGCTTGAAGACTTCAACTGGCTGTAGAATTCCTCAACCATCTGCCTGAGAGGCAATTCGTATTTAATTATCACCCTGGCCGGATTGATATATCTCATCTTGACATGTTTTCCGCCCTTGGACTCAAAGAGCTCGAATACCATACCCATATATTCAGCGGGAGTTATTACCGTACATAAAACATACGGTTCCAGGACCTTTTCATATCCGCTTTCAGGGAAATCAATAGAATTATTAATATTGACACCGTCGACAGTATACTCAACCTGGGGTTTTGTCACAAGGATATCAAGACCATACTCGTCTTCCAGCCTTCCTTTTATGATCTCCATATGCAGTACGCCAAGAAACCCGCACCTGAAACCGGGCCCGAGACTGGGAGAATCTTCAGGATGATAACTGAAAGACGTGTCGTTTATCTGGAGTTTATCCAGCGCCTTTTTTAGTTTAGTGTAGTCCCCGTTGTCAACAGGATAAAGCCCGGAAAAAACAAACTGTTTGGGCTGCTGAAAACCCGGAAGAGGTTTACTTACTCCGCCCTCAGAAAGTGTTACGGTATCCCCTATTTTCACATTCTTGAGGTCTTTGATCCCGCATATCATATACCCTATTTCCCCTGCCGTGAGTTTTTTCATAGAATTCATGCTGCCGACACCGAAATAACCCATTTCTTTAAGATCATATCTTTTGTCTGTTGCGAAAAACTTTACTTTTTCTCCGTTATTGAATTCCCCGCCGGTTATTCTCACATAAGCAACCGCTCCTTTAAAACTGTCAAAAATAGAATCAAATATCAGCGCTGAAGCTGTTTTCCCGGTCTTGTTCTCCGGAGGAGGCACCTCCGTAATGATCCTGTCCAGAAGCTCGGATACACCCTGTCCGGTCCGGGCGCTTATTCTCAGGATATCACCATCTGTACCGAGCAGTTCATGGAGTTCTTTTTCGACTTCATCGGGCCTTGCGTTCTGCATATCGATCTTGTTTATAACGGGTACTATCTTAAGGCCGTTGTTCCGGGCCTTCTCCATATTTGCCAGTGTCTGCGCCTGTATTCCCTGCGAAGCGTCTACTACGAGTATTGCTCCTTCGCAGGCGGCCAGCGACCTGGATACCTCGTATGAAAAATCGACATGGCCGGGCGTATCCACGATATTAAACACTTCATCTTTATAATTAACTCTTACGGCGGTAGCTTTAATAGTAATACCCCTTTCCCGCTCCAGGGGCATGGAATCGAGAACAAGATCCCTGTGTTTACCCTTTACCACATCTCCGGTTATCTCGAGGATCCTGTCACAAAGAGTGGATTTTCCGTGGTCTATATGCGCTATAATTGTGAAATTCCTCATTCCGTGTTTTCCAGTTCCTCCAGGCTTCTTTTCAGCATATCAATTATTGTTCCCGTTTCATGCTCAGCAAGAACTCTGCTGACAAGCTCTTCGCACTTTTTTATATTAGTATTCCTTATTACCTGTTTTATTCTCGGTACCGCCTGCCCGCTCACCGAGAATTTTCTCAATCCCATTCCCAGCAGCAGTTCAGTATATAGAGTTTCAGCAGCCATCTCTCCGCACATACTAACCCATACATCCTTGTCCCTGCTGCCTGTCATAATATAGCTAATGAGCTTCAGCACGGATATATCTGCCGGATTATACAGGTATGAAACCGTCTCCGATATCCTGTCTACAGCCAACGTATACTGTATCAGGTCGTTTGTTCCTATACTGAAGAAATCGACCTCACCCGCATAATGCCCTACATCAAGAGCGGCTGCAGGTGTCTCTACCATCATACCCACCTGTATATCAGGATCATATTTAACACCATCGTTTCTCAGTTCTTCCTTTACTTCCTCGAGTATATAGTTCGCTGACCTTACTTCCTTGATACTGCTTATCATAGGATACATTATACATACATTGCCTAAAGCAGAAGCCTTCAGAATAGCCTTGAGATGAGCCTTAAAAAAACCGGGGTATGCCAGGCAGAGCCTGATACCCCTTAATCCCATAAACGAGTTCTTGTCCGGCTGTATCCCCAACTGATTAGAGATTTTATCCGCGCCCAGATCTACTGTCCTTATGATCACAGGTTTTGGATGCAGAGCCTCGACTACTTCACTGAGACTTGAATATATCTCATCCTCAGACGGAAGATCGATCCTGTTCAGATACAGGTATTCCGTCCTGTATAAACCTATGCCGTTAGCTCCGTAATGCTGCGCTATTCCCGCCTCATCCGCCGTTTCTATATTTACCGCTATGTCTATCTCCACTCCGCATTTTGTCACCGGCGGTTTGTCTTTTAACTCGATAAGTTTTTTTCTGACACTTTCCTGTTCTCTTTTTTTCTTACGGTATCGGCGCACTATCTCCGGATCAGGATTTATGTATACTACCCCGGCATTACCATCAATTATAAGCAGATCGCCCGGAGACACTTCTCTTGTCACTGTCTTAAGGCCCACTACTGCCGGGATCTCCATTGACTCCGCCATGATGACTATGTGAGAAGTTCTTCCGCCCACATCGGTAACCAGGCCGATCATGTTATCTTTTTTCATTTCAACGACTTCGGAAGGATTCAGAGTATGCGCAACGACATTCATCCGGGTGTGCAGATCCCTGAGCGATACACTATGCTGACCGAGCAGGTCGCCCATTATTTTATTCCCCACGTCCTGCACGTCTCTTACCCTGTCACGCATATACTCGTCGTCAAGCATAGAAAATATCTTTGTTATCTTGTCTATTACAGTCTGGAGCGCGTATTCCACGTTTACTTTTTCATCAACGATTATCTTTATGGTATCCTTGTAAAGAAGCGGATCCCTCAGTATGAGCATATAAGCATCCCACAGATGAGCATATTTTTTCCCCATCTCATTCGCGACTTTTTCCTTCTGCTTCTTGAAATCATTCTCAGTATTGGTTATAGCCTTCTTGAACCTCGCTATTTCCTTCTTTATTCTGTTTTCGTTGATATTTCTCTTTATCACGCAATAGGATCTTTCCGAAATCAAATATGCCCTTCCTATTGCGATTCCCGGAGACGCAGGTATTCCTTTAAGTTTCACCCCGTTAGCCCTCCTCTCGTATCCCGAAAAATCTTACAAATTATAAAACTATTTTTATTTTGTTCAGGTCTAATAGGGTTCATTCTTCGTCAAACTTCCTTTCAACAAGCTCATCGATCTTTTCCAGGACTTCCAGCTCATCTTTTCCTTCTGCCCTGACAATCAGTTCTGTGCCTATACCGGCCGCCAGCGTCATCACTCCCATTATGCTCTTTGCATCGACTTCGTGTTCGCCCTTCACCACTATCACATCAGATGAATACCTTGATGTACACTCGACCAGCATTGCCGCGGCTCTTGCGTGAAGACCCAGTTTATTCTTAATGACTACTATTATTTCTTTCATCTCAAACCACCATGCTCAATAAAAAAACCAGTCCGGATACTAAATAAAGCAGTTTTGTTGCGGATAAATTACAGCATATTTTCATTATCACGACCAGCAGGGTGCCGCCCAGAAAAAGTAATCCGTTCATCATGTTTCTTTGAAAAAATACGGAGCAGAGTATTACACCTACAAACAACAACCCGGCAGGCTGCATCATACGCATTAGAAGGCTCTGATGAAGGTTTTTCATAGTCTGCGCAACTTCAAGTTTGTTCTCATATGCTCCCAGCAATGATGATCTCTTATGCAGTTCTATCGGCAAATTGTATGCTATGATAAATACCAGAGGTATTATCCAATACGGTTTTACACCGATAAAAAACAACATGACTCCCAGAATACCGATCAGTGGACGCCATATGGCCCAAAAGAGTTTGTCTCCTATGGCCGCAAGCGGTCCGGCCATCTGAAGTTTGAACCTCTTCAGTTCCGCTACTGCATTTTCCTCCCCTTTTGATATCCGCTCCTCCTGTCTTGCTGTAAAACCGAGTATTATATGCACAAGATAAGGATGCGTATTGAAATAGGCAGAATGCCGACGGCAGCTTTCTATTAATTTTCCCCTGTTTTCGCCGTACAGCCGCTTAAGCTGGGGTAATATAGAAAAAAGAAATCCTACATTCTGCATCCTCTCGTAATTCCATACAGACTGAAGAAACATGGCTCTTATAAGTATTTTTGTTGAAATTTTCAACTTTTTCTCCTGGATCTGCCTGGTTTAAAAGTATTTATCAGCATACCCAGACCGACCACCGGCATGATAAAAAACACATTCTCCATCGCTTTTCTTATGCCCGGGCCAAATCCATTATATACAAAAGGTAATAGAAACTGGCCTATGAGCATTATAATAAAGAGAAAAAACGCTGCTTTCAGAAAAAAAGCAGCTACACCGATCAAAGTAGCTCTATCCACGGATCCGATATCGCCTTTTGATATCCTGTCATCCATCCAGTACACAAGGCGGATATTGAGTTTCCTGTGAAGCACATCTATTTTCTTAAAAAGTATCCCGGCAGGTACAAGGCATAAGAGAACAAAAGCGATATAACCTGTTCCTAACCGGTCTCCTGTCATACAGACTATATATGTCCCGGAAATAGCGACAACCGTCGGATCAGGGGGAACTGCATTACCAAGCGGAACAACTGCTATCCATATCAGTTCCATGATCATCCCTATATATATACCGGTTTCTATATCACCAAGGAGCCAGCCCAGTACCGGAGCACAGAATATAGGCCGCGATATCATTATCTGTCCGACTGCCGTAACATCGCTTACAAATAGTCCCCCTGCTAATGAAGCCAGCAGAATACTCATTCGATGCCCCCGATAAGTTCCATCAGATTACATGCTTTATCCTGCGGAAGCGACTGACACTCTATTATTGTTCCCATAGAATTTATATCTTCAAATATCCTGATATCTTCCTGACAGACAGCCACACTGCTCCTTATCTGATAGTTATTACCATCATAATGCAGGCAGCCTACATGCACAAGGTCTATCATACAACCGTAATCTATCAGCCCCAGCACATCGTCCGGCGATTCAAAAAGAACGATCGTATCTTCCTGGTTAAAATAACCGGCAGCCGCCTCTTCAGCCATCTCTTTCATAGTGAATATGTCTACCTTTATTTCCTGCGGAACTGAAAATTCGAGCATCTTAACATAATTTTCATCTTTCTTTATCGCATCGGATACGATAGTTATCCTGGTAAGATTAAGATTCCGTACCCATCCTTCGATAACCTGTCCGTGAATCAGCCTGTCATCAATTCTGAATATTGTCTTTGCCAAATAGGTCATCTCTTCATCCTTGACCTGCAGTCAATAATGCTTTTTACACCTTCACTGAATATCTTCTCTGCCAGTTCCCTGACTCCCTGTACTCTTTTTTTTAAACTGCATGCCGTTACCAGCATAGGAAGATTCGCGCCCGTTACTATCTCGACGTTTTTATTATCAATAAAAGGGATAGCGATATTACTGGGAGTACCCCCGAACATGTCAGTAAGAACAAGAACAGCATTCTCTTCCAGTATGCCTGAAATAAGGCTTTCTAATCCGCTCCTGATATCGTTTATACACTGGTTCCTGTAAATACCATATACCATCACATCTTCATCAGGACCTATTATATCAGCAGCTACATCTCTGAGAACTTCGCACAGATTACCATGTGTTATTATAAGCAGTTTTATATTCATCTCTGCGCAATATCCCTGTGTGTTGCTGTCACGTTATATTGTGATTTTTTCAGGTATTCGGAGATTATGTTTGAAATAACCACAGATCTGTGCTTCCCGCCTGTACACCCCACTCCGATATTCAGGTAAGTTTTACCTTCATTGATATAATTCGGCAGAAGGAAATCCAGAAGTTCACGGTATTTATTACAGAAATCTACGCTTACATCACTGTTCATGACAAAATCTTTTATTTCCATGTCATTCCCGTTCTTTTCCGACAGGTATACATCATAGTGCGGATTAGGCAGAAATCTTGTATCTATCAGCATATCTATAGCTTCAGGAACGCCGTATTTAAATCCGAACGAGATCACATTGATGTTCAGCGAATTCAGGCCTTTTTCAAAAAATATAACCTTGAGCTTCTTTTTCAGTTCATGAGGAGAGATATTGCCTGTATCGATTATCATATCAGCCCTGTCCCTCAAAGGCGCAAGTTTATTACGCTCTTCTGCTATAGCATCCTTCAAGCCGCATTTTTCCGAACTTAAGGGATGGGGCCGGCGCGATTCACTGTATCTTCTCATTATTACACTGTCGGAAGCCTCAAGAAAAATGACATTACATTCATAACCGATTTCTTCTATGTTATCAAGCGCATTGAATATACCGCCGGTAAATCCTTCGCTCCTTACATCCAGACCGAGAGCAACCATAGATTTTGAATGATCGGATATTTTTATGAGCTCCAGGAATCTTGTTATCAGGACAAGAGGCATATTATCTACACAAAAACCGCCAAAATCTTCTATGGCTTTAATACCGATACTTTTCCCTGCGCCGGAAAGGCCTGTAAGTATTACTATCTCAGGTTTTATTATCTTCTCCATGATCTTGATAACTTCTTATCACCTCTTCATCCAGTTCTTTTGCCGGGATTATACCTCTCTTCCTTAGCCGCAAATTCATTGCAGCCACTTCGACCAGTAGCGCTGTATTGCGGCCGGACGCAACCGGTATCTCAACATACGGAACAAATATACCCATGACGTCTTTCTTCTTCTCTTCTATTCCAAGCCTTTCGTAACTTTTTTCGAAATCCCATTTCTCCAGATGTACAATCAGTTCAACCTTTTCGACTTCCTTGACTGCTGATATGCCGTACAGTCTCACTATATCCACGATACCTATTCCCCTGAGTTCCATCTTATTGGAAATAGGGTATTTCCCCTGCGCAACCAGCACTCTGTTGCCGCGTTTAACTATCTCGACTATATCATCACCGATAAGCCGGTGCCCGCGGTGAATAAGGTCTATAGCGCATTCGCTCTTACCGACATTACTCTTACCTCTTATGAGTACGCCGACCCCAAAAACTTCCATCATAGTGCCCTTGTGATCCTTCCTTGGCGCAAGCAGATCGTCCAGCATCCATTCTGTTTCTCTTATAAATCCCCAGCTTGAAAGACTGGAACCCAGAACCGGGACATTATTCGCTTCTGCGACATGCAGTATCCTCTTATCAGGTTCATTTCCTTCTACGAATATTATCGCAGGTATACTGTGAGAAAACAGTTCTGCAATGATATTATCTTGTTGCTCCGGGCTCAATGAACTCATGAATTTAAGCCCCTTAGTCTCTACAACATGCATCTGTCCGTCCCGAAAACCCTCGAAATACCCGTTAAGTTCCAGTCCCAGTATATTTATCTCATTACATTTTATCTTTACCATGTCTGCATAATTTTCGCAGCAGAAAAACTCCAGCTTCGCTTTTTCACTTATCCTGTCGAGCAGACGTTTAAGACTGATGGCCATTGATTAAACTCTGTTTATTATTTTGTAAGCTTGCTTAACATTCTGCACATTTCTCAATTCGTCCCTGTAAAACCTGTCCTTTAAAAAATGCGATATCTCGGATATGGCGATGAGATGTTCGTTTGTCGCATCAACCGGTGTTAAAAGAAGAAATGATATATATACCGGTTCCCCGTCCAGTGAATCGTATTCTATACCTTTTGATGAAACCCCCAGAGCACCCGTTGTGGAAGAAATACAATTCGTCTTTATATGAGGTATCGCAACACCGGCGCCTATTCCGGTGGATCCGAGTCTCTCCCTGTCCATCAGTTTTTCCGTTATCTTCTTCGTATCAGTTTTCTTAATTTTTCCTGTATCTATGAGGATTTTTACCATTTCCGTTATATGTTCCTCTTTTCTAACTTTTTCAAGATCCAGCTTAACGCAGTTAATACTCAAAAAATCCTTTATTCTCACAACTGCCTCCTGTATTACTTACACTTCCTGCATCCGGGATATATTATACATATCAGCGTACGATTATCATGCCGTTTGTACCATCTTCTTTTTTAAAAATTATATTTATAGAATCTTCTTTAACGTCTTTGAATATCCAGAAATTAAGATCCCTGCTCTCTATGGTCTCAAGAGCCTGGCGGACAGTCTGCTGTTTTATTTTGAGCTCTCTTATTTCCCTTAGCTCAGGTTCAGGTATCGGCAGCTGTATTTCATTATCCTCCAAGTCATGCCAGACCATATCCGCCATCTCCGAGTAGGACTGGCTTATCTTGTGGTTTTTCATCTTATCAACATGTTTCTTGAGCTGTTTATTTACTTTATCCATCACAATATCAAGCGCCGCATACATGTCTCCTGCTATGGCTTTAGCGTTTATCTTATTCTTTGAAACACCTATAGTAACTTCTGCAATATGCCGGTCCTTTTCGACATTCAGCACTACATGCGCATTAGTGACCTGCCTTGAATACTTCCTGACCTGTCCGACACGTTTTTCTGCATATTCCCTTAATGCGGGAGTCAGTTCGATATGCCTTGCAGTGATATTAAATTTCATCTTTTTTAACTCCTTTGATCTTACATCCTGAATTTACTTCCCAGATAAACCTTCCTTGCCGCCGGGGAGTTCAGGAGTTCGTCCCTTGTACCCGAAAGAAGTATCTTACCCTCGTACATTATGTATGCCCTGTCTATTATCTGTAATGTTTCCCTTACATTATGATCGGTTACAAGTATTCCCAATCCTTCATCCCTGAAATCGTCTATGATCTTCTGTATGTCAGATACTGCAATAGGATCTATACCTACGAAAGGCTCATCCAGCAGCATGATCTTAGGTTCCCTTATAAGAGCGCGCGCTATTTCCACCCGTCTTTTCTCTCCGCCGGAAAGCAGCAGCGCCCTCTGTTTCCGCAAAGCCGATATTCCAAGCTTATTAAGAAGAGAATCACATTTTTGTTCTATTTTTTCAGTGTCCCTGTACATGGTTTCCAGGACAGCTTTCAGATTGTTCTCTACCGACAGGTTCCTGAAAATCGAAGGTTCCTGGGTAAGATATCCTATCCCGAGCAGGGCTCTCTCATACATCGGCATAGTCGTTATTTCACGCTTTTCAAGGAACACCCCCCCCTCAAGCGGTTTGATGAGTCCCGCCACCATATTAAATGTGGTTGTTTTCCCCGCCCCGTTCGGACCCAGAAGCCCTACTATCTCACCGGCATCAACATTTATGGACACACCGTCCACCACATTCCTTCCCCTGTAGGATTTCAGAAGGTTTTCACATCTCAATGTCATCTTCTTTATATATCCTTGTATGCGCTCTGCCGGTTATCCTTATTCTCTCTTCATCAAGAAAGACCGTTATCACATCACCGGAATATTCGGCGGCTGTGTCTTCAAATATACTTTCAGCCGATGGTGAACCCGTAAAATCGATCCTGTCATCATCCCTCGAGTAAACAGCCCGGTCAGACATCACTGTTATATCCTGTCTTTTTGTCCTGACATTATCCTCGAATATTATCCGGCGGTCAACAGCATTCTCCATTATTATCCTGTCAGCTGATATCTCTGTCACATCGATTGTATCACCCTCTTGTGTTTTATGTATTGTCCTGACATTCCCGGTAAGTATGTATTTTTTATTCTCAGTAATTATCATAATATTGTCACACCAGGCTTCCACATTCCATGTACTTGAACTGTAATTCATATGAACATTACCGGCCGCTTCGACAGTCCCTTCTTTTTTATTTGAAACAGCCCTGTCTGCTGTCATATCCATGTTTTCTTCTGTTATAAACACATCGCCGATAAACTCTGTTATATTACCGCGTTCGAGGAATTTTACCGATTTGCTGTCTATATTGATCTTTGCGGCAGCAGCGCCGGAAAGAACGAGAGTCATCACCAGGACCATAGCCGGTCTCTTTATCAACGCAGTTCCCCCTTTATCCTGTTTTTTATCTTTATATCCTCCAGGTCCCTCGAAGCTTCCATTCCCACTCCTTTAATAACTCCCTGCAATGTCGTTACAGTCACATCTTTTTCTGTTATAAACAGTTCTTTCACAGGATCCCAGACGACATCTTCTGTCACAATGGTCTTATCTTCAGCCTTAAGCTCAACCCTTCCGAAAGTATGGAGCATTTCTGTATCTTTACTGTATGTGCCTTTTTGAGCTTTCAAAAAAACTGTAGCTTTTTTATCGTTTTCATAGAATTCTACTTCAAAATCTTCTATATCCAGAAGCTCCTCTTCGACATTTTCCCTGAACGACGCTGAGACTGCATTCATCACCCATTTTTTTCTGCTGCCCTCGGTTTCTACAAGTGTGAAATTCTCTATTGATTTTTTTGATTCCAGACCGACAGTAAACCGGTTCCGGTCATCATGCGCAGGATCTGAACACCCGGACAATACAAACATAGACAGCAATATACCTGCTCTCAGCATGGCTGCGTTTTCCATCTCGGATGCATCCATACCCACTGCGCCGGTTCCTTTCTTATCATACTCTCTATAATAGCCGTATATTCCTGAGTCTCTTTTATCTCGTCAACTCCTCCGGGCACCGGTTCCATCAGAATCACTTCATGACTCAAATCTTTTTTTCTAAACATAAAACCCGGAACTACAACGGAATTTTTTACCCTTGCGAATTGTGATACGGCAGTCGGAGTATATGCCGGCATACCGAAAAAATCGACGAACACGCCCCCTACCCTGGTATCCTGATCGATCAGTATCCCGAGTATCTCACCTTTTCTGACTGTTGCTATCATCTTTCTCATATTGCTTTTCCCGTCACGGCCTATAGTCTTGATCCCCATCCTCATCCGCATATTCTTCAAGAGCCAGTTGAGCCTTTTTTCGTATACTTCCCTGGCTATAACGGTTAAAGGATATCCCCGCATCGACAGATAAGCCCCCATAAGCTCCCAATTGCCTATATGCGCTGAAACCATTACGATCCCGCTGCCTTTATTCAGATTTTTATCAAGCACACTCTTTCCCCGTATACTTATCTTTTTCAGCCAGAATTCCCTTGACCGGAAATTAAGTAAAGCAAATTCAACAAAATTCATTCCTACATTCCTGAAGACATCGTCTCTTATTCTGATTATCTCTTTATAAGAATATTCAGGAAATGCCATTCTGAGGTTATTCTCTACAACCTTTTTATAACGGACGGCCGTATAACAGACCAGAAATCCTATGTATCTTCCCAACAATAGAGATACCTTGTAAGGAAGAAGAACTACAATCACAAGAAAAGATACGAGAACTTCAATTAGAAGAAAATGCCTCAGTATCTTGACTGTTTTAGTTTTATTAAGTTTCTTTAAAGCTTTCAACTATTTCTTTCCACTCGCCCCTGGCGCGCAGTATCTCCTCTATTATCTCCCTGACAGCGCCTCTTCCGCCGTCGCAGGTACTGACATAGTCAGCCATTTCCCTTATGTCTTCCGCTGCATCCCGGGGACAACAGCTTACTCCGGCTTTTTCCATACATCCTATATCTATAATGTCATCGCCGATATACATAGCATCAGAAAATTCCAGCCCGTAACCGGACAGGACTTCTTTCATTATTTTTAATTTATCCTCAACATCAGAAAACACATCATCCACACCCAGTTCCTGCGCTCTTGTTTCCAGTTCACTTGACTGCCTGCCGGAGATCCAGACAAGTTTTATATCAGGATCCTTTCTTCTCTTCATTATCATCATCCCCAGCCTGTCCCTGACATACCATGTTTTGGGTGACTCTCCTCCATGAAAGACCACGCGGCCGTCATTAAGCACACCGTCGATATCCATAAATATTATTTTGATCTTAGAGAGTTTTTCTTTTAATTGAGCCTTCATGTCACAATCCCTCACGGATAATATCGCGTTCGTCTATTACACCTACAGGTTTTCCATCCGGATCAACAACAGGGATATTATCAAAATTGTATTTTTTCAGTATTTCCCTGGCCTCTATTGCCAGGCTGCCTGAGCTGATCTTCCTGGGATCGGAAGTCATTACAGAATCTATCTGTTTATTTATTATATCGGGATCTTCCTGCAGATGACGCCTGAGGTCACCATCGGTAAAATAACCTATAATACATCCTTTATCATCCACTACAGATGTCGCTCCGATACGCGTTCTGGTCATCTCTATAAGAGCATCTTTCACCGTACTGCCGGAACTCACGACAGGATTCCCGCCTGTTCTTTTTATAATATCATCGACTTTAAGCAGCAGTTTCTTACCCAGTGTACCGCCGGGATGCAGTGAAGCGAAATCTTCCGGTTTAAAGCCTTTTTCATCAAGCAGGCAGACAGCCAGCGCATCGCCTACAGCCAGCATGGCGGTAGTCGATGTGGTCGGGACAAGATTCATGGGGCATGCTTCCCTGTCTATCTTTATCTCGATAACAGCGGCGCAATTTTTTGCAAGTTCGGAATCGCGGTTGCCCGTAACCAGTACAACCGGCGTATTCAACCTGTTTACATAGGCGATCACCATTGCAATTTCTTCCGTAGTACCGCTGTAAGACAATATGATAACCGTATCCCTTCCGTCTATTACACCTATATCGCCGTGAAGGCCTTCCGCTGCATGCATAAATATCGAAGGCGAACCGGTAGATGATAATGTAGCCGCTATCTTCCTGCCTATAAGGCCGGATTTACCAATACCTATGACTACTATCTTCCCTTCAGTTTTAAGAAGTATCCTGACTGCTTTTTCAAATTCAGCATCAAGATGCTCTGCCATCTTTTTCAGGGCATTCCCTTCTTCTATCAGCAGTTCTCTTGCTTTTTTTAGTATCATAATACCACCTTGGCAATTATATACAGCAGTATGAGCACACCGTAGATGATACATAACACCTTTATATTCCACTTCAACGACGGCTGCCATGATTCAACCATAGATATACCGCAATGCTTGCAGCGTTCTCTTTTTTCCTTATTCAGTTTACCACACGCGGGACACTTCATATACAAGTTCCTCAAATTCTCCGAATCCCAGTTGAGTACCGCTGTCACTCTTTGCATTTTCCGGATCAGGGTGTATTTCACAGTAAATACCGTCAGCCCCTGCTGCCGCTGCCGCCCTTGCCAGGGGAATAATGAATTCTTTTCTGCCGCCTGTCGAATCGATATCAGTCGGCGGACGCTGCTGTGAATGGGTGGCATCGAACAGGACGGGAATACCTTCCCGGCGCATTATAAGTATTGACCTCATGTCTACAATAAGCTCATCATAGCCGAAAGTACTTCCCCTTTCTGTCAGTAATACCTGAGAATTCCCGGCATTTATTATTTTTTCTGCCTGATACCGCATGGCCCATGGACTCATAAATTGCCCTTTTTTGATGTTTACAGGTTTACCAGTATTCGCAGCGGCAAGAAGCAGATCCGTCTGCCGGCAGAGAAAAGCCGGCACCTGAATACAATCGACTGTCCCTGCCACTATATCCACATCCTGCCTGCAATGTACATCGGCAAGCACCGGCAGACCATACCTGTTCTTGATTTCGGATATCATTGACATCCCTTTTTCCAGTCCGGGGCCCCTGAAAGCTTCAGCCGAAGTCCGGTTAGCCTTATCATATGAACATTTCAGTATAACCCTGTCCCTGACCGCAAGAGAGTTCAGGAACCGGGCGGTTTTATCAAACATCTCATAATCCTCGATCACACATGGCCCGGCAATGAATACAGGATCTTTTCTTTCTCCTATTTCAATATTTCCGATCTTGACTTTATTCATTTTTCTTTAGATTTTTACCGCTCTTTCACCGGGTTAGCCTTTTCAGCATTATACTTTCGGCATGCTCCGACAAACCCGTTAAACAGCCTGTTCGGTTTTATAGGCGTTGAAGTAAACTCCGGATGGAACTGACAGCCCAGGAACCATCTCTTATCCGTAAGCTCCATTATTTCAACAAGACCTGATTCCGAATCGACTCCGCTGGCCACGAGCCCGTTATTTTCAAAAGTTTTTAGATATTTCCTATTCACTTCATACCTGTGTCTGTGTCTTTCCAGTACAGTGTTCTTTCTGTATGCGCTGTAAGCCAGCGTTTTATTTTTTACAGAGCATTTATAATTCCCGAGCCGCATTGTGCCGCCCTTGTGTTTCACATTCTTCTGTGAAGAAGTAAGAGAAATAACAGGATATGGGGTATTGCCGGAGAATTCAGTGGAATTAGCCCGTTTAAATCCCATAACATTACGGGCAAAATCTATCACCATACATTGAAATCCTAAACAAATACCAAGGAAGGGTATGTCATTTTCCCTGCAAAGCCTTACCATGTTTATCTTCTCTTCAATACCTCTTTCTCCGAATCCTCCGGGCACAATGATACCATCGACTTCTCTCATCTCTTTCTTCAGATCAGCTTTCTCCACATCGAGATACCTGCAGTTAACAGCTACATTATGACTGCTCCCGCAATGTTTGAGCGCTTCAAAGATGCTCATGTAAGCATCTTTGACTTCAGTATATTTCCCGGCAATCCCGATAGTAACAATTCCACTGGTATTGATCATGGAATCTACCATCTTCTTCCAGTCCCCCATATCCGCCGCCATTCCGCTGATGGAAAGCAGACGCATTATCTTTTCATCAACTTTCTGGTTTATCAGCATGAGAGGGACTTCGTATACCGTGTTTTTTACATCCGGCTGTTGGATGACATAATCCACTCCGACATTACAGAATAGACTGATTTTCTTTTTAGCGTCAATACTTATAGGCATTTCCGATCTTGTCATTATCATATCCGGTTCTATACCTATTTCTCTCAGTTTTGCTACGCTCTGCTGAGTAGGTTTCGTCTTTATTTCACCGGCCGCCCTTATATACGGGATAAGAGTCAGATGGATATAAGCGACATTTTCCCGTCCTACATCACGGGGTATCTGCCTTATCGCTTCAAGGAAAGGATGGCTTTCAATATCACCGACAGTACCGCCTATTTCGACAATGACTATATCACTTTTCCCGGAAAGTCTGAAGAGCATGGATTTTATCTCATCAGTGATATGCGGAATAACCTGTATAGTCTTGCCCAGGTATTCTCCTTTTCTCTCCTTGGCGATCACACTGGAATATATCTCTCCTGAAGTCGTATTGTTTTCTCTGGACATATTCTTGCCTACAAACCTTTCATAATGCCCCAGGTCAAGATCGGTCTCTGCACCGTCAGATGTTACAAATACTTCTCCATGTTGAAAAGGGTTCATTGTACCCGGATCAACGTTCAAATAAGGATCCATCTTTATCAGGTTGACCTTCAGTCCGCTCCGGGAAAGCAGACAGCCTATAGAAGCTGCGGTTATTCCTTTTCCAAGGGACGATACGACTCCGCCTGTTACAAATATATATTTAGTTTTCATCCAGCCGCCTTATTGCAAGTTCAAGATCCTCAACCGTGTCAATACCGAGAGAATCGGAACAGCACTCTTTCATTTTTATCTTCCCGCCGGTTTCCAGTACTCTCAACTGTTCCAGCTTTTCCGTCTTTTCCAATGGAGTAGGCGCTGTCCGGGTAAACTTTTCCAGCATATCCGCTCTCCAGATATATATTCCCAGGTGCTTTTTGTATATCTCGGCGCCTCCGGGTATCAGAGCCCGGGAAAAATACAGAGCATAATCATCCCTGTCGACTACGACTTTTACAACCGAACTGTCATCCGCAGTTTCACGAGCTACCTGAGAGTAAGCTGAATACACTCCATCCGGACCCTGCAGAGCATCTTCTATTAACCTATCGACAAACTTTTCATCAATGAAAGGCTCGTCTCCCTGCAGATTCACTATAAGTTCAGCGTCTTTAAAGAATTCTCTGCATGTATAATACACCCTGTCGGAACCCGATTTCAGATCGGATGGAGTCAACCTGCAGTCAGCCCCGAACATCCTGGCTGCCTCAACTATTTTTTCTGAATCTGTTGCAATAACTACAGCCGCCACATTATTGAGTTTCAACGCTTTTTCATATACACGCTGTATCAGCGGTTTCCCCCCCACGTCAACAAGAGGTTTTTCCTTAAGTCTCGTAGATGATATCCTGGCCGGGATGACTGCGATGCATTTCATGCTTATTTCCCTATCTCTCTGGCCAGCTCTTCAACGGAAACAGTAGCAGTCCCCAGTTTACCTACGACTACGGCGGCGGCATAATTCGACAATACGGCTGAATCCAGAAAATCCAATCCTATAGTCAGACCCAGTGTAAAAACGCTTACTACAGTATCTCCGGCGCCTGAGACATCAAATACTTCCCTTGCTTTTGCCGGGATGCTCTCTACACTGCCGTCTTTAAGAAAAAGCGACATGCCCTTCTCTCCCCTTGTTACCAGTATTGATTGAGCATGGAGTTCTTCAAGCAGTCTTTTCCCGGTATTAACCAGGCTCTCCTCGTCTACAATATCTACTTTCAATGCTTCACCGGCTTCTTTTACATTAGGAGTAATTGACGTTACATCCTTATACTCAAAAAAATGCCCGGCCTGCGGGTCAACCACTACAGGTATGTTCCTCTTCTTCGCATTCTTTATGCAGCATTCTATCAAGTCACTTGTTACAAGTCCTTTACCGTAATCCGAGATGATAATACCATCTATTTCCTGCGCAATTTCATTTATATAGCCGATAATCCGGGCAGCCAGATCAACTGATATCTCGTCCCTGAGTTCACAGTCGGCTCTTACCACCTGCTGATGTTCTGCTATTATCCGGGTTTTGCGGCTTGTGGGTCTCGAAGGATCTTCAATAATACCGGAAGTGTCAGCTCCCATTCCAGACAGGATATCCAGCAACTGCTCCGCGAAAACATCTTTTCCCGTTACTCCTGCGGTATAAACCCCTGTACCGAGCGCCAGCAGGTTATTTACAACATTCCCGGCACCGCCCGGCATATAATCCTCACTTGTGACTTCTACTATAGGCACAGGAGCTTCAGGGGATATCCTTGTCACTTTTCCCCTGATAAACTTGTCCAGGATAATATCTCCTACTACCAGTATTTTCCTATCGCGAAAACGTTCTAATACTTTACATAAATTATCTTTTTCCATGATTTAACGGCTCCAATTGCCGAATATATATAATATAATCCACCTCTCGGGGACTTTCACCTCTTATTTATCAGACCGTATTGAATTATCTTAAGATTATAAATTATAGTCATTTAAAATGCAAATACCCGTATTATACCCTTTAACAGAACAGTTTATTTAACCCATTTGTTGTAATAGAGATGTAGAACCGAGACGAGAAAGATGCTGTATGATACACAACAAAAAAGAGAGGTAATACTCGTAAGTATTGCCGAGCTTTTTAATTGCATCAATCATTTTGATTCTAATGCAATTATT
>JBDRKX010000014.1:0-3300 GCA_043813605.1 Elusimicrobiota bacterium | reverse complement strand
GGTCGGTGAAAAGCTTGCCAAAAAAGCATTTATGACAGCGCTTGATGAACTATATGATGAAAATCTAAATATCATAAGGCTTTTTGATAGACCTGTGAACGGAAATGAAGATTTTCCGGAAGGGCATCTTGGAAAATATTTTCCCGGTGACAGGGAAAACGGCGGGCAATATACCCATGGTATAGTATGGATGGTTCAGGCTCTTTCAATAATCGCGCGTCAGGATGCAGGCAGTAAGGAACAAAGGAAATACGGAAATCTATTGTGGAAAATATACAGGGTTATCAATCCGGCGGAACATGCAAAGAATAAAGTTTATAGAGGAGAACCGTACGTCACCGCTGCAGATATAAGTCCCGGCGGTGTAGCGGGATGGACAGGGTATACGGGAGCTGCCGGCTGGACCTTCAGGATAATGCTAGAAAATATGCTGGGATTAAAATTCAGAGACGGCAACAGATTGTTTATCGATCCAGTGCTTCCTGAAGAATGGGGAGCAAAAGGGTTTAAAGTTACAAAGAGATACGGTAAGTCTGTCTATGAAATCGAAGTAATAAATCCTGACGGAGTTCCCTCCGGTATTAAAAAGATCGAACTGGATGGAGCCCGGACAGAACCGGCAGAAGGTATTATCCTTATTAATGATGGGAACCGGCATAATGTACGGGTTACTATGGGAACACCGGAAGAAAAAGAAGTTCTTGCAGTTTCAGAAACAACTGCAATTTCCGCCTTCCACGCCGGAAGAATTGCACTATGGGCAAAACATCTTGCAGAGAAGACACTGGAGTATTCTATCCCGATGAGTTCTATAGCGAGAAGTTTAAGAGAAAAGGGATTCAAAATAACTGCTGAAGAGACAGAATCCGTCATAAAACAGTTGGCTGGGACTATAACAGGGATAACAGATAAGGAAGCAAGAAAACTTATACCGGCATTATACCATACGCTCCACAGGGCAATAATAAGAGAAAAAGGACTTAAGAAAAAGAAGAAATTATGGACCGATGATGAAAAGAGATCGGCAGAGTTAGTGAGACAGAAATTTAGGGAGCATGAATTATACAAAGAACTTAAAGTAAAACGGCAGAGGATAGATGTTCTGACAGGCGAAGAATTCATAAAGGACGGGAAATTCTTTGAGCTTGCAAGGTACAGGATAGAGAAAGGCATAGGAATACTAGAGATACATGAAATACTGCTTGCTGCATTATGCGGCGAACGTAGGAAGAAAGACAAGTTAATAGATGCTCTGATAGAGCGTGAACTCACCCTCCAATCCCTTCAACGGAAAAACCTTTCTTTTGACAAAGCTAATGAAATATTCGAGGCGTATATAAATGACAAAATAACGACTGCCCATAAGAAAATAACTTCAGAAAACATAAATTCAATGTTAAAAGGTTTGGATAAGACACATCAATTGGAATTGCTCGGTTCTGCAGAAAATATTATAAAAAGAAAAATAGCGAAAGAGATCAAAATCGAAACGGTACCTTACACTGAAAAATCCAGGATCAAATCAATATGCAGGGAACTCGATAAACACTGGCCTAAAGGATTAACCGATCAAGACGATGATTGGATGCAGATAATGCTCGGTGCGTATAAGACATTTTTCGTGTTCCTTAAATACAAAGACAGATATATCGGCTACATGGCCGGAACGCACCTGGAAAACATAACCGGTATGTCCGGTAAGAACAGCGAAAACTACGGGAAGTTCAATACTCTATATCCGCCGGCCCAGGTTGTTCATCCCGAGTTCAGGAGCATGGGTTTAGGTCAGGTAATGCGTATGGAAGTAATGAAGAGAGCCCAGGCTCTCGGGTTTGAGTTTGCTGAAACTCACAGGAAGAAGGGTGCTGCAGGGAAAATTGCAAAGCAGGGGATGGTAAAAGAAGAAATACTCGGTGAAGAGATGTATATCACTGGAATGTTCGATCATACCCGTGCAAAGCTCGATCCGGTACTGGATTTCGCAAAATACAAAGACATGCTTTTGAAGAAAGGCTTCAGCGTAGAGGAACTTGAGCATATTCTTGCAGAATATATTGACCCGCAAAGAAAAGGGGAAAATATAGAGAAAGTCGATGGATTCATAAAAGAAGCTAAAAAAGAACTTGAGAAAGTAAAGACACGGATACCTGATGATATCGACTGCATAGAAATCATTCTAAAGGATACTATTCTTGAAATGAAGGCGCGGAGAATTCTTAAAAAACTTAAGAAAAACTCTGCGATCAAAAGAAGGTATGGAGAAAAATATGAAAAACTTAATTTTAAAATCAAGTACCTTCTGGTAGATGGTTTAGAGGAAGAGTTTATTACGCCTGCTGTTTTACAGTACAGTTTAGACAATATACTGATAAGATACAATATACTAAAGGAGTACGAAATTGCAGTTAGCCAGGAAAATCTGACTCAAAATAACGATCTTTATTATCTTAGCAAGATTGTGAAAGATATATCAGCTAAGTTCAAGCATTTAAACAGCGAAGATAAAAAAGCACTCATACAACTATACTTTTCATTATGCAAGTATTTCTCCCGAAATCCGGTTGCCAAATTCAATGAAAATGAATTTTTAAATATAACTAAAAAGCTGGTAAAGTATTTCGAACAAAACACGGGTTTATCTATCAAGTCATATGAAGATAGTAATTTAAGGAACCTTTATGCCGCGTGGATCAAGAAACCTCATACGAGTTTTGCTGCTATTAAGGAAGAATTTCTAAGCAAACTAAAAGTGGAAGATGTTATAGAGTCGAACTTGTCAATTTTAATAGATTATAGAAAATACAACCGGATAAAAGATAGGGTGGTCATGTTCCTGGAAAAAGAGGGAGTGCGCGTGCGCGGCAGTGAGATAATAGATTTGATAAAAGAGCGGGGGATAGGGCGTTACGATGCGGAAGAAGAGACGGCGTATGTCACGGGTAAGGAACTGGAAAAGGTTTACGGGTCGCGCGGGGCGGGGCAGATACTGCCCGAGACATCTGATTACGCGAAAGTTATCACGAATGACGGGCGTCTCGGCCACCGGAAGGTAGTGGATACTCTGGGAATAATATCGCGTAACCGCGAGGCGGCGCGGATGGCTGCTGTGATGTCCGGTCTTAGTGACCGCGGGGAACCCGGAAGAGTCATGCTGATGAGTGACGGGGATGTGCGTGAATTCGTGCGGAACGAATGGGTGATGTGGTTTGACCGTACGGAAGAGCTTGAGGTTTCACTTGGAAAACTGGCAGAGAGCGCGCGTCTCGGAGAAGGGCTTGATGTCAGCGAACTCGGGATAGG
>JBDRKX010000013.1:0-46114 GCA_043813605.1 Elusimicrobiota bacterium | reverse complement strand
CTGGCCAGAAGCACGACTTCACCGGAATCCGGTATTGTATCTATACCCATACTAACAGCGTGCCGCGGCACATCGTCTATACTCTTATAGAACCTGCTTTCACTTCTTATTGTATCTTCGTGGAGCGCTATCACTCTTGTCTTTGAATCAATGTGCGCACCGGGCTCATTGGACGCAAATCGGCCCCTTGTATCCATGCCGGCTACTACAAGGTCTATCCCGCCTGCTTTTTTGATCTTCTTCTCATACTCAAGCGCCGCTATGTCAGGGAACTTATGAGAGGTATCCGGAACAAAAATGTTTTCCCGGTCAATATTCGTATTATTGATAAGATGTTCCCGGATAATATTAATATGCCGGCGCTCATGACCGGTTTCGATATCAAGATACTCATCCAGTAAGAATATCCTGACATTCGAAAGGTCGAGTCCCTCTTCCCTGTAAAGCCGTGCAAGTTCTTCATATACTCCGGTTATTGTATCATCTGCGCCCAGACCCAGTACTATATCCGGGTTATTACGGATCTTTTCGGCTATATAGCGCGCTGTTTCCCTGTATAATCCGGTATGATCCTCCGACACCTTCAATTCCGGCATATACTGCGGAACAAGTTTTTCCAAAGACGCGTAGGCCCTTATGCGCGCCATCCAGAATTCATCCTGCGCGGCATTTTTCAGCCTTTTTATTATCTTAAGATCTCTTATGCCTATCTCGCCGAGCGCTTCGGCGCAGTTTGCCCTTATCCTTTCATGCGGATCGTTTTTCATTACATAGAGTATGGCATCAATAGTCGCCGGTTCCTTAAGATCAATGAGCGCTTGTGACGCTGTTTCCCTAAGTCCGGCAAATCTGCGTGAAGTTTTTATCAAAAGTATTTCAGCCATATCCATTGCTGTCTCATACCGTTTCATGGGATCCCTGAGCGCTATTGTTACCAGAGCTTTAGCTGCAGCTATCCTGATATTCAGATAAGAATTGTTCCTGGTCGCATCCTTTAACGCTTCTACCGCCACAGTCTCATCATACATAGAAAGCGAATCGGCTGCCTCAAGACGCTCATTCCAGGACGGCACAGTCCGGAGTTTTTCTATCAGCCGCCTTATATTCGGCATATCTGATATGTTTAGTATTTCCGTATTTGATGCTATATTTTTCATAAAATTAACGAACCCGCCTGATTCATACATATAGGGATCTTCACCCAGTACCCTGAAAGCGCCAATGGCCATCATATGTGAAAAAACGATGACCTGTTTACCTTCATACTGTTCATCTATATCCCGGCAGAAACTGTTGATCCTGGCAAGTATCTCCAGATAGGATTCCCCGGTTTTTCCCGGGAACTTTGATTTGTAATCTACGCCGGAACTCATCCTCTCGAATATTTCAGATTCGTTCTCTTTTACATCCTGCATCAGGCGGCCTTCCCAATCGCCGAAATCAGCTTCTACCAGCCGTTTGTCCGTATGTATCGGCAGCCGTATACCTGACTTCCTATAGACAAGCTCCTGAAAAGCTTGGGCTGTCTGAGAAGCTCTTTTAAGCGGGCTGGATATGATAACCGGGAACCGGCCGGTTTCAATATCATCACGGTACCTGCTGTAAAGCCTTTCTGCACTTTCGTCTGCCTGTCGAAGACCGGTCTTATTGAGTTCTGTATCTGTCCTGCCCTGTACACGGTTCACTATGTTCCAGTCTGTCTCTCCGTGCCTCACTACGCTGAGCCCGGCTTTTTTCATAACAGGCGGAGCCCGTGTAAGTATACGGAGCCTGCCCGTTTCTTTGCCAAGTACAAACCGGTCGTTCAAAGCCATCTTTTCCTTCTCAGGTACGAGTTTGTACATCGGTTCCATATCTTCAGCTATTACCGGACCGGCAAAGAGTTCTTTCTTTGATCCCGTGAAACCTATCTCAAACCATTCTTCACGCAATCCTTCGTCTGTTTTTCCTGTCCAGCTTCCCGTATTCCCGTAGCTTGCACCGGTAATGGCGCTGACGAAAGCGTTCTCGTGACCTGTTCCTACCGGTATGGCATCATGGTGGCTGTGCGTATGGCCCAGTATAACTGTCCAGGCGGCTTCATCCAGTCCTCTTCTTTTTGTATACCATCCGAGTATTTTGCTTATACCGAGTACGCGCTCCACATAATCCCTGTTACCGGCATATTTGGCAGGCCAGACAATACGCGGAAGCTTGTCTATTTTACCCATCAGGTCCTGACCCATTGTCTTCCATCCGAACAATATGCCTATCTTTGAAAGTGTCATCACGATTGTTGTCAGCCGTCTGCCAAAAGATGTTTTATGGTCAAAAACATCAGCCTGATGACCATGTTCGATATAGAGCCTGTTAAAAACATCCATGTAGTAGCGCCTTATCTCCATATTTGGAAAATCAGCTGTTACAAGTTTCATTATGGATTCATCAAGAACATCTTCATCATGGTTTCCGGGAAGATAGACTATCCTGCGTACGCCGGACATCTTTTCAAACAGCATGCTGTAGGCATCTCTTACCGTACGGTAATCTGAGAGCCAAAGATCCATAAAATCACCGTTTATTATTAATGTTCCTCTCTTCTTTATTATCCGGTCAAGAAGAGCCATGAGATCCCTTTCTTTTTCAGGGCCGAAAATATCATCATTGGTCTTGCCTGCCAGGTGAGTATCCGAGATCAGCAGTATCGATGTAAAACCTTCTATAAATTCCCTTATATTGTCGATCATCTGCCTGTCTTCAAATTCAGCTTCGATGCGGATATTCCCGTCTGAAAGTTCAATAAAGAGATCGCCGAGACCGGATATAACATTATCTTTGAAAACATAGATCTGTCTTATCATCTCGGCAGCTTCTTTCTGTGATATTTCTCCGGTAACAGCTATATATTTTCCGTTTGAATTATCTTTTCCTGTTACTACAGGATAGCGGGTTTCACTGTTGATCCTGCCGGCGAAAAAGCGACGCATTTTCAGAATATCCAGTGTTTCCCTGTCCCTGTTCATCTCACTCAAAAGAAGAGTAGAATCCCGAAGAGCGCGCTCAAGGACTTCCTTTACTTCTTCCTCGAGTGTCTTATCCCTTGCGGCATCTGCACCGGCATATACTTTTATGTCTTCAGAGTTTCTTATGTCTACAACAACATTCTTTTTAGCGGCATCGAGCCACATTTCGTATACAATTTCTTTTACTGTTTCGTTAAAATCGACAGCAGACATATCTTCAGGAGCGATAAATCCTATAAATGACGGGCTGAAGGACGCCTGCTGGGCATATACCCGGTCTCCGGCAAGGAACGCTTTCTTAATCATCCCGCCGAACGCGCTGTCCTTAAGCAGCATATCCACTGCCTGTTCATTGTCATAAGAGGATATTGACACATCGATCTCCCGGCCGGGAGCGGTCTCTACTTTTTCTGTTACGGTTTGCGGGACAATATCGGAAGGCACTATGCGAGTACCGGTCTTTTTATCAACAGCATCTACCGCATTGATACCGTTCGTTATAATGATATTCTTTACTCCGCCTTCAGCCGCAAAGATACATGCTTCTATCTTCGGTCCCATGCTGCCCGCAGGTAGCTGAAGCGCGCCGTCTGCGCGTTTTTCCGCAAGAAACCTTCTGGCTTGAGGTTCATCAAGAGAATCTACAGTTTCTTCCGTAGGAAGCTTAAAATCCCTTACGACTTTTTCCACATCCGTCAGAACCATAAAATTCTGTGCGCCTATTTTCTGCGCCAGGAGAGCTGATGCTATATCTTTATCAATAACCGCTTCTCTTCCTGTAAACATGGCTAATCTTCCGAAGGATATTGTATTCAGGAATCTCTGCCACCTGTTGATTGTTGCAGGTATTCCGCCGCCGCCGACAGAAACCACTATTTTCCCTTCTTTAATAGCTTTCTGTATCTTCCTGAGGTCACTTCCAAGTATCTCTTCAGGCCAGGGCGAAGGGACTACTCTCCTGTAGAATCTTTCCGGATGGTCAGGATCTCTCGGGACATCGGCCTTAAGTTTCCAACCGAGGTCTTTTTTCAGCTGTCCTGTCTCTTCTTCGGTATACTGTGTCTTGCCGATGAATTTAGTAGGATCATTGAATCCGGGATCGTTTCCGTCAACTCTCACGCGGGTTTTGACTACTTCGATCTCTTTTTCGATCCCAGCCCTGTTTAATGCATCACTAAGTATTTCTATTACCTGCTGTCCCATATCTTCCTGTGTCTGTTCAACCAGTTTATCAAGTGTAGGCATAGGTATTTTTTCGGTTTTAGAACGCTCTTCGGCTTTTATAAGCAGCTCGCCCACCTGCGGACCGTTACCATGAGTTATAACTACCGTGTATCCGCGTTTTATCAGCGTTATTATACCGTCGACCATATCCGGCAGCTCGTCAAACGCGTTTCCTCCAAGAGCGACGACCATGGTCTTTTCGTCTGAATCTACCGTTTTTCTATCATAAAAATCATACTTTTCTAATATTTTTTCAACATCACTGAGTGTTTTTATATCTTCAGGTTTTATTCCGGGTTTGGTTTTTAGCAGTATATCTCTAGGTGAAACAAATAGCTCTTCTACTGAAGAGTCTATAAAACCGGGTAATTTATACCCGGGCTTACCTGTCGCTTTCTCCAGTACCTCAATAAGCTTCATTACTTCAGTAACTATTTCTTCCATTTCTTTTATTGTAATATCAGTGGTGTTTCTAATTACCATAAGATCCTTATCTTCAACTAAAGAAGCACTATATTCATCTGCAAACAGCCTGTTCATCTCTCCGGTAAAAGCCTTTGCTATTTCTACAGGACTCATTGACCGCAATGCCTCATTGTCCTTCAGTTTTTCATATACATCCGAAACATAACCGCGTATATTGATCTGACCGGATCCTCCTCTCAACAGACTTGCTAAACCGACCACCGTATGCATGCTTTTGTAAGAAGAAACCCATTCTTTGAATACCATTTTCCCATCGACCTTCTGATATACCTGAACTAATTTATATGCCCGCTGGTGGGGTGTAGGACCGCGCGATCCCCCGACAATAAGTATACCGCCTTCACGCAGGCTCTCACCCATTTTTTCCATTGCCGCATAATGGTACTTCTCATCGTAATAATCAGTACGTAAGACATTACAACATCTGATAATATCTACACCTTTGACAGGTATTTCAAAAGAATATCTTTTTTCTGCTTTTATGAATTTGAAATTTGGATGAGTCTTTCTATATTCTTCTATGTTTTCCAGGTCCTCCATATCATATCCGATAATCGTAGCATCCGGTAATTTACCTGCCAGTTCCCTGGTAGTTAAAGCTTTTTCTCCCACACCAAAGTCTACTATTGTACTATTCTTAAAATTTACATAATTCTGATATCTGATATAATCATCAACCCATTCCAGCCTCTCTGGATATGTATACTGCCCTTCTCTACGGTTATCCGGATCATCAAAAAAACCAGTCGGTTTTATTTCCGGTTCAACTGCTTTATTTATAAGGTCACCGACATTGCTGATAAAAGCAGAAACTGTTTCAAGCAGAGGCAAAGTCGCTTCAGCAGGTTTTCTTTCTCCGAGTTTCTCTGCATACTTACCGCTGATACCTTTTACTGCCATCAGCCGGCCTGCGCCCGCATTAAGGAAATTTGCCCCGTATTTCTTAAGGTCAGAGCGCGATACAGGTACGACTTTAAATTCCAATTCATCCTCAAGATATGCCTGGAAATCCCTGCCCGCTTCCTTCCTGACATATGAACCGTTCTTTAGTTCATAAATATCTACCGTACAGCGCTTGGCACTATCAGCGCGGCTTATTATCCGGCCTGAAGCATCACGGATATCCATCCTGTCTTCACCCAGTACCGCCATACCGGAAGCGGCAATATTAAAGAACATATCAAGATGCATCTCTTCTTCCTGTTTCCATGGATCTCTTATGACCGCTACCCGGCGGGTGCCGAATACCCTGTTTTCAAGAAGCTGTTTTATTCCCTCGGCATTTGTACGCCTGCTCTCCATGATCATAGCCGTATCACCGGCCGGGAAGAAATCACCGCCTTCCATCGTTCCTGTCCCGATGACCTCGTATACCGGCTCAATCCCGAGTTTCTTTAATACGAATTTCATTATCTTTGTCTCCGGCGCGCGGATATACTCTTTCATACGCCCGATAACCGCGCCTTTTGCCGTAGTGATCATCTGATCTCTCGTATAGAACAGGTTCATCAGCGGACGGTTTTCCCATTTTTCTTCATATTTCATTTGAGAATCCACCGAAGGTCTGAGCCTGACGGCAGGATTCTGAAGTATAATATCGTATACAAGCTGTTCAGGTGTATAATTTTCGATCTTCTTTTTAATGTAATCCGCGGCAGAAGCTCTTTCTTCAGGTTTTATGGCAGTAGCATCCACGGATACGAATTCCTTTGCGAACTCTTTCAGGGCGGCGTATTCGGCACTTAAAGAAATCAGCTCTCCCGACTCATCCCTTGTTCCGGAAAGAAGTGTACCTATAACGGTATGTATCCTGACACCCGACTTTTCCAGCTCTTTCATGTACTCGGCATGTTCCTTTACGGCAATATCCAGGTCAAAAGCGCGTTCAAACCTGGAACTTTCAGGATCCTTTAATCCCGCCATGACTTCCCTGCCCGGAGTATGCATCAGGACATCTGTCGGTATATCCCATTCAGCACGGCATCCTGTTCCTCCTGTTTCTGAAATGCGGTTTAATATCTGCGTGCTGCAATGCGCGGCTCCGTGTCCGCCGGTAAGTTCGGACAGGTCTATCCATGTAATATCCAGTTTTTTCCTGTCCGCATGATCTTCTTTGAGTTTATCCTGGTATTCTTCCTTATAAGGTTCGCTGGTCAGCGGTATAAACCTTATATCAGCGGAATATTTTTCACCTTCAAGGATTACATCTCCCTTAAAGAAAGGCGCAAAGACGGAATATAGATCTGCCACCTTGTGCTGGAAATAGGTTATAACAACATCCGGGATATAGGCTTCAAAGAACTTGTGAGTTTTTATAAGCAGTTTATAAAGCTTTCTGCCTTCGGCCGTTTCTTTGAATATTTCTGAAAGCGTACTCAGTCTCTCCTGCCGGTAAAGGGTTAAATCGATATTGGCATAGTTTTCCAGCATTTCTTCGACTTCGCCTTTGGCTGTATCGGTCATATAAGGCACCGTGATATGCAGACTGACTTTATCTTTCAAAGCCCGTCGGGCGACAGCCGAAACGACTCTTTTAACAACCTTCTTTGAGAGCTGTTTACCCGAGAATGACGCATCATCTGTAACTACTATATTTTTTATATCACCGTCTTTGAGCAGCTGTTCCAGTTTCAGACTGTCCTGGTAACTGGATGCATTTATTATATGAGCCGCTTCATGGAGCCCCTTTTCTTTTGCCAGGTCATATACCCATTCATTGCTCTTTTCTTTCCCCTTCCCCTTGTAGACCAGAAGTATATACGGTTCGTTATCCAAATTCTTCTTAAGTTTATTTAAGGCAGTCTCCAGCACATATTCAAACTCCAGCTGGTCTATATGGCTGCTGTTCTTAAGCAGGTATTCGGCAAGTTCCCTGAGTTCCGCCGACGGCTGCGCCCTGAGCCAGGCTGCAGCTCTTTCTGTGTCTATGGCATTATCCAGAAACGGCCTGGGCACTATAGTATCAGCCGACACTTTCAGACCCGGATTCTTCAGGTATGTTATAAGTATGGCGTTCCTGCTCGACACGGCCATCTTCAAACCCGGTATACCTTTTCTCTTTTCAATAACCGATATGGCATCTTCTATTTCGTTTATTCTCTTTTCCAGTTCACCGGGCGTATTGTAATCCAGGCCGGTTATATCCAGGTATTTTTCGGGTATACTGAATTCTTTTAAAAGACCTGCCGCTATGCTGACCGGTATTTTCGGTTTTACTTCCTTTGCCTTAAGTCTTTCCGGGGCTATTTCGCCCGAAACCAGGTATTTCATTAGATCGCCTGTTTCCCGGTAATCCTCAACTCCTACCGGAATAACATCTTCTGCTTTCAGTGCCGGGTAGTCATTTCCTGTCAGCGGATGATAACTGTCTCCTATAAATATGTCTGCCTTTGTATCCCTTACAGCGTATCCCTTGTCCCTGAATGTAACACCGAGACTCCCTCCTGTGCTGTCATACATCAGGCCGTTGTATATACCTGCTTCATCGAGTTTTTTCCTTATCCTTTCTGCATGCTGTTCAACATTTTCAAGATGAGATATCGAAACGGTTATCTTACCCGCCCTTGATATTACGGCGCCTCCAAGGGTGCTCATGACAGCCTTTATTTTTTCTTCGGTAATCTTATCGAAAGTATCTACATGTCCGGCGAACTCTTTTTGCACCATATCATATACATATCTACCTGAACCGTTCTCTGTATAAAGAACCAGGTTTTTGAGAAGATGTCTCTTTCCATCCGGGATAAACCTTATGAACTGGTTGTTTATGGTACTCAGCGCGGCTCCTGAGATTATAACCACCCTCACACCGGATTCCATAAGCGCAAGGAGAGGCTCAAGATTGTCCGGCCTAACGTCCCTGTAGATCGGAGTAAGTGTACCATCCATATCCATTGCAACGACTTTTACCTGACCAGGTTTGATCCGCCCTTCCGTGAGTTCCCTTACTGTCACCGGGGCTGATACGATATCTTTTCTTGCGGCAACTGTCTTTGCGGCTACTTCCCTGCTATATTCAAGGTCAGCTGCTTTCTTTATGACAATATCTGTCAGGGAACCGGCTGTCTCGCTGTTAAAATCATTGAACGGACGCAGTTCCGACCTGAAACTTATACCTATCCTGGATTGAAGCTCCTCTATTTTCAGTCTATCCGTATTACCGTTGGCAAGATCAAGTATATCGGTCATCTCCTGTGTTACCTTCGTTTCTTCAAGGCCTTTTCTGTAAAATACCCCTCTTCTCATATTAAGGGGCATACCGGCTTTTTTCTGATGCAGCATGTTGAGGATTATGATATCTTCTTCCCTGATCTCTTTTCTGAGCAGCACCAGGTATTCGACATACTCTTCAGGCGATCCGAAAATGTCCGTTACTTCTTTTACTGTCCTGAGCAGGCCTTCTTTTTCCGGTATAACGGTAATATCATTCGCCTCGCTGAAGAGTTCAGGCTGCTGGCGGGATTTAAGGAATAGGGTCTGCCATCTCCCGTCTTCCGTCCAGTGGGCATCGGATCCTATCGTCGCAAAGATATTATTGCGTTTCGCGAATTTCTGATAGTATCTCATCATATTTGCATCGTTATAGTAATGGAATGCCTCGACACCTTTCAGTCCGAGCGCTATGAGCTCTTCCAGCTGTTGGTCTGACTCAAGTCCTTTGTTAAATCTTTCAGGATGCGCATATACCGCGATACCGCCGTTTTTATTTGCCCAGTCAAGCACTCTGTCTACTCTCGGAAATTCATCCATTCCGTCCAGCTTGCCGTCAAGATCAAGATCCTTTATATCCTCGTCCGGGAAATAAACGAGTATATCCCGCTGATTATCTTTATTACCGTCTTTCCCGTATGTCCTGATCTCCACGCCCGGTATTACTTCTATTCCGAGTATCCTGCCTGCCTCTATCGCTTCAGCCAGACACTCGTTGAGGTTTTTACAGATGGTTATACTGGTAATACCTTTTATTTTTATATTGTAATGGTCCGTGATAGCTATCTTTTCCAGCCCGTTTTTCCATGCGTAATAGACCGCCAGCGCAGGCGACTGCTTACCATCGGAATCGGAATAGAACGTATGTATATGAAAATTATTCAGAAACGGCGGTTTCTTATCAGGTTCGGTCATTGATTTCAGGTCCCTGAGTGCATCCAGCCGGTCAACCGGAGCTATATTCCTGTCATTGATATATTCTACAAGCTGTTTCTGGCTCAACTGCGAACGCAGTATCGCGTCTTTGAGTTTGAATATTTCAAGCTGTTCGGAATTAACAACTTTTAGGTAATTATGGAAATCCTCTGAAGTATTGAATGGAGCTGTTTTAAGGTAGGTATACTCATCCAGCTCGTGCCGGACGAGTAATCTAAGTAACTTCTGCCATTGTGGAGGGGCTCTCGATTTTAATGATTCGAGTATTGATTCATGTATTATCAGTACTTTCTTCTGGTCTATATCTTCTATAGTTGCCAGGCCGTAAACATCTTTGTTCTGCAGTACAAGTTTGATATCCTGCTTGCTTATTTTTACTTTCAAACCGCTTGCCGTTTCCAGGAACCTTATTTTCTCAGAAAAGTCTTTTTCGCCTATCTCCTGAATATCGAGTATATATTCCTCTTCCTTTCCTTTAAGAAGGACTGCCAGCGAATTACCTGCCGCATTTAACAGCTCGGTTATCAGACCGGATCCTGATGTAACGGCACTTAGCATCTCGATAGCCTTTTGTACCAGTAACGCAATATTCTTCCCGAAAGCCGTATCCTGTTTCAGTACCTTTTTTATGGCCTTTTCTACTGCCTGTTTTTCGTAACCTAGTTTTAGTAAATGGTCCCTTACTTCATTTATATCGGATATATTTATATGATTTCCTGTATCAACAATACGCGCATCGATTTTTCCATCAGCGGCCCTGAAAAACCTGATATTTCCCCTGGCGATATCCTCTCCGTCCTGGAATATCCATCTTTCTTTGGGATTGTCTGATGAATAGTACCATGTTAAGAATATCTTCTCTGCCAGTATTTCATGATCAGTTAAAGAACTGTCACCGCTTGGGATATATTCAGCAAAAATAACATGTTCGCCCTTATACTGTTGATACAGATACAGTTCGGGTACTATTCCCTTACCGCTGAGTACTTTATGAGCTTTAAGTTCATCGCTCACATCTACAGGGACACTATGTTCTGTCGCACCGTAAACACCGCGCGCTATCTTGCAGACCGTTTCCAGGATCCTGCCGTCAGTCATTTCAATATCAGTCTTCCAGACATACCAGCCGCTGGCATCCAGCCTGTCCGGTAAAGGATCTACTTTGATCTGTTTTATTTTAACCGTTTCAATATCAATGCCCGCATTGATCAGCAGTTCTTTAAGATACAGATGGTTATTCTCAATAAGAGTCCCCCTTATCAGACCCTTGTAATGTTCTTCTTCTTCATCCGTTACAGGCGGCCTGAGATCGAACATATTAATAAAAGCTTCGGAAAACACCCAGGAGAATTTTACGGGGAACTCGCCCAGTCCGGTATCTGCAAGCCCGGATATATCTGCCAGTGAGAACTCATAGGTCATACCGGTATCATAGTGATTCTCTTTTCTGCCTAAAACCCTATATGCTATTTCATCCTGTTTTTCGAGTTCTGCAGAAACTCCATCCCTGAAGAATGCAGTCATGTATTTATATTTTTTACCGGCAACCTTTATAAATTCCTGGCGCAGTTTCTTTGCGACACCTCTGCCGATGAACCCGGGATTGATCATTATCCCGGTAAAACGCACCGTATTCTCTATATCCAGATCAGAAAAACTGATATTATCAGGCAGCCTTTTCGCGGCACCGGGAACATAGCGTTCGAGCGGCCTGCCAAAGAGACAGCCTATGATCCTTCCATTATGACGCAATACAAGAAATATAGATTCAGTGTCATCAAGGATCTGTAAAAGGTCTTCTTCAGTAGACCTCATTTCTTTGTTGAATAATTCATCGAGCTCCATTACCGCATCTTTGATGGAATCCCAGTCATCAGACGACACTCTTTCCACGACAGCTTTATTCAGGTCTATTGTTTCTTTTCTTCTTGTTTTTCCTGTAAGTAACATGTGTAGTTTCTGGATCAGATCCCCGGAAGACATTTTTCTGAATACTTTCCATAATTGTGAAGCATATTTCGCGGAATAGAGCACACCGCTCTTCTCGGCTTTTTCAATAATATCATCAAAAGACATTTCCTTAACAGGCACTGTCTTATCTTCGGTTACTATGCCTTCATCCACAAGTTCTTCGGCCCAGTCTTTAACCATCTTATTATCTATCTTCTCCAGAAGCTCTATTACCGAACGCCAGTCATCTTCGTCTTTCTGGTCAACTGTAGTGAGTATCCATTCCATCGCTTTTGCATTTATAAACGGCAGGATGTTGATGTCTATGCCGGAATCCCTGAGCACGGTCACGAGCGTGACAAACACGTCCTGGCTTATCCTTTCAGCCATCTCGTGTATCTCGTTGTAAGCCTCATAAGGTTTAAGCGTTACGTCTTTTATTCCTTCCATGTGTACGGAGGATGTCGCCACTATACCTACAGCATGGTCTATCTGGATCTTAACTCTTTTCCTCACATTTTCTATGAAAGACCTTCTGAAATCGAGTACAGCGTCATCCAGAGAGAGCTCTTTTTCAGCTGTTTTTCTGCCTATAGTATATATTTCTGACGGTGTAAGAAGTGACAGTACGGCTTTTGGCGCTTTCTTCTTACGGGCACGGGTTTTTGCCAGGATCAGTCCTTTAAATCTCCCTGCGCTGAGCTGCTTTTTGATGATCTCGCTCACTTCTTTTTCGTCAGCGCTCTTAAGGTCTCCGGCTACCCATTTTCCGATAATGCTTTGTCCGAACTTGTTTACCTGCACTACGTATTCCGATGCGTTCTCAAAAGCGAGGTAAGCAGTTTTCCTTAAAATACTGGCTCCGCCAAGGCGGTCCTGTATCTCTCTGTTCATTATAAGATCGATATCGGGATCGAGCACGTATCCGACAGCATGACCTATCTCTGACGGAAGAGCCATCAGATTACCGCCTATAAAACCCTTGAAGTAGAACCCGTTATTCCAGGGCCATGCTCCGAACTCATGCATCCTGTGGAATCCTTCCGGGAATTTTTCAGCTGTAGCTGGAGAATAGAACCTCATATTCATAGCGTATGTCAATCCGAGTAAGAAATCCCCTGCACTATTAGTATCTGTCCCGAGATCTGCCATTATCTTTTTTACCCTTTCCACGGTCTTTTCGGTACTGAGCGTGTACCTTGTATCTTCCGGGACATTCCAGCCTACCGTACCGAGTATCAGGATATCTTTCCAATCGGCCCGGATCAAAGGTGCTTCAGGATTTTGAGAATTATAGTTATCTCTTATCGCTTCTGCCAGATCATAGTTCATAAATGAATAGTAATCCGAAGGATTAGCCGAACTCAGCAGTTTAAACAATAGTTTCTTTACCTGTTCTTCTTTTACGGCTTTATTACTTATTGTTTCAATGAAAATCGTATAGGCCGACTGAAAAGCGTCTCTTTCCGGAGGAGAACGCCTGATCCTGTTCAAATGTTTAAACAACCGCTCAGCAGTTTCCTTATCGAGTGAAAGATACTTGAATCCTTTCCTCAACTGGCTGAAATCATAAATATTCTCGATCATCACAGGCATGGCTTCCATAATACCGGGATTCGTATCATACCATTCGTGGAGCACAGGAGCTATTGAATATTTAAAACCTATGACTGATTTGCGGGATTCAAGTACTTTATCCCAATCCGAAACAACCTTGTTAAGTGCGGGCATCACCGATTTCGAGTATTTCTTATCCCTGAGCGCAAGATCTGAAATTGAATCAAAAAGCAGAAGTTTCATATCGGAACCTATGATCTTGTCCCAGTCGGGTTTCCCGTCCTGATCAGTGTAATAATCCAAACCCGTGAGATTAACTTTTCCGTTTTCATCGACTATCCTGCTTATACGCCCGGAGACTCCGAGCAGATCGTCCACCCTGTTATCGCGGCCATCGATCATTTCTTTTATTATATCGCTATCAGCAAACTTTTCTGCAAATTTTTTGTTTTCTTTCTCTATGTTATTAAGTATTAAAAATATTTTTTCGTTTATCTCATTTTCTATTATTATTGAGAGGCTAAGTTTGTTATCCTTGAAATACCGTCCTAAAAACCGCTTATATTTGGCCTTTGCCGCGCCTTCTGCATTTAATATACGCAGGACCGACGGCAGTACCTCTATAAACCTGTCAGTAAGTCTTATATCATGTGCCAGATCTTCCATGATCCTGCTGCCGGATATTCTTTCTATGAATTTTTTATTGATAAGCAGCCCGTCAGCCATTACGTTGAACAGTTTTGCTTCTGACATATTGCCCGGGATAACAAGGGCGCCGTCATCAGTAAGGAACCTTGCAAGCCCTTTTTTGTAGATATTCTTAACACTGCCGTCTTTGTTTGTTACCTTTTCCAGTGATTTCCGCATGATAAAAAGGCTGTTCAGCATATCCGGGTTACTCATTATAGCTTCAACAAGTATTTCATTTTTAAGAATGAGCCTGGCGAATTCCGGCGTATGCTGGAATATCTTGCTCAATACTATCATAAACAGGATAAAATCCTTACCCCTCTTTGCTATTATTTCAGAGTTTGTACTGAATTTGTTTTCCAGGTACTCAGGTTCTTTCAGGAGTGAGCGGATAAAAGCTTTTCGCAGGGTTCCCGCTTCATCCACTTCCCGCGCGAATGATCTGTCGGTCTTGGCAAGCATGGTCAGCCCCTTAAAATACATCAGTTCATCCCTGTTTCCCGATATCCTGGAAAGATCAAGTATGCCTTCTTCATCAAGATACGGTTTAGCGATAGCTTCCCAGCCTCCCGACACCTTTCCTTTCGAATCTATCTTGTAACCCAGTTTCCATAATTCTTCCATGGAAGAAGCGACTGATTCATCCCGGAACATCTCATCTAACATCCCGCGGGAGCTCAAGAAATCAATGAATTCCGGATTATTCAGCATCCATGCAAACAATGTCTTAAAAGCAGCCATCGCCGGCTTATTCTCAAGTACAGCTGACAGATCAAGACCTCCTTTACCATCACTGAAATTACCGTAATATTCGCTGAACCTGCGCAGCGATCCGTCTTCTTTAAGCAGAAATTCAAAGGTCGAAGCTATATCATAGAACTTCTCTGCAAGCTCTCTGTCTTCAAGTATTTTTCCCAGGTATTTATCACTGCTGACATATTCAGCAAGCCCGGTATTGAACGGGGCAATACTCATCAATCCCATCATCGTCCTGGTCATCGCCCTGTTTTTCAGAACCGTATTGAACCGGAGTCTTCCGTCCGTATTAATAAACCTTTTCAGTGTCTTTCTGAAATCTTCCTTTACTGTCCATTCTGTATTGAAGATCTGGCGCATACGGCCCTGACCCGTAAAGAGCAGGAAGTTCAGTGCCATCTCATCATTTTGCAGTATCTCCCTGTAAACCGGCTGGGCCACCAGCCATCTCGCCATATCCAGGTCTATCACCGCGTCAGCAGAATTCAGCTGGGTTATCTTGATCAATCCGACAAAAGTATAGAGCGCCGCTTCACTTTTTACTACCTGATGCAGTTTAAGAACGCCCTTTTCATCCAGGAACCCCCTGAATATGTCCGAATATATAGGATTGAATTTCCCATCTTTCTGCAGAAGCCGTCTTTGATTACTGAGCCACCCGGACATGATCTTAAGATTCGACATACGCTGTATATCGCCGAGTATATCCTTCATATAGCCTTTCTCTATAAGCTCCATAAACAGCGCGGGACTGGCAACAGTCATATTAACGCAGCTCTCTACATAACTTTTTCTTATATCCTCCCACAACCAGTTGATCTTCTGAAGATCCGAACTGAGATATTTCTCTACCAGCATGTATTTCTTCAGTTTCTCTGCAATACTTATGTCTACTATTCCCACCTTCACGAACGACTCAAATTTTAAGAGATTCGCCCGGCTGCTTATGATGTTATGCATCAACAGCCGGCCCTCCCCGTCTACATATCCTGCAAGGACTTTCCTCAGATCTTCACGTACTACTCCGTCTTTACTTATAACGCCTTTTCTGCCGAAAAGTTCCTGTAATATCTTCGATGCACGGTTAAAGTTCTCGGCAAGATCCTTCTTTTTTGTAACCAGGTTTACTACCTGCTGTTTGACCTGCATTATGTATCCCGGCATGTATAACCCCAGTTTTTCGAATTCGGCGGTTATAGTGCTCACATTATCATTGATATTATCCAGGATCATCCGCATCTCGCCTTCAGGGACATTTGCTGTTTTATAGATGTCCACTATATTCAGGAACCTGAATACGGCATCGCTTTTAATGAGATCATCTTTCAACGGTTTTATTATCTCTGATGCTTCCTCTCCTTTTATGTTTGCCAGCCTGACCATGGAAGCAAACAGCGCCGCATTTTTCCTGTCTGTAAGTATCTTTTCTATATCAAGTGACACTGTACCTTCAGGTATAAAATCTTCAAGTATGTCTCTGTATTTTTCCTTCACTTCACCGGCATGGTTTATAGTTTCCACAATTGACCGCAATACTTCATCCATTACAGGGACCAGTTCCTTGATGTTTTCGGCTTTTTCAAGTACGCCGCTGTCCATCAGGAAACGGGCTGCAGGTATATTCTGTCCGGCGATGGTAACAAGATACTTGAATATCAGGGATTGTTTTTTATCAGAAACTACATCAGGAATGCTGACACGGCCGGAAGTATCCGCATACTTATCGAGTATAGCCCTGTAACGGATAAGACGCCCGTCCGCATCCATTACCTCGTTTAATTCTTTATAGTTATGAGCAAAATTATCAGCATATTCTTCCTCGGCTATTATCTTCTTGAAAATTCTGTCTTTTGATATGTATTTTGCCAGCTTGCGGTTTCTGCTGTTAAGCCTTACAAGAGTGACAAAGGTTTCCATTGCCGCTTCACCAGATATTATCTTTTCTATATCGAGCCGTTTGCCTTTCGCAAAATGAGAGAATGTCTCTTCAAGCCCATCCTTAAGCGTAAGGCCCTGACTGACAATGGAATTCATGATTATGGAAACCGTGATAAGCTTATCCAGTGTTTCCTTATCATCAATATACTTGTTGACGGCCAGAAGTCCGAGTTCCATGTTGTTCTTGGCGATCTTAGAGATCAATGATAACTTTGTGATAAAACCCCTGGGATCTTTGTTTATTGCTTCCCGGTTCTTGAAAAAGAAATTCTCATCCAGGAGTTTCCTGGCAAAATCTGAACTATGAAAACTTGCTATTATCTGAGCAATGAACAGCAGCAGACTGTCTTTCTGAGAAAACAGTTTATCCATATCAAATTCATTTTCATTTACAATGTAATTCTTCAGGTTGCCGTTCTTAAGATAAACCTCTTTTACCCTGCCGTTTGAATCGAATATATCCGCAAAAAATGACTTTGCAAAATCAACTTCATGAAATTTATCGAAATTATTGAAATATATATCGTTCTCAAGTATGTCCCGGAGTTTTTCCGCAAGTATCAAAGGCAGGACCTTATTTGAGAGTTTAAAGAAACCGATCATATAAACTATTCTTGAGAATCTCTCAGTTTTTCCTTCATCCCCGAAAACAGTCATTGGAGGAACACTTTCTGTTATCTTCCGGCTCAATCCGGCATCCAGCCTTATGAGCGAAAAGAATAGCTGGTATTTTGTCACATCTGATATGATCTTTCCTAAATCGGCCCGGCCGTCTTCATCACAGAAGTCCTTCATTATCTCTTTCCAATCACCTTCCAGCACTAAGTTCCCTTCCGGGTCAACATTGTTCTCAGCAAGTATCTCAGCGGCAGAAAAGAATCTTGAGGTGTACTCTTTGCTGTCCCAGAATTCATACAGGAGTCCTGAATCAACGATGTTTTGCGCGGTTTCCAGGTTTTTCAGCGCTATGGAAACAATATGATTAATACAGACAGAGCGGTAATAACTCTCCGCAATATCTTTGGGTTTAAGGTTATTGGCCTTGAATATGCTATTGTAAAATTTACTGAACTCTTTCTTGACTTTCTTGCCGTCCGTAAGCTGCATAATCGCGGGGCGGACCAGCATGTGAAAATTCTCGTGTTTCCTGGCCTCGTTAATAACATCTTCTATCGGGTATTTATCAAAAAGGTCTTCCATCTTGAGCTGTTTTGATAATGGTTCCAGGAACTCCTTGTTCAGAAGCTGCGCGGACTGTATGCCTGAACTGGCCATAAGAGAGAAAATAACCCCCATACGGTTCACTTCACTCTCCCAGAATTTTTCCGGCAGCGGCACCAGTCCCGAAAGCGCCACTTTGAACAGGGTAAAGGTATCTCCCGGCTTGAAACTGACTTTTCTTTCTTTTTCTACTGCCGTTATTATATCAAGCACATGCGAAGTTCCCGGCATCATCTTTGTTTCTTTTATATGCTGTTTTATCCGGGATGCCGCCGCCGTCATATAGCCTTTTTTCTCCGGATCGTCTTTCTCAAATTTGTTTTCAATAACAGATACCGCTTCATCCAGGTCTTTTTCCGATACTTTTATATCCCTGGAAACAGGTATCTTTATCTCTTCGTTCTTAAATATAAATAAAGCTGCCTGGTCCGATCCCGTATCTTTCAGGTATTCGTGAAAATTCTCAGAGGTCCTGTCTTTTTCCGTATCAAGTTTATGTTCGGTAAGATATTTGCTGAAATCCTCATATATCCGGCTGGTCTTTTCTTTTAAAGCGGAGTATTCATCCAGTTCATGCTCAGCAAGCAGCTGGAGCATGAGAATTGCGATTTCCGGAGACCCGCGGGTTTTGAGCGCCTCAAGTATCGATTCATGTATGATCAGGATCTTTTCTTCTTTAATGACTTCTGTAGTCGCAAGTCCGTATACATCTTCTTCATGAAGGAGCAGTTTCAGATCCTGTTTACTCACCTGAACATCTTTGAATCCCATTTTCTTCAGAACACCGACCATATCGCCATAACCTTTTGCGGTTATTTCTTTTTCATCCAGCAGGTATTCTTCCGACGGTCCCTTTAGAAGCATAATAAACGCTGTTTGCGCGTCTTTGATCAGGCCTATCAAGGCTTTCACCAGCTCTGTATCAGCCATGGACTTCATCAGGTTGTTCAGCGCGCCCATAATGACTCCGGGGATTTTCATACCGAATGCTATCTCACCGGTACGCAGCATTCCTGTTTTATCCATTTTTTCCACCTTTTCCAGTAAGACTTTTCCCCAAGCCTGTTTTTCCCTCACGATAAAGAACCCGGCTTCCTTTTCATAAAAAGCGTGGAACCTGTCGCCGTATATCCTGTTGACCTGATCGGCAAGCGCAGACCTCGCTTCCTTATTCAGACTGAACCCGGAAGATTTGTATGCATACTCCATTTTCTCGAATATTGTATCTTCTCCCGGTTCATGCATAAACTGTTGCGTTAACTGCAGTCTCGAATGCAGGTTTTCTTCAAAAGATACCCTGTCTATCAATACCATTTCCCCGTTTATCTTCTGGTAAACCCGGAATATACCGTTTTTCCCGTTTGAAGCCGCACTCCCCGCCATCAGTATCCCGCCTTGCCTGAGGCTCTCGCCCATCTGGATTATAGCCGGATAATGGTACTGCGCAGAATAATAGTCGGGAAGAAGCACATTGCAGCATCTAATAATATCCGCGTCTTTTACCGGTATCCTGAACCCGTGCCTGGTCTTTGATTTTATAAACCGGAAATTAGGATGTTCTTTTTCATGTTTTTGCCTGTCAGGCAGGTCTTCCATATCATAACCCATCACCCTTGCGTTTTTATTGATTTGTGAGAGCTTTTCTGCCAGTTCAAGTGTTGTGACGGCACCTTCACCGATACCGAAATCGATGATCACAGGCTCGCCTTTTTCAAGATCGACATAGGGCTGGTACTCCAGCATATATCTATCTATGTTTCTCAGTCTTTTCGGTTCGGTCGATTGCCAGATACTGCGTTTCTCTGGTTTTTCAAATATCCTGCCGGGTCTGATATAAGCTGTTCTTCCTGTTTTATAACCCTCAAATTCCGGTTCTCTGAATGCACTGTTTTTCTTTTCCAGGCTGTCTTGTGAAGACACCTCTTTAGCAGCATCTTCAGCCTCGGTTTCTATTATATCCGCATTCACACCGCGCGCTAGATCATGTATAAACAGGCCTTTATAACCGCTTCTGAACACACGTTCTTTTAACTCGGTGCCAAGATCATCGCCTCTTGATTTTTTTACAATGTCAAGATATATGCCGACATTCATGAAAGTAACAATATCTGCGGAACTATCTGCTATCATATCAATCGCATTCTCATCTACCAGGTCGATGTATCTCGGTATAATCCAGTCTCGCACAAACCTCCTTATCCTGTGCGGCAAATACGGTCTATTAGTGAATTTGCCGCCTGAATTCTCCCAAAGGGTTTTATCATGCAGCTCTGCGCGTTCAGCATAACCGTACTCCGGATACCCGTAAATATCTTCCTCATCCATAAGAGAGTATCTGCCCTCCTGCATAGTAAAGAGTGCCATAAGTGAATCATCATAACCCTCTATACCGATATCCCAGATGTCAAGCCATTTATCGGCACTATCAGTGCCCATATCCCGTTTTATTTCCTCCCGGTTCTCCTCAAAGTATTTTTCAAGTTCGTCTTTTATTATGAACGCTATTGAGTACGCTTCCTCTCCACTGGAACTTCCAATGCTTTTTACATTCAGAGTCAGTTCCTGATTTTCTGTTTTGTCAGAGATTATTACATGAAGAAATTCTCTGAGTTGTTTTTCCCAGACACCTGATTTCCTGAAGAAACCCGTTGTCGCCTGTTCGTATTCAGTTACCTTTTCTAATGCCTCCATTGCTTTAGCCATGCTGATACTGCCGTTTTCTATTGCACCATTAAAGAACAATTCTATCCTCGAAAGTATTTCTCTGTCCAAAACGCCATTATCGCTCAATTGCCTTAATCTAACCAGAACTGCTTCCCTTTTATCTTCAGAAAGTCTATTGAAAACTTCGGTGAATTTACTCTCTTTTTTAATAGCAGCAACAGGAAACATGTTTTTTAAAGTTTCTACGGGAGCTACACCTTTTTCAAGGGCATCGTATAATTGATCAAGTCCGGATGATGACATCTGACCTTTTGGGAGCGCTTTTTCTATCTCTGAAAGAGTACTGTACTTTGTTTCTCTGTCATGCTCGAGTATTACTTCCAGAGTTTCCAGATCGCTCCTTACTATCAGTCCTTTTCTCAGCAGACTGTCTATAATCGCAACTGTTTTGGAAGTATTGATATTCCCGTCACAGATAAAATAGAACTGGAACAGATCATCTTCCCCGATATATCCGTCTTTGAAGAGCTGCATTACTTTTTCAAGCGCTTCTTCGTTATTTCTGAGTGTTTCATACTTCTGCAGCCTGTTCTTATACGACTCGACGAGTTCTCTTGTTACTGCGGGTTTCCCGGAAAAATCCACACCTGTAACAGCCTCGAAAACCCATTCTGAATATTTTTCGAGTTTGTTTAGCCTGTTATCCAGGTAATTTATTACCCTGTCCGCATCGGAACCGGTGTATCCGGCCTGCCTGACAAGTTCCGGGAACCTGTTTCTCATCGACTTGTATACAGCTATCACCCGCCGGATCTCATCTATATCGTATCCGTCATATCTTAATTCCGGAATATTGTCTACAGGAGCACGGGACTGACGGAAATAGGCTTTTTCAATATTAATCCTGTACGTATCCATAAACTCGGTCATTATCATTCCGTCATCAAAAGCCACATCATTGTCGAATATTACAGGCATATCCAGTACTTTCTCAATATTGCTCGGATGATGGTCCCATTTACCTATGAGCGTATTGAATACATGGAGCGCGCTCCTGGATTTTCTGACATCATCGTATACAAGATCGTCAGGCTCATAATCCTGAGCCATCTTTGTGAGATAATAACCTTCTTCGGTACTTCCGACACCTCCGATACCCCGGGCTTCTATTTTGCTTATTGTCCTTATCTCCACAGTATCGACTATGCCTTTTCCTAACAGGTATGCGAGCATCTCTCTCCTGTGATCGTTCTTATACTCGTGATAACCGAGCTTTTCTTTTTTGTTGATCTTTTTGACAATAAAAATACTCTTATCATCTTTATCAAAAAGTACCGGGTAACCCTCAGGATTGGCTCTGATACCGAGTTTCTTTTTGACTTCCATCTTTTCCATCAGCCTATAGTTGCGCGCTTTTGCTTTTTCTTTAACACGCTCGGGGATTATCTCCGAAGCGATAATATCTTTACAGTATTTCTCGACCCTCCTTCTCAGCGCGCCGTTCTTTCTGTCAGGCAAAGGCCAGTCATAACCCCGGGTATAGAGGCGTGATCTGTATTTCATCGCGAGGTTTGCGGGAGTCTGGCCTTCGGGTATTTTTTCGGCATATGTCGCATCTATCACATAAGCCTTCTTACTGCTGTCTCCTATACTGCCTATCATGATATTCTGGGTCTTAAAATCCCTTACATTTATCTGTTCAGCCATAAGTTTTTTAAGCAGTTCCATTACGAGTTCTATCTCGGACTCTTCAAGTATCCTGGAATCGAGTATATCGGCGAGTGATTCACCCGGCATTCCGGTTTCTACCCTCTCGGTCTTAATATATGCATATTCTCCCAGCATACCCGTACCGGTCACAGCCGGGCCGACACCCGCTTCATTAAGCATAGTGAATTTAGCCGCTTCTTCTTCGGGATCTTTTCCGTCAGTCCTGTCTACACGCACGACTTCGGATTTCACAGGATGGCTGAACACATCATGGTCTATCCCGCCGCCGAGCCATTCGGCTTCTTTACCGTTTATCTTGAGCTGTCCGGGCAGATTAAAATTCATTGCCGGAGGTTCAGTATATTCCATTTTTTCTATTACTCTTTCTACACTTGCGTCTGCAAGACTTTTTGAAAGATATTCATTTACATGTGAATACGGACCGGGGACATGAAGCAGCGCCGAATAGACCTTATACTCTCTCTTCTGTTCCTCAGGTATTCCGAACCGCTGGAAGAATTTAATAAGGTCGCTCTGTTCCTCAAGTATTTCGGTTCTCAGGGTATTCCATTTATCCGGGTTCCTGTACTGTATGAGTACGCTCTTCTGTGTTTTAAGAAGCTCTTCCCTGTTACCGAAATAAAGTCCCTGAAACAACATAGCAGGTTTCTTTTTTATATCTCTCTTAAAACAGAGCTTGATATCTTTTTCAGAAACAAGTTCCCTGAACCGGTCTTCTACCCGGCTGTCTTTTGCAAGTACAGCGTAATCTATATCACTAAGGGGCGTAACATATCCCTTGCCCGTACTTCCTACTACTATAATACCGGTAAATTTATTCTTAAATTCTTCCGCCAGTATGGCTGAGATTTTTTCAAGAGCCTCTATGCGTTTTTGAAGCTCATCAGCATAAGGTGTCGCGTGCCAGGGAGCAAGCGTCTTGAGAAATTCCGAATTACCGGTACTCTGGAACCTGAACTTTAGATGTCCTGCAGCTTTTTTCAGATAATAATTGTCACCGGGATCAAAATTTTCAAGGAATAAAAGAGCTTCTTTATCGGAAAGGCCGCGGATCTTGCTCCTGACCCATGACTCTGCCGCTGTTTCCTGTACAAATGTATCTTTTTTATCGTTAATAAGTTTTTCCAGCAAAGGAAGAACCCACTCATCCATCTCCCCCATTCTGCGTACAGCTTCAAGCCGGACATTAGCATATTCGTGGTTCACCAGCCGGCTCAGGATATTCAATGCGGAACCGGTATCCGACGGAAGGCGTTCGATCGTTCTTATTGCAAGCTCTGCTGCAGCCGCCTTACCGAGAAAACTTTCCCTGTCTGCTTTGAGTATGTAATCGGATACCGGTACCGTATAGTTTGCCAGATCAACCGGTTTTTTTGTCTCTTCCAGTTTGCGGAACAGTGCTACTTTCTCACTTTCGGTCATATTTTCGGTCATGAGCTTCAACCGCAGTTCGGCAGCAGTCATGTAATTTATATTTGACGCGTTTTCAAGAAAAGAGCGCGCCGGGTCTCCGAACCTTGATACAGCATAGAGGGCTGCCTGTTTGATCGTATATACTTTATGCCCGGTATGTGTTTTTACAGCTTCAAAAAGTTCTGCCGGTACAGGTACCTGTGACTTTTCAATAGCATAGAGCGCACCCAGTATAAGAACAGGATCATTACTTTTGAGATAGAGCCCTATTGTATCCCAGTCAGGTTTTCCGGACTCTATGAATTCAAGAACAGCTTTATGCGTATCAGGCAACCCCGGACTGAAAACAGGGGTGACTTTATATTCGGATGTATCAATCTGATACTTCTCCGGGATGACATCCTTATAAGGCGCTTCCTTAATACCGAGTAAAGCGAGCATCCCGTAAGAGATCTTTCTCTCGACCCGGGACATTATCTTTTCAAGGTTTTTCTTTCCCGGAGGATAGGTGCTGAACTCCTGTGCGATTTCGGCTGCTTCTTTCTCGCCGAGCTGTCTTAGCACATCAGCCATATTGTGCCAGTAGACACCCTCATCCGGATTATACCGTATAAGTTCTCTGTAGGTCTTCAGCGAATCGATATAATCGCCGCTATTACGGTATTTTCTCGCCTGTTCGTAGAGTTTTAACTGATACTCGAGCTCCATTTCCTGCATGGAACGGAGACCCTCGTCATTAAGTCTTTTTCTGTAGAGTTCTTTAATGTCTTTCTTATCAACCCGGCCGTAATTTTTGAAATTGCCTTTTATTATGTCACCGGCAAGAAGATCCAGTACCGCCCTGTGGATTTCAGGCTGCGGTGACGGGCCTCTTATCATGAGAGACAGGTTCTGTACAACCGATTTCTGCCATATGTTTTCCGGTAAAAACTGTCTCAGTGCGGCTATAAATGTCTGGCCCCTGCTGTATTTATCCATGCCTATAAGATTACGCACAAATTCCCTGTGAGCATAATAATCAAACCCGTGGTCTATGCCAGTTTCCGGATCCGTATAGAATCCGGCAAGTCTCATCATGAACGCAAACGCGAAATCACATGAGATACCCTCGGATATGGACCACGGTATTTCAGGCGCTCCCCGGCCGTGGAGCCTCTCGTATTCAGGTATCAGCCTGTTAGCTTCCTGCAGGAAATAATGATGCCCCACTTCATGGCTGAAAAGTGTCATAATGAGGCCGAGACTTGGGCTGTCTTTTAATATCACTTTTCTGGAATCAAGTATATATCCGCCCAAATGATCGTATTTCCGCCTTATCTCAAGATCGACATCCTTCACTTTGATGTCTCCGAAATAGCCTTTCTGGCAGACTTCAAGCGCAGTCATATACTCGAAGAAATTCATATACTTGTTTTTGTATCTCCATATTTTGGCTTTCAGAAGTATTGCTTTATAGAACGCTTCCCGTTCCTTTATCGTCAGTTTGGACAGATCCCCGTTTTGAGCTATATTCAGTATCTCTTCAGCTGTTTTCTTTATTTTCTTTTCAGCTGCCGCGACTTCAAGTTCCGCCAGCAGACGTTTCTTTATACCGGGAGCCGCATTCAATACGCCCTGCATAATCAGCTTGTTGAAGTTCTTTGTATCTCCCGGATATTCGTTCCATATCACAGATTCATCTTTCTGCGCTCCATATATTCCGGCAGCTCTATGAAAATCAATATTGGCATTTGCCAGTGAACCGTTCGCTGCCGCAAGTTTTTCAAGCTGCGGCGCCGGTTTATCTATACCGTAATATTCAAACAGTTTGTCGGTAGTTATTCCTTTTGCCAGCAGGCGTATCTTCACACCCGGCTCAGATACTGCGGGAGTTGACGCATCTTCTGTTTCAGGTCCGGTAAAATATTTTTTAATTCTTTCAGCTAATGTACGGGGTGTACTTAATGAGAATGCATAATGCACGAGTAATAACGCCAGGTCTTCTTCCGATAGGTTTTCGAAAAAGGTCTCTTCCATGTATATGGTCTTCTTATTCCTGATAAGACCCGAACTGAAACGGGGAGGCGCTCTTTGACCTGACGAAATGAGGGCTATTTTAATGCGGCGCAGTATCTCTTTCAACTTGACGGTATCAGTTCCTTCCGGCATAGGGACTTCTTTTTCTGAAATAAGAAAGGCCGCTCTATCCAGTTTTGGCCAATGACTGTCCCCTTTTTCAATAACACGCAGTTCATCTTTTAACAGCTTTTTCTGTTCATACTCTGAAAGTTCCTCCTTTGCAGGAAGTTTTCCCTTAACCGGCTGTCTCTCTACAAGATCAACATATTTGTAAGCATTGATGCGCCTCTTCACAGCCGGTATAGACACTAGAGATCTGATTATTTCCTTTAACAACTCCGGTGAAGATATGTTTCTCTCGATGGTGTCTTTAATATAGGAATGATCGATGTTCCCGTACTCCTCACTCCGGACCGAGAAATTATCGTCAATAAGAGCATTGATTATATTGACTAATCTCTTATCTTCCGACTCAAATATATTGCTAAAATCTTTTGTCCGTATACTGTACCTTATCTCTTCCGGAGCCTCTATGACCGTTAAAGAAAAGCCGCTGCTGAAGGTGACTATAGTACGGGTCTCCGTCTGGCTCTTAATGTCGTTCCAGATACTATCCTGGCGCTCTACGGAAACGAATCCTATCCTGTTCACTTTCAGGATCGGGTTCATCTCTTTGTCCCGCAAAACAAGATCCGACATACTTTCCGGCGAGAACCTGTAGCTGAACCGCTCAGCATACGAAGAATCATCAGCAAGCCACGGGAATTTTTCCGGATCGATCTCTGATTTTGGAAACATCACTATCCCGAGATCAGTGCCTGCATCCGTTTTTTTCAGGTACCCTTCCTGTGTCAGCGTGATTATATAGGTCCGGCCGGCTATATCGGTCTCTACATAGTTCTCAGGCGTCCTTCTTCCTTCGCATACCCTCCTTATAAATCTGCCGCTGAACCCGTTTTCCCTGAGTATCCTCATTATATGGTAAGAAGCGTCATAGCAGAGGCCCGGCCAGTATTCCCTGAATTCAGGGCTGTCTTTAAGCATCTTCTTCAGATCCGCTATTGAATCCAGGTATTCTATTGCCGCGTTCGATGGAAGACGAGGAGTCGGCTCGAGGAGCTTCCTGAATCTATCAAACTGGTCCGTCTCCTCTTGATTAAAGTGCCTTCCTGAAAATACTTTCTCATACACATTCTCCGCAGTAACATTAGCCCAGGGAAGTATGCTCTCAAGATCAAGGGTTTCCCTTACCTCCGGCAGATATTTTACCGGCATATTCTTTTCCTTTATCAGGGTCCATAAGCTTCTTTTCCTGTTTGCTATGTACCCGGTAATAAAATCAATGCAATTATCCAGCACTTCAATGATAAGAACCTGTGTAGTGGGAAAGAGCTGCGAAAACGGCCCTAACAGCAGGTATATGGGAGTTATAAGAACTCCTGATTCAAGCCATTTCATGAACTGCCTGAAATATGAATACCTATTATCCTGTTTATTTGTAGCACTCATAATAAACGCCTTGCTTATAAAATATCCCAGGTCGATGAACCTGTCGATTATGCCGATGAGCAGTCCGTACATAAGACCGGATATTTTCAGCATTGAGAAAGCGCTAAAAAAGAATCCTTCGACAGCACCAACCACAACAGCAGCGATACCCTCCCAGTACCTGAACCTGCCTCTTTTGTTGACCTTCTGTCCGAAGAAATCGGCTAGTCCCATTAGTACACCTCCGGTTACTATGTCTACAATCGGGACATTAAGCGCAGTGATCCTGTGCTCCTCTCTGGCCTCAATATAGAATTCGGAAACTGTACCGAGAAAACCGTTGTTATAAAGCAGATAAAACACAATTGAAACCAATCCTGCAGCAAGCACAGTTTTAACAATATTACTATTCATGCGGACAACAGCTTCACGGTATTTTTCAACTGCCCTGCTGAAAGCGGTTTCAATACTCCTGTCAGTTAAAAGTTCCTTTTCAAGATATTTAAGGGTACGGCGCGTAAAACCGCCGGTCCCTCTCATAATCGCTATCCTGAGTCCCCTTAACACCTCCATCTCACTTGAACCGGCTTTACCGGCTATCTTCAGGATAGTCCTGAGATCCCTCTTCTTTATCTTTCCTGAATTAAACAGGCTGTCGATAACTGAGATGAGATAGGCTGTTTCTTCATTGTCGCCCGAAACCTCGAACAGTTCACCTATAATCTTCTTCTTTATATGCCCGTCTCTTATGAGTCTCTTAAGAGATTCCAGGGTCTCGATATATTCTATTCTGCTGCCAAAATTTTCTGTTATATACCTGAGAGGAGACTTTTTCCTGTAGAAGTCACGGCCCGTAACAGCCTCATAGGTAAGTGATACATAGTACTCAAGGTTCTCCAGTCTGTTGTTTAGAAAACTTACAACCGCCTCAGATTCCGAGGCGCTGAATCCGCTCAGTTCAGCTAACATTTTCAGATCTTTCTTGAGGAGTTTGAACTGCTCTATTGCCCTTTGTATTTCACGCTTGTCGTATTTACGGCTGCTTAATTCCGGTACCTGTCCTGTTCCTAATATTCCGGGTAGAGTCCGGCCTTTTTTTAAATTCAGGCTGTAATTATGAATAAATTCCGCTACCGATATACTCGGATCAAAAGCCGCATCATTGTCAAAAGTGACAGGCACGCCGGATACTATTGTCTGGTTTTCGTGATGATGATCCCATTTTCCTATAAGCGTATTAAACACAAGAAGCGCGCTCCTCGCCTTTTTAGGATTACTGTGAACAAGATCCTCTTTAACATAATCCGGCATAAACCTGGTGAGATAGAAACCTTCCTCTGTAGAACCTATCCCTTCCAGATGTTCGGCTTCATCCCTGATGATGGGCCTTATTTCGGCAGTATCTACAAGCCCCTTCCCGATAAGATATGCCATCAGTTCCCTGCTGCATACGTTCATATCCTGATGGCCCATCAATCCTTTGCCCGGTTCTATTTTTTTAACAAGGAAAATCTTTCCTTTTTCGTCAATAACCACGGGTTTGCTGTACTCGTTTGCAAAAATACCGAATATACTGTTAAATGTCTCTTCACTAACTACCTTATAATCATGTTCTTCGAGCATCTCTTTGAATTTTTCAGGTATTCCGGGACCCGTGAACTCGGGTTTAAGCATCGCTTCACCGGGTTTAGATAAGAAGCTCATAAGATCATCCGGCATATCAAAAGGCTTGTATATGGATACCACGAGGCCCACGGCAAGGGAGACCGGCAGCCACATAAGACTCAGGGCAAGCATACTTATCAATTGACCTGGGAAATACAGCATATACACACCTGTCATTATTATTGTCGACAGGAATATTTTCCTGGATCCGATATTGCGCTGTCCCGTTACTCTTTTCCAGAGAAAAACAGCAACAGTTGTAAAAACGGCAATAACAGGTATATCTATGAACGAAAATCCAAAATGCATCGGATACCGGTCAGGTTCGATTATTATGGGCATAGGACCATATATTATTTTTGTGCCGTATTCAAGCATCCAGTTCCTGATATTCTCTATATTGAATGTCTGCTGCAGTTCCAGCAGCCTCCATACTAATGGTGCAGCCATACCGGAAAGAATAGATAATGGTGCCGCAAGCGACGAGATTACGATCGTTACAGGCCAGAAGTATTTTCTTTTTACGCGGATCTCAGGCGGAGAAGTTATATGGGACGCACTTATTATCCTCTTGAAAATGGCAGCCGACAGTTCGGTCCCGGAAGCCGAGATAAAAAAGTTGCTGTCAATACTGATTATTTTTTCAGCCATATTCACACGGACGCCCGCCGGCGGCGCCCTATCCTTAAAATCCGCCAGCATCACTTTCATCTTCGGCAATATATCCTTAAGTTTGATGCCTTCCGCTTCAGCTGCATCATTCATGTTATCGTATATATTGCGCAAAGCTTCTGTCAGTTTTCTGTGTTTAAAACCCGAAGTATCAGCATAATCTATATCAGCTGTAATGGTTTCCGGAAAATCTGCCAGCTTCATACCGCGGCCCTCTTCAGTGGTTATCCCTATGAGTTTATAGGAGGCAGCTATCTCGTGAACTGTCAGATCGGCATTATCGGTATTGACCATCAGCTTCTCTGCTATCTCATCCGCCTCTTTTCCGGAATATCTCTTTCTTGAGAGGTATTTCACTGTTTTTTCTTCCCGGATGTTAAGGCCCTGTACAAGATTATCGAACGGTATCAGGAAAGTAAATTTGGATATCTCTCCCTTTGACGAGAAAAAGACTCCCTTATGAAGATCGCTCCGCTTCAATGCCGAACCTTCTTTCAGGTACTTGAAGAACACCTTAAATATGTTCAGTTTGATAATAGAGGCGGTAATAAACGGCATTGCCAGTATACGGCCTACGACAGGCACTGATATAACTTTATATATCATATTGGAGATACTGCTTCCCGCAAGCTGGCGTAATCCCCGCTTATTTGCATATGATTCCACTTTTCCCGAAAGCTGCAGCGCTTTGGAAGCGGCCTTCCTTGACGCGGCATGCCAGGGCGTTATTATCTCTGAAACAGAACTCCTCAAAAGCAGCCTTATGACCTCATTCAGCCATTTGAAATACGATTCAAAATCGTTGCCGAGACCGGCAAGTGTGAACCACACATCAAGATCAGGCATTTTATTCTTCAACTGCGCCGCTACAAGAAGAGAATATTTCTCGTTGACCGGCGACACGATCGTATCCCGGTGACCGGCATGCATACCGGCAACAGAATCACCGCCGTGTTCATATATTTCCATGGAAATATCGGCTTTTCCTGATATTCCATCTATGAATTTTTCCAGATCCGCAGCGCAGTTACCGGCACTGGTCTCCATTGTCACCATATAAATCGGGACATCAATACCGCGTTTTTTCATCTCATGGAGCATATATCCTTCATCCAGTTTTCTCCCCGCACCTTTTACGCGCGACTGAGGCGTGAGTTTAAAGATAGTATCTACTCCGGCCACATCTTCTTTTCCTTCAAGCATGTCTGCCGTAATAGACAGACTGTCACGCCTGTGATAGAGACCGGGATCCTCTTTATCCTGAAGGTAAAGAGGGTTCTGCTGAGATGCCCATTCATAGAACCCTTTCTCCGGCTCTGTAAAACCTATGCGTTTTTCCCCTATAGTCAGTATTATCATATCGAGTTTCCCTGTCCCGGGATGGCGCTTCTTAAAATTATCATAGAATTCGCTGAGTTCCATATATCTTCGCAGAGCCGAAAGTGTATCCGCGCCGCCGCCGGCCGCCCATATGACATGATAGACATCTTTTCCCTTTAGCAGTTTTTCCTCAAGACCCGTATAAAAACCTTTCGCCGGGTGTTCGCCGTAGCGTGTATCCGGTGAATTATTCTTGAGTATCCCCCACTTGGCTTTGTCAAGATAGAACTCCTGACTGGAAGTATCGTCTATCTTGTCCGGGATATATTCATTCCTTACTTCGGTAAACTTACCCCGGTAAAACGCCACTTTCAGTTTCAACTGCTCGCTTTCATCTTCAAAAAGGTCTCTTTTATGAAGATCCTGTACCAGGTGGAGCATCTCGCTCAAACCGACAAGATCGACATGGTCAAGTATCAGTTTCTGCACCGCTCCCGTATAACCGAATGTATAATCCACCTTGCCGCTGCTGCTTATGCTCCTGAGATACAAAGATATGATCATGGCAAGTATGAACCTTTCCTGGTTCTTTATTATTCTTTTGATCTTCTTACGGTCATATTCTTTTTTGTAAAGCATCTCCCGGAGCTGGCCCAGGTTCTTCAGGAATATGTTTGAACTGAACTTGGTGAGAAACTTTCTGTTTATCCAATCGAGGAAAAGAAAAGCGCGTTCAGCAAGGAAAGTGTCTTTCATCAGTATTATCAACCTGACGATCAGCGGCGGGCTCCGTTCTTTTATAATATTTTCCAGAAGTTCGATCTTATCAATAGATATGGTAGTGATAAATTCCGCCAGCGCCTTTGTCATTACATCTCCGAATACCTCGGTAACGAACTTATCGGATGCTATATTCATCTTTATCTTCAGCACGTTATACTGAAAATTACCGGCATTGGTATTATAAGATTCTATCTGCTTAACAGCTCCTGATAAAAGCGCTATTATCCTCAGGTTCATCTTCCTTATTTTATCTTCGTAATATCCCTTCCGATGAATAGCATTTTCCCAAAAATCGATGTTTATCCATATCGAATTGTTTACCGGATCGACCTCAAATACCCTGTAGAGGTCAAAAGCATTGAGATATTTTTCCGTCCGGGCAGGTTTAAAGAAGACAATGTTCGCGTCCTTGAGTATAAGAGCGTCTTCTATTGTTTTTACGGCTTCTTCGTATTCGGGGTAATCCCCGGTTATGGTCCTTATATCGGCTATTGCGCTCCTGATAACAGCAGTTTTTTCACTGTCATCCGAAAGGTTCACAGTTTCAACTATCTCGGCCTGATCAAGGAACAGAGATGTACCTTCATCATACCTCTGTAATCCCGCCTGGATATATTCTTTTTCTACAACACCCAGCAGGCTCTTCCCCAATCCGATCAGTTCTTTCGTCCTTGCCGGATCCCCGGACTCTGCATAAAGCCTTGCAAAATTTTCCGTTCCGGACAGCCTGATAAGCAGCCAGCTAGCGTCAGCAAAATAGACCTTTATACCGTCACCGGTAGTGATCTTTTCTATTGCGCGGCCGGCCCTGAACAATTCCATCTTTTCTTCGATAACGGACGGCCCGTTTGTTTTCACATCATCTACAAGCTGTACCGCTTTCTCCCTGAGTTCACTGTTCAATTCCAGGTTTGCCCGCGAATAATGGAATTTCCTTCCTATCTTGTCCTCTACAAAATCTCTATACTCGCTAAGATCCATCCCCGTTTCTGCTACTATCCACAGGCCCATGAGCCCCATTACTATCCCGTCATCCCACGATGCACTGAACTCACCGGTCATCGCATGGGCGCTTTCTTCACCCGCCACAAGTATATCGACCTTTTCCTTCACTATCTTTTCCACGATCCATTTAAATCCTACCGGCACCTCATGGACTTTTATACCAAGATAATCGGCGACAGCCGGAGCAAATCCGCTCGTTGCTATGGACTGTATTATATCTCCCCGTTCACCCCGGTTATAGAGAAAATACGTAAGCATACCGAGCATACTGTTGGAACTTAAAAGTTTGCCGTTTGAAGCTACGCATGCGAACCTGTCCCCGTCTCCGTCACTAAGGATACCCATGGCATTCACTGATTCAGACACTATCTTGCGTATTTCCCTTGTACCTCCTACTCCGAGCGGGTTAGGAACACCGTTGACCTGGCTGAATTCAGGATCCGAATTGTCTGAATGTATTATGCGGACGAATTTTCTCCCGGACTCAAGTTCAAGAACTGCATAAAGAGCTTTCATGTATGTATACGCCGAACCCTGCATGGGATCCAGTATCAGCATGAACTCAGGGTTCTTTTTTATGTGATTTTTTATGCTCTCCCAGGCACCCATTTTTTTCAAACCGGGTATTATATGTCCGTGAACATATCTATCAGCAGCTTCTTCAGTATCAAGTTTTTTGATATACCCGGCACTGACAGCAGCAGCGTAATCAATTACAGAATACTTTTTTACTTTATTGGCGTATTCGGATATAAGGTCGGTTGTCTTTTCATCTGCGATCCCGCCGTGATATGGTGAGAACCTCAGCCCGTTATCAGTATACCTGTTATGACTTGCCGTAAAACTTATTATACCGCTTATATCGTTATTCTTATTTGCCATATACCCGAGGACCATGGACGGGGCAGGCCCGTTTTCGACTATCTTTACCGGTATACCGTTAGCCGCAAGTATAGAAGCTGCTTGTCTTGCATTCTTCCGGTTATCCTTTCTCGGATCATAGCCAATAAGTATTTCGCCTTTCCCTATATGCTCCTTGTAATACTCGGCAATGCCCTGCACGGCTCTTTTTATGTTTTCCGGTACAAAATCATGGCCTATCTTTCCTCTCCATCCGGAAGTCCCGAATTTTATTTTCACTCCTGCCGTCCTGGAAAAATCGATATTTTTTTCTTTGGCATATTTCAGGGCTTCAAGTTCCGAAGACTTCCAACTGCGGCCGGAGAAATCTTTTATCCTGTATATTCCGTCCTTGTGATAAGGTGAATTCGGAGTATAGATGGTATCTACGAATACCGCCTTTATTCCGGGAAACGCCTGTTTAAGCGCATTTAATGTCGCTATCTGGTCTTCAAATACAGCGATTACATCTTCCTCCAGTCCTTCTAATACACTCTTTTTAAACTCGGCAATATCATGGTCGTAACCGGGCCTCATTTTCAGTACGGTATTATCATCTACAGGGAATCCGCATATTTTCAGAGTATCCCTGGTTATATCCTCGTTCTCGGCAACACGCGCAGTCAGATATACGATTTTTATTCCCAATTCCCTCAGATATTCTATGTATTCCTTTGCGCCTTTTACAGCTATGCTGTATTCAAGGAATTCCCTTGAATAAAACTCCCTGCCGTAAAAGGTTGCCAACTCTGATGCGAGTACGGGATCTGCAATACCTGCAAATTCCAGCATATTCTCTATACCGTAAACAGCAGGAATATTATCCCACATTTCAAGGATACCTTTGAGTGCCGGGAACTTCTTTTCATTGACGTCAATGAATTTTTCCAGTATTTTTCTTGCTTTATCCCTGTTGTCAATAAGCGTATAGTCTATATCAAATACCGCTACAGGTTTTCTCCCCTTTTTCAATGATTTATGCGCATCCCGCAGGATACCGTTCAACACTTCATCCTGCTCTTTCTTAGCTGATTCAATTGCTGCAGCAGTCCGATCTGCAGTGATCTGCAGATCTTCAAGAAATGCGCCCGCGGACAGAATACCATTCATGTGCGCATTGCTCAATATCCGGACTATTATTGCCTGCCCGGTCTCATCCGCCGATCTATAGTATGTTTCCAGTTCTTTTGTCCTTCCTGTTTCTAACAGACGAACAACATCATAGGCATAAATGTCGCCAGCCGTGCTTTCAAGGTTCCTTGAATCTGGGATCACACCGCTCAGCTTTTCATCTCCTTCAATGATCAGTTTTCTTATTGAACCGGCAATGTCGTCCGATATCATCCTCATACTGATCGCCCCGTCTATATAATGCAACGCGCTCTTGTCACCCAGGAACACAGAAGTCCCGCCTCTCACATTTTCATATTCCCATCTCTGAGACCAGTCGATAGTATCGGAGATGAGCTGTATACCGGTTATCCTCTTTATTGCCGGGGCAATACTTTCGGGAATGAATTCGGGATGATGATGATAGAGAACACACAATTTCACTACAGCAGGTATTTCAATCCCGTGTTTTTTGAATTCTTCTTCTGCTATACGAAGGGAATCCCAGGCATGCCACAGCACAGGCCCTTCTGTTTTTCCTTCAGAGTAGTCACTGGAGGTCTTTGCAAGATCATGAATAGAGGAAACTATTTGGAGAGTGGCTTTTTCGTCTTCTGATAATCCCATATCACCGGCAATTATACTGCCTGTTTTCACTACCCGCTCTATGTGACCTACATGGGATTTGTTATCCGAGTACATCTTCCCGATGATGTTTAAAAGCGGCGGCGCGCGCTCTGAAGGCACCATAAGCGCGGACGGCGATGTCCTTTTAAGTTCTTCAATAACACTTTCTATCTCGGGTATCATCTCTTTTTCTACACGGGTATCTGCAAGCTGTTCCTGCAGTGTGCGTTTCTTTTCGGGTTTCTTTCTGCTTTTCAGCATGACCTTGAGAGAAAGGTAGCATGCCCACGGTATTCCTGCCAGGTTCCTGACAAATACCGCATATTCAGACAGGTCTCTGCCGGTACCAGCCGATACCAGCGGCATCAACAGGAAGATTATTATATTAACAGCAACATTCCAGTATATGAAATCATGTACCAGTATACTGTTTTTCATAAACTCCTGTCTGTAAGTCTTTGATACGAAGAGTTCCCTGCCCGGTAAAGTCGTTTTAAAAGCGGACAAGCCTTCCTTTACCGTCTCAACAGTAAATCCTTCTCTGAGAGGCTTTTTTGACAGTATGGTCATAAACGGTATGAAAAGCAGGTAGAACAACGGCGCCCATATTACCGCAGTCAGTACTGTTTTAAGCGCAAAAAGCCCGATACTGAATCCCGGGAACACGAATCCCAGAAGTTCCAGCCAGTAATGGAACCCGCCGCCGATAAATAAACTCATTATAGACGAAAATATCAACATTTTTCTTGTGTCTATCTTCTTTTCTTCAGGCGGCAGTCTCCTCTGTTCGATCTTCTGTGCCATTATATTCCCAAGCGCGACTATCCCGAAAGTAGTAACTACTTTTGTCAGCAACGGATATGAAGTGAGAAGAGACGAATATGTCACCCCGATATACGATAAGAGAGGCATGACCGGCAGTATATTTACTGCAGAAATAATCATTATCCCTGCCCCGACACCCAGAAGCAGTTTACCGAAAAGAGTGAGTCTCTGCTGTTTCTCTACTTTTTCGTGCCCTTTTAAAGAAATATAAGCATTCCAGGGGACATCCACTATGTTTCCTATGAGCACCCTGAAATCTATGGGCACAAAAATAAAACTTAATGGATTGACTACAAGCTGCCATACGACAAAACCTGTTCTATAGACTTTAAAGAACTGTTTTCTTATCTTATCTCTGGCTTCGGCCATGGTCTTACCGGAAAAAGCTTCGCCGAAACTCTTTTTGGACAGAATTGTCATATTCAGCAGGTTCATTACATGATAGAACGGGGACCATACTACCGCCGTAAAGAATACTTTTTTAACTATATCCACCAGCGCTTTTCCCGGTATGACAGATTCTATGTATTCAAACCAGAAGTGGAGCCCCGCACCTATAATAGCTGCCATATGGAGTCCCAGTTTCACCATCCGTTTCTTATCGATCTTTTTCTGTTCAGCCGGCAGTTTTCTCTGTTCTATATTCTGCGCTATTGCATCTCCCAGAAGGGTAGTAACAAACGTAGTTACCATCTTTGTTATCAGCGGATGGGAATAGAGTATCTCTGTATACGAGGTCCCTATGACAGTGAATACCGGTATGACCGGAAAAACATATACAGCCAGCATACCGGCAATCAGCGATAATCCGATGATAATATTCCTGTAGAGAGGGCTGAAGATCCTGCCGTCTTCTATCTCTTCGGCAACGGTATCAACTACTTTGCCGTCTATCATATCCAGCGCCAGTCCTGCTGTTTGAAGATCTTTCTTCTCGTAAAATTCTTTCAGGTACCTCCTGATCCAGTCTCTTTCAGATAAACTTGTATTATTGTAATATTCTGCTATTTCGTCTGTCTGTCCCGCTTTCAGCTTTTCAAGAAGTTCCCCGGCATACGGATTGTCTATCGTCTTTTTAAGTCCCCTTGAATCGGATATAAGCTCACCTATCTGCTTATCGCCTGTATATATCAATGCCTTGAGCAGTATCGCTATCTCTTCATTCATCATACCTTCATCGAGGGCCCATCTGATATTGTTAAAAGCGCTATACCGGCCGAAGATTATACTGGGTTCGCTCTTATATACTGTCCTTGCTCCCGAATCCGACCTTTGAGACCAGTCAAGGCTGTCCGCAGCCTGTACTATGTGGATAATACGCGTTATCCTCTCGTCGACTTCAGGGAATACTCCGCGGCTGTGATGGAAAAAGACGGCAAGTTTTACCGAAACGGGTAATTGTACTCCATTCTGTTCAGCGATCCTGACAGAATCCCACGAATGCCCGCTGACCGGACCGGTTACCTCATCCTCTCCGTAAAATTCTTTTGTTTTTGATATATCATGAGCAAGTATTGCTATTTCCAGGGTGGCTTTTTCTTCAGGAGAAAGGTTGAGTCTCTCAGCAAGCAGCATTGAAATGTCCCTGACACGGTATGTATGTTCGATCCGGCTCTCGTCGTCTCCATAGAGCCGTTCGATATGTGCTATGAGCGGCGGCGCCCTTTCAGGAGAGATGAACAGCCTGCCGGACGGAGTGCTCTCTGCATCCAGTATTGCGCGCGCCACTCCCTGTGCCATGGAATGTGCCACGCCGCTTTTTATCAGCATCTCTGTTTTCTCTTCTTCTTCAAGAGGAACAGGCTTTTCAGTAACCATGCCCCTGCCGACGGCTTCCCGGGTAAAAACAGGCAGAGGTTTCTCGGGAAGGACTATCTCGCTTATCTTATCGACATCGGGAAGAAAATGTTTTTTCACCTTATTGATCAGTCTTTTTTTGAGTATCATCAGGGCGTCTACCGCCAGGTAGTCTTTACCGCTTACTTTTATGGGATTTATTTCCATTTCTTCTATTTCATGATACCTGTGGGCCGCATCATACAGTTTAACGGCTGCCATTGATACCGGTTCGAGGTTATCTTCACTCAGGTATCCTTCCCTGTACATCTTAAGATCTTTCAGCCGTTCTTTGATTATCAGCCTGTTTTCGTATCTGCTTTTTTCAGGCGAAAGCACTATATTGACTATATCCTTTTCTTTTTCAGTCTCTACGCCGCCGCGGCCCACTGTCAGCACCGGCCCGAAAACATTATCCCTGTGCATTCCGATAATAACTTCCTTTCCGCTTGCCATTGATGACAGCAGGAATCCCTCTATTCTCTTGCCGGGCGCATTCTTTTTTATATTATCGACCATTTTCCAGAACTCTTCTTCGAGTTCAGCGTCGTTTGATATGCCTACCGCGACGCCGCCTATCTTTGATTTATGCGCTATATCCCTTGATATGACTTTCAGCGCAAACCCGTTTATGTAACCGATCTCGCTGGTCTTCTCCTTCAATTCGTCAAGACTGGCAGCCATTCTGAACTCGGGATACATTATCCCCTGTTTCTTGAGGAAAACAGCTGTATCGTATTCGTTAACCGCCAATATTTCATCTTCCCGGCGGACCGTCCTTTTTTTGACGGAAGACCATACATTACTTGTCATAGGTATACTGTAACGCAGTTTTTCAAGCGTTTCCGGCGTGAATTCCGCAAGTGGCATACCTATCTCGTAAGAAGCGTCCGCCGCTACAACACCCAGTCCGCCCGCATCCGACACGACAGCAAGTTTCCTGGCTCCGTTTCTTTTTAATGAATGAAGAGCATCTTCTATTGTTGTATGATTTTTAATACCGGATTTTTCCAGTATTGAAACCGCTTCCTCGACACCTTTTCCTCCCAGGAAGGATATTTCGAACGGTTTATTATATTCTTTTTTCAGTTCCGTAATAAGCCGGGCTATTTCGGAGGCAATACCCTGGGGCACGGTCGCAAGGTAAACTGAATCAACATCCTCAGCTTCTAAAAGAACTTCTAAAGTCTGTTTAAACCGGCTGAGGGGCGAATTGCCTATAAGGTCTATCGGGTTATGCTGATTTGATTCCCAGCCCTTTATAGATGCAACAGTCCTTGCGGGAGGATCGTAATGTTCTATTTCTCCTTTTGCCAGCGCCCTCGTCACCTCAAAAAATTCTCCGGTAGTCTCTACGAGTATGGCGCCTGCTTCCCGGCAGGCTGCGGAAAACACGCTATGCGACCCGGCCATCGAACCTGTATGCGAGACTGCGGCTGCTGCGCCCGCGGGTGTTCTGCCGGATTTATATATAACGAGCGGTTTTTTTATATTTGAGACTTTCTTGAGGAATTTCTGTCCGTCCTTAACATCTTCAAGATATGCTGCTATTACTCCGGTTGCTTCATCCGCATCCAGAATCTCAATAAGATCTGTCTCGTCCGTGTTGAGTTTGTTGCCTACACTGATTATCTTGCTGAATCCAAGTCCCTTAGCTTCTATCCAGTCTCCCAGGGCAAGTGTCCAGGCTCCGCTCTGGGATACAAAACCTATGTTACCGGCCGCAGGCATAGACCTGAAAGTGGCATTAAGTCCGGCAGACGGATTCACTATACCGAGACAATTCGGACCAAGAACTCTTATACCGTTATCAGCGGCAATATCTTTTACTTTTTGTTCCAGCAGCATGCCTTTATCGCCTGTCTCTCTGAAACCGCCGGTATTGATTATCACGGATTTTATCCCTTTTTGGGCTATCTCTTTCATTACTGCCGGGACATATTCCGCCGGGACCGCGATCACAGCCAGATCAACATCATGAGGTATATCGATCACGCTCTTATAGGCTTTCAGCCCCATAACAGTATCAGCTTTGGAATTCACAGGGAAAACAGGCGAAGAATAAGGTTTAAGATTTCCCATAACGATATTACCTACTTTTCCCTCGCTGTCACTGGCTCCTATCACTGCAACTGAAAGCGGATTAAAGAACGATTGCATTGTCTTCGCCCTTTTTATTCTTTCATCGTACGGTATTATTATGGACGGTTCTGTTTCCGGTTCTTGGGCCATTTCTTTTAATACCGGTTTTTCTGTTCGAGCCGGTACTTCGGCCGGTCTTACCGGTGGTTCTACAGGCTCGCTGACAATTTGTTCCGGCCGGCTCCTGAACCTCCTTGTTATTGCCATGTTCAGGATTATCACTCCGGCTATTGAAGCCGCGCCTATAGCTGATGCTAACGCTATCCCGCCAAGGAAAACATACGCTGAAATCCCGCCGGTTACCCCGAGTAGGATAACTGCCGCCGAGATCAGGATCCTGTTCCTGTAAAAGAACGACTTCAGTCCCGGCCTTTCTTTGACTTCCGGTTTTGCGGCTTTTTTCTCTGCAGGGGTCCGCATTTCTGTTTTTCTTATGGTACCAAGCAGGTTTTTGAGTTTATCACTCAACCGCCAGTCCAGACTGCTGTCTTTTGCCGCCACTTCCAGTGAATACCCCATCAGCGCCGATAACCTGTTGTCCCGGGTATCTATCAGGTAAAGCAGGTACCCCCGCGGATCTTTTTCATATTTTTCCTTATCCTCTATGAAAAGCCTGTTTTTTATTAATGTATCTATAAGCGCGGCTGTGTCATAGACATAATACCCTCTTTTGGTTTCAACTATATCCAGTGAATCCCTGATGCCTTTCAGCCAGTTTCTGACAGCTTCCGGGTCTTTGACGGCAACCGCATCGTAAGATTCTTTTTTTCTTTCTGCTCTCATCTCTATCGGCGTATCAATAAATACTTTAATAGTCCCTGAAGGAAGGTACGGGCAGTTGTTAATTCCCTGTCCGGCCAACACGATCTGTTTTCTACCGGCAGCTATTTCAGCGCTCTTTCTGCTGACTATATCGACTATATCCTGGAATTCGCTCAGCAATGATGCCGTCAGGTTACCTATTTCATGCGTATCAAGCTCAGGTACTATATCTGTTTTACCATCCATTATCCTGAATCCCGTATCGTCAAATTCCAGCCTGAGCCTGCTGAATTCTTCAATCACAGTCTCCCTTGTAAGTTCTTTGCCGGATGTTCCAAGTTTTCTTTTTATGTATCCGAGACTCCTGAACAGGAATCCCCTGTCAAAAAAGACATACCCGAGTTCGGCAGCGAGCTCTTTACCTATAGTTGATTTACCGGAACCGACACCTCCGTCTATAACGATCACGCTTTCCGCTCCCATATTCAACCGGGACATAGCCTGTTCTTTCAGGCTTATCACGGATTCCGATATATTCATGTAGGATGTATCCAGTTTTATCGCGTCTTCAGCAGGTACAAGCGGTTCAAAATCCCTTTCCCTGTCAGCAGTATCCCTTTTATCTATGTCTTCAATAACTTTTTCGAGCGCAATAGCCTCTATTATGCTGACAGGCTTGATATCCCCTGAAGCGATGGTCGCCTTAACGCCGTCTGTTATATTGAACGGACAGGATTCAATAACGGATCTGTCAGCCAGCCGGTCAAGTATGTTTTCGGTATCCGAAATAAATTTCTGCCGGGAAAGTTTACTTGCAACACTATCCGGAAGAGGGATTATCTTATCTTCCTGCACTTCGACCATAAGCGTAGTGTCTGCAAGTTTCACCGGAAATACGAGATTTCCTTCATGGTCCATAGCATCGCCTATACTGAAGGTGAATTTTTCTCCTTCAGCGCGCACTTTAACATAACCGCGAAACCATTCACGCATAAAATCGCTCAGAGTCTCGGGAAGCGTCCTCCTTCTGAAACCGCGGCTCTTTATCTCGTGCCTCGCCCATGCGCCCATTGCCCTTGCAACGACTCTTTTTTTGAACCATTCGTGCGGGAGAAAAGAAGCCGGCGCCAGTTTATACGCGAATACTTCTTCAAAACTCAGTTTCATATCTCCCCGTATTGTGGAATGATAACGGTTCCTGTCTTCTTCCGTATATGATATAACGCGCGGTTTCACTACGATAAACGGGACTCTCTTTTCCCTCAGCCTGTCAGCCAGCCCGTAAGTATGGAATCCGCCCGTCACAACCGCCATATTCGCATGCTCCTCATACTCAGGGGACAGTATCTTGTCCAGAAACTTTTCATCCCTGGTGCATGCTATATTAAAAAAAGCTCCCATCTCTTTCACATACGGGGTCAGTTCATCCAGCAGAGAACTGATGACATTAAACTCGTCCGGCCTGTTCAAGAGCATCCTGCGGCTTCTTATTTCGAATTCATCGGCATTCTTGTAGAATTCAGCCAGTTCATCCCTGGATATCTGGTTCAAAAGGAATTTTACCAGGAGCTGTATATACGCGGAAACAAAAAGAAAATCTTTTTCCGCTTCATTCCCGCACAGCCTTTCGGAAACCGTTTTTACTACTTTATCTTCCGCCAGCACTATACTGTAGGTATTTGTCTCTCTTGAAAGCTGCAGGCATTCTATGTAATCCCTGAGTTCTGAATATGAATTGCTGCCGTATACGGCGGCTGACATCTCCTGCCTCACGGATTCCGGTGTTCTCAGGAAATTCCTGAACTTTGCAAAACTCTTAGACATTCCATTGCTGCCGTCCAGTTTTATATCAAGGTCCCTCAGGAGTCTCTCGTACTCTTTTTCTACTTTTTTATAATCCAGCGACTCGTATTTTCTTGTAAGTCTTATGAAGCTGGCATATTCAGGAGATATTCCCCCTACAGTCGTTCCCGCTTTTTTTGCAGCGGATTCGACATAACCATGGAAAACAGGCGATGTCAGCTTACTCTGGCGGTATAAAATATACTGGTTTCTGAAATCCCTGAGACAGTTCGAACATATCCTGTCTTCAGCTGTCTTCATCAGGAATTTGACCCTTTCCAGTATTTCAACGAATTTATGGCGGTTATTCAGAGACGAGACCAGAAGATCTGTGTCCTTTTTGTACAGTTCTTCATCCTCGAGCCCGATCAGGACAGGTTTCCGGCTGCCGGCCGTAAACCGCTCAGCGCCCGTAACATAACCTTTTTCCATAAAGTAATCCATTACTTCAGCCCCGTTCTTATCATCAGGAATGGATGAGAATAAGGATAGATCGACATCCGCCGAGTTCCCTTCAGTCGCTACAGAAGATAAACTGTGTTCTTTGTCAATATAATGCAGGATATCGCTGATATTCTTCTGCACTTCATAATTGGAATGGAGATCCTGTACGAGTATTACCCGCCGGCCGGCGCCTCCGGGATTATACCTTTCTATAACCTTACCGTATTCGAGCGGGACATCTATCGATTCAATAGGCAGCCGGTTCATAGAGGGAGCAAGGTATACCGCGGCGTAAGAATAGTTATTGAACACATATACGACAAAAAAGGATACCATGAGTATCCAGCTTACCGTCTTAATATATATTCCGTTCAGGATCTTCATAGTTTAGCCATAAAAAAAACCCGCGCTCTGCCTGAATAAGCTAAAGCGCGGGTTTCGATAAAGGGGTACATACCCCACCCGTATTTACTGATGGGATTAATATCGTAAATATCCGCCCTGTTCAGGATACACTTTTCCAGGGGTGTAACGAAATTGAGCCGCCGCCGGTTGTAGTATTCCATGCCCGGCGGCCGGAATACCTCCTTGAATGCCCTGCAAAAAGGATTCTCTTTTTTGAGAAGAACAAAAACCATTGCAGTTATGATCATGATGATCAGACTGTTTCCCGCAGGAACCATCAGAGTACCCAGAATACAGATAAAAAATTTCATCAGACTGTCTGATCGGTCTTTCTGTCCGTCAACAGGCGGTTTCCTGCCAGCTTCGCCTTGAAGTAATCCTTCATTTATCCTGTCAGCCGCATTCGCGGTTTTTGAAAAATGGGAATCACTGCTGTTTATGAAAGATACTTTGGTGTTATCATGAAGAGAAAACTGAAGTATACCGAAAACCGAAAATATTACCAGTGTAGAGGCAAGTATAATACTCACCCCTGTTTTATTAATAAATAAGTATATGTTTTTAATAAGTACTTTCATTATAATATAATAAGAGTATACAATGCGTATATGAAATACAGGTGAAATTTCCTGCCGTAAAAGACTGCCCTGTTTTACACTGTTGTATAAAATTATAATCCATAGACATATAAAAAAAGCCGCACTCTGCTTAAAAACGGCAAAGTGCGGCTAATTCAGGGTATAAATCACCCTTAAACCCGCTTTAACGGGGTTGATATCATACTCATCCGCCCGGTATTTAATACATTTTGCAACTGGTGTCAGAAATTTTAAGATCCAATCCAAATAATACTTTGAACGGGGCGGGATGAGCAGCCCTCTCTCCCCCGGGTTTTCATATAATTTAGACGACATAACGACTGTTCCTGCAAATGCCAGTATCAGAAACAGCAGCATTATATCCCTGCTGACTATCATGGCTGTAAGCAGGAAAAAGACCAGTTTTTCAAGGCATTTTTCGCTCTTTTTTGCAGATTTTTCAAGTAGAGCGGATCCAGCGGCAGCTTTTTCAGATAAAAGGTCAAGGAGAATATTATCAGCCAGTCCGGCTGCTCTGGGACAGTCTCTCTGGACAGTCTGGAGAAGAGAGCATGCTTTTTGTTCGTGATCATGGAAAAATCCAGCGGAAAATACACTGAAACTGACTATTATCACCCCCAGAATAATAGACGATAATATTCTGCTCGCATTTCTTATATGCATATTTTTATTTAGAATTTATAATATATACTATTTCTATTATAACACCGCTGCACATTGAAGTCAAGCTGTTTTTTACCGGTTTATTTTGTTAATTTATCGACTATAACCCTGTTTTTCAGACATTATTTTACAAATATTTCGATTTTGGCATGAGAATTGTAAATTTCAAGACCGTCCCACCCACCCCCCCATTTTAGCCGTTTTTGGCCCTGTTTTTACCCGTTTTTACGGTTTTTAAGCTGTTTTTTTATCCTGGATTTTACTGCAGATATCACATTATATTTTGAAATTCAAAAAAAATCCGGCAGGTTTTTTAAGAAAACCTGCCGGAAATATGATTAGCTCAGATACCAGTAGATACCGATTCTATTTATATATCAATCCCATTCCATGTCTATATTTTTAAATAACTGGCCCTTCTCATTGAATTCACCTACCTTCTTGCCCTCTCCATCAGTTATAATACCGCTATCCAGATAGAAAGTGCAGAACAGCTCCCCGCTGGTAAGGTGTATTTTTACTTCTTTATCCTTTTTGCTCACAGAGATATCTCCTGCCAGTTCTCCGTCTTCCGTAAAAACATCACCGCCCGCGGCAATAAAATAAGTTTCATTATCAATTGTTATTGTTTTTTTGGCTTCTATCTTACTCCCATTAGTCGCATTTTGCGGTACAGCGGCTATATTACCTATTGTATTGCCGTCTACATCGTATATGTTGCCAGACTCATCATAGCTTCCTATTTCGGTCATATCTGCATCATACATCTTATTATCCTGGAAAACGACTACAGTCTTGTCGTTTACTGCGATTTCGATTTTCCCATCCGTGACAACGGCTGTTCCTACAGCTTCTCCCGAAGGAGAATAAATGACCAAGTCCGCATCAACGAAATATGTCTCACCGGCTACAGATATAGTAACAGCAACATCAATACCTTCAGGTAATGTGCCGACATTTCCGATATTCTCCGGTTCCGGTGACTTGAGAAACCCTTCAGGCATCTCCTGTCCCATTGCTTCGAATAGATATTTAAACGCTTCCCGCATCTGTTCCGGTGTAGCTCTTTTGCTGGTATGAGTGAGTATTTTTCCATTGTCGTCAAACTCAGCTATCTGATTTCCCTCAGCATCTGTTATCCTGCCTCCTTCATGGAAAGTACAGAACTCAGCACCGTCCATCGTATACAGT
>JBDRKX010000012.1:0-45732 GCA_043813605.1 Elusimicrobiota bacterium | reverse complement strand
TCTCAGCCAACGGTTATTTTTATTCAGTTTCCCGCCAAAGAGCATTAACTCCTTAAAAAGCATTTGTGTATTTCTGTCTTTTTTACGGTACAATATCAGCCTCCTGTGATTCCTAAATGCAAGGTTTTTTGGGGGTACCTTACGCTTTCCTTGCACTTATTCCTTATCTACATGTCAATATTATACTTTTTTGTCGTCTATTATTCTATACCTTTTGCTTTTTTCCAGAGGCCCTAAATACAAAAACAAGACATTTCTACTTTGCTGAAAACAGGACATTTCTACTTTGCCTTGACATAGGCAGGTATTTTTCTAAGTTGCACGTTCTATTTCTACCGTATCACCGGAATTATGTTCTTTCAACCCGGATATATCGCCGGGGATCCTGCCGATGATATTTACAGCGCTTGCCGGCCTGATCTCGTCGCCAATACTCATCGGCGTAGGACCGAAAAATATACAGAACGCGCTCCCGGATGGCCAGAACGCGAGATCCCCTTTATTTACCGTTTCTACCGGGTTTTCTTCCTCTGCTTCGAGAGGTATGGGAAAATATATCTTCTTCACCCCAGAGGTTTCCTGATGCTTTAACAGGCAATATATCCAATATTTTCCCGGCTGTAACGCTCTCATTCAGTTCAGCCCATATCTCTTTACCGGCAACTTTTATCTTGATCTTTTTAGTCATACTCCTACACCATAAGCGCTTTTGTACCCATCCATATGAAATAGAGCGCTATAATAATTATAACTAGACCGAAAAATTTCTTTACGATCACCATCCATTTGCCGCTTTTGGGCATAGCCGCCGCTAGTCCGGCAAAAGTACCGGCAACTATCAAGATCGTTCCCGTACCGAACCCGTAAATAAAAAGCAGCAGCATTCCCATCACTATGTTCCTGCTGACGGCTACGAATGTAAGTATACTTCCGAGCACAGGCGTCGAACATGGAGCCGCCACAAGCCCTGAGATAAGACCCATAATAAAAATACTTCCCGTACCCGAGATCCCCGCCTGGAGCCGCCTGTTCAGTGCCGTGAATAACGGCATGTTTATCAGATCCAGCATAATGAGTCCGAAGAAAAGGAGCACGCCGCCTACCAGAAAGTTCACCCACCAGCTGTGTGCCGTTAACCCGAAGACCATTCCGCCGACAGCCGATACTGTTCCCAGCACGGCATATGTTACAGCCATTCCGAGTACATAGAGAAGTGAAAGAAAAAAGCCTTTCAGTTTACCCGCCCTGCGGCTGCCGATCACACCTACCATTATAGGTATAAGCGGGTATATACACGGAGTCAGGCTGGTTGCCACTCCGGCTAAGTATACTATCCCTAAAGCCGAAACCGGAGATTTATCTATTATCTGGCTTATCTCTATCATACTTTTTCTGTCTTTTTCTCGTAAAATTTCCTTTGTAAAATCTCATGCGGACCGGTTTCGATGCTGTAATGGATACACTTTTATCGCCCTTTCCGGTCTGGCCGGACACGCGTTCTGGCATTTTCCGCAGCCTATACATAACCCTTTATCAACAACAGGTTTCTGAAATACAGTACCATTTACATCTTCTTCGATCAGCTTAATGGCTTTTTCTTCCACAGGGCACTGTTCTTCACATACGATACACGATGTTTCTCCCTTCCACGGCAGACATATTGACCGGTTCACTCTTGCCCTCCCAAGCCGGGTTAATCTCTTTATCTCTAAACCAAGTTCCGGGATAGCTCCTGTCGGACAGACTACACCGCAGGCAGCACAGTTATATTCACAGGCGCCTATTTCAGGAACAAGTTCCGGAGTCCACACACCGGCCGGTCCCGCTTTTAACAACACGGGCTGCAGCCCGTTTGTCGGGCAGACATTCATACAGTTGCCGCATCTTATACATCTTTTTTGAAATGCAGGTTCATCTATGACACCCGGCGGCCTTATTATACCCGGTTCCACCCCTTCCATTCCGCGGCCGATCCCCCGACCGCCGCCCCACCTTTGTCTATTGCGCCACCCGGTAAATACAGCTATCGAAGTTATACCCGCATATTTCAGAAAATCCCTTCTTGAACTGTTTATACTCTTTGGAGCAAGCAGTTTTTTCTTAAACAGGAACCGCGCCGAAGATGTCGTACAGTTATCAATACAGTCCATACATAATATACATTCTTCTTTACGTATAACATTTTCTTTTTCAAGTGCCCCCATCCTGCAATCCAGCACGCAGACCTGACAAGCGTTACATGAATCGTCCAGCTTTCTTTCCAGAAAAGAGAATCTCGCCAGCAGTGCATACAGCGCTCCTAAAGGGCACAGGTTCCTGCACCAGAACCTCTTGCCTAAAATACCCGTTAATATCACTGACGAAAAAATAGCAAGACTGACACCTCCATTATTGAAAGACCGCTGAAGCGTACCTCCGGCAATCCCGAGTAGCCATCTGTACATATTCATAAAAATATCCGGGAATCCTAACCGCTGGATAACAAATCTGAAAGAGTTTTCCACTGCCTTTCCTGCTGCCGGCAGCAGGTTTGTCGAGATAAACCTTCCGCTTACCGACATGGGATCGATCATCCACAGTAACTGTATACCAAATACTGCAAGGATAATCACAATTATGAATATAACATATTTTATACAGGAGAGACGGCGCGGTGATATATCTTTAACACGTTTCCTGGATACTTTCCGCCGGATATAACCGAAAGCGTCTATAAACGTTCCCATGGGGCATATCCAGCCGCAGAAGAACCTGCCGGCCAGAGCAGTAAGTACCACAAAAACCAAAGAGATTATTATCGTTTTAATAAAAACCCTGCCGGCCAGCGATACGGTCAATGCAATAAGCGGGTCAACAGCAAAAAAAAGCCGCGCGGCGCGTAAAGGATGGCTGATAAGATAACTGAATAACAGCAGGAATAAAAGCTGGCTCAGCACTCGCGATCTGACCCATTTTTTTTTCATTTACACCTGTTTTCTATAAACAAGATCCGGAGACACATTAAATTTTCCCAACCCCATTTCTCCCGCCACTCTTATACACCCTATCTTTTTCGGAGTCACTCCGACAAGACGCGCCGCCTCGGAATCGATCAATACGGGATCAGCCGACGCCATGACAGTATTAAATATCTCTACATCCTCAAGATTACCGCCGCCGGGCCCGTTTCTCATCAGGACCCTGGTCGCATCCATTACAATCAATTTCGGTTTGATGTAATCGGTAAGATGCGCAAGTTTAGTGCTTATATCCCAGTGAACATTTCCCCTGTTACCGCCCATCACTCCCATAAGATTCTTCATTGAAAGAGTAAGTCCTGTATAACTGTGGTGTTTAAGTATAGGCACATTAATGAAACAGTCGGCTTCAATAGCATCTTTGTATATCGGCCATCCTTCGAGCGGCGAATCGTATTCGAATTTAGCATTGACGTAATTCCAGTCATCCACAAAAAAAACATCCGCGCCGGCCTCTTTAGCGGCCCGGGCAATACCGCATATTTTATACGTCATACCTGCATGCCTGAATGGCTTGTCAAACACTTTCACCTTAACCGCACCGGCTTCATAACACATATATACTATTTCTTTTACGACTTCCGGATTTGTTGTTGCTGCCATTTCAGGCATATGCGGACCGCACATGTTTGGTTTAACAACAACCGTATCGCCTTTTTTTACGAATTTCTCCATACCGCCAAGTGCTGATACCGCCTGCCTGGTTATCGCGGCGTGATCTGTCCCCTTGATAATAGATAACTCGTATTTTTTTTCGCCAGCAGCAGCGCCTTTTTTCAGGAGAGAACCGACAGCCCCGGATACAGGCGATCTTTCGGCTGCCGAAAGTTTTTTTGCAACAAGTCCGACAAGCATAACCGATACTGCTTTTATGAATTCTCTTCTGGTAAATCTCATTGTAGACTTCTTTTATTCTTTAAGTCTGACCCGTTTTAAATTTATGCCTGTTTTCTGTAAATAAGTCCGGGAGAGACACTGAATTTTCCCAGCCCGATTTTTTCTGCTTCTTTTATGTATCCTATATTTCTGGGAGTTACTCCGACAAGGCGCGCCGCCTCGGAATCGATCAGTACGGGATCAGTAGACGCCATGACAGTATTGAATATTTTCACATCCTCAATATTACCGCCGTTAGGCCCGTTTCTCATCAGTACCCTGGTCGCATCCATAATATTCAAAGTCGGTTTGATAAAATCAGCAAGATGCGCAAGTTTTATGCTTATATCCCGGTGGACATTTCCCCTGTTACCGCCCATCACACCCATAAGATTCTTTATAGAAAGAGTAAGCCTTGTATACCCGTGATGCTTAAGTATAGGCACGTTAATAAAACAGTCGGCTTTTACAACATCCTTATATACCGGCCATCCTTCGAGCGGTGAATCGTAATCGAACTTTGCATTTACATAGTTCCAGTCATCAGTATGGAAGACATCCGCACCGGCTTCCCGGCAGGCTTCAGCAACACCGCTGTTCTTATAACTACTCTCAGCATCGGCACAGCATCTATCGAATACTTTTACTTTTTTTGCACCTGCTTCAAAACACATCTTCACCACTTCTCTTGCAACTGCAGGATTGGTATTTCCTGCCTGTTCGGGTCTTCTGTCCCATGACATATTAGGCTTAACAACAACCGTATCGCCTTTTTTTACGAATCTTTCCATACCGCCGAGCGCTGATACCGCCTGTCTGGTTATCGCAGCGTGATCTGTCCCCTTAATAATAGACAATTCATATTTTTTGCCGCCGGCAACAGCGCCTTTTTTCAGGAGAGATCCGACAGCCCCGGATACAGGCGAACTTTCGGTTGCCGAAAGTTTTTTTGTAACAAGTCCGACAAGCATAACTGATACTGCTTTTATGAATTCTCTTCTGGTAATTCTAATATTGCCCCTCTTTTATCCTTTCAGTCTGATACGGACGTATCTTCCGGCAATACGCTGCTTGTAAGCTCATCCATCCGGAGCACGGTATCGAGTCTCTTTTTATATTTGGATATGTGCCCCTCACCTATCCTGTAAGCTTCGGCAGCTTTATCTATATGTTTACCCATATCTTCGTACTTGTTATAGAACAGACCAAAAGACCGCTCGAGTGCGGACAGGTCTTCCTGAAGTTTTTTAGCGCTTTTCATTATTTCCATGTTCCGGGTACCCATCACGACGACCTGAAGGAATGCATAGAAGGTGTTGGGACTCACGGGTATAACACGGTTACTCTGCGCATAATCATACATATCCGAGGGTTCCCCGATATAGTTTTTCTCAGCGATCGTCTCGTAATAAACTGCTTCCGAGGGGATGAACATAAGGGCGAAATCAGATGTGCCGTTTTCGGGTTTGATGTATTTGTCGCTGATACTCTTTATCTGGTTCTTTACCGCTTTTTCATGGTTTTTCCAATGCTGCTTTTTTTCATCAGGCTGATCCGATTCAAGGTACCTGTTGTAATCATCTCGCGGGAACTTTGCGTCTATAGGTATCACTATATCTTTCAGCTTTACAACGGCATCCACTTTTTTTCCGTCAGTTATTGTATACTGCTTTTCCCATATCTTGTCAGGCAGAACCCTTTCCAGCATTTCTTCCAGCACAGCTTCACCGTAGCTGCCCCTGAGCTTGGGTACCTGCAGCACATCTTTGAGAGACTGCCCGAGCTTCTGCGCCTCTTCCTGCTGCTGTATTATCTTGTGAAGCGTGGAACCCATTTCCTTTATCGTATCTATCGTTTTAACAGCATGTTCCGATATCAGGTCCTTTGACCTGTTAACTTCTTCCCTGGTGGAATTGAGTTCCCTGTGTATATCTGTCTGGAAGTTCCGGAAATGTTCGTTAAGTGAAGCTTCGAATTTAGAAGCGTAATCCACCGGCCGGCTGTTTAAAAACTGCAGCACGAGCAGGACAATAATTATGACAATACCAGCAAATAATATTAGGGGCATTTTATTTTACCATTGTGATCCTTGCCGGGCGGCCGACGTAAATATTCTATCTTGAATAAGTAACCACAAGGACAGCTTCAGCCACTATTGACCCTTTCATGGCCATTTCGATCATAGTCTTTGAAGCGCCTTCCTGAAGTTCAAGGACTTTGTCGACAGCATAGAGTTTAAAAAAATAGCGATGCGTACCGGAAGGCGGAGCCGGTCCTCCGTAACCTGTTTTACCCCAGCTGTTAACGCCCGCAGTCCCCCATGGTGTTATTCCCTCTTTGATCTCTCTCATATCAGGCGGTATATTGAATACTACCCAATGATCCCAGGTAAACCCCGGCGCATCGGGATCATCCATTATAAGTACCAGTGTTTTTGCCTCGGGCGGTACTCCCGATATAAAAAGCGGCGGAGATACATCCTGTCCGTCGTCAGTATATTTTCTCGGCATCTTTTCTGAATTCTTAAAAGCACTGCTTGTGAATTTCATAGTACCCCCCGTTTTCTGTTTTTCAGCATCTTTTATAGTCTTTTCTCCGGCACAGCCGGCAAACATTAATACCCCGAACAACAGGAACATCAATCTTTTCATGGGCATCTCCTTTGTTATCTTATCCATTAAAATAGCACACTATTCTGTTAATAGTCAAATTCTCGGAAATGCCGGACTCAGGCAGTATTTTACCATTCAGAATCTTTGATTATATTTTCTCTGTATTTACCGGGATTGTATTTTTTTCTGTAAGACGATTCAGGGGCTCTCATTATCCGGTACGGGATAGCTCCGGCTTCCAGGGCCGCAGTTATATCAGAATCTGAATCACCATAGAATATATCCACCCCGATACTTTTCAGCCTCATGGTTTTTCCTTCTGTCTCAAAAAACACACGGTCCTCTTCAATACCGAAATTTTTCTTAAGGAATTTTTTCAGTACCGTGCTTCCGGGAGGATGCCGCGCTGTTATCACATATATATCAGCTCCCTTTGACCTGTGATCTTCCAGGATCAATGCTGCCGTTTTCTTGATCACGCTGTTACCTTCATCAGAAAAATTCACTATTTCCCAGAATCCCTGAGAAAACGGCCGTTCTTTACTCTGGAACCCCTTTTCAAATGCCGGTGTACTGAAAAGCAGGGTGTCATCAATATCAAAACCTACTACAAGCCTGTCGCTAAGCGCATCATGACCGGCACAGCCTGCTATACTGATTAATAACGATAATACCAGTAACCGGATTTTTTTAAAAGTGTGTAATTTCGAGAGTTTTTTCAAAACCTTAACAGGCTTTTTTCTAAAGCCTCAGATACATGCATGTATTGTATATCACGTTAATGCCGTTTTCATTACAGTAGTCAACTGCCCTTTTGCTTTGTGCACCAGGCTGGAGCCATACGTTTTTTATTCCTTTTTCTTTACACTCGGCAACGATCTTCTCTGTAACTTCCGGCGGTGTGACTATGGTAACTGCATTTACATCCGCAGGGATATCGGTCACGCTTTTATAACATTTGAGATCCTCGACAGTCCCTCCCCTGGGATTAACCGGGTAAACCTCTTTGCCTAAAGCGATCAGGTTAAGCAATATCCGGTAAGAATATTTTGATTTATCTTTAAAGGAACCTATTACGGCAAAACTACTGCCGGAGAGAATATTTTCTATAGTTTCTTCCGAATTAGTGGAGATTGCAGGAATCCTTTCCCGGACAGCAAGTCGAACAATACGGGCTGTCCGAACACGAAGGAGAAGATGAAGACCCTCTGCGTCCGACACTGAAAGTCGAGAACTGCCTTTCGACGTCTATGCTCCCGCACAGCGTGCATTTCAGTTCATCTTCATCGGCACACACATTCTCCAGCCTCTCGAATTCACCGCTGCACCTGCGGCATAAATACGTGTATATCGGCATAAGCTGGGTCCTTTTTACCTATGTGCCTAAAAGTTTGGTTATCCGTTCTGTAATAGCGCCTTTGGGCACTGCGCCTACTACCGTATCGATAACTCTTCCTTTGTCGAAGATCGCGATCGTAGGTATGCTCATTATATTATACTCGCCCGCAGTGACCCTGGAATCATCGACATTGAGACTGCATACTTTTATCTTGCCGTTATATTCGTCAGCTAACTCGTTTACTACCGGTTCGAGCATCTTGCACGGCATACACCATTCAGCCCAGAAATCCACAAGAACAGGAATTTTAGCTTCAAGCACTTCCTGTTTAAAATTGGCATCATTAACCTCTATCTTCATTTTTCCTCCTGTCTTTGTTATTTGTACAGTTCAGCATATCCTTCACACACTCACGGTCAATGAGAAAATAGCATCTTCTTCTCCCATCTGTCCTGTAATCCACAATACCGCATGTTCTCAGTATATTAAGATGCTGTGAAATACTGGATTGGTTGAATCCCAGCATTTTCTCGATCCCATTCACACATTTTTCACCTTCTACCAGTCCTTCCACGATAAGAAGCCTTACAGGATGCGAAAGTGCCCTAAAAAATTCCGCTCTTTTCCTGTATATTAAAGCTCTCTCTATCTTCATATTAACATATCCTAATATAATGATTGATTATTTATTCAAGTCTTGTCAACCCCTGAAGACATAAAAAGAGAAGATGCCAGGGCGGCGACAAAAATACATACAAGATATCCCGTGCTTCCAATAACCGCCTGGTAGAATACAACACTGAAGAGTTCTGTATTAAACAGCTGAAAAAACGAACTTATATGAAGAGTCTCGACAAGCAGGCTTCCCAGCGAAATACCCATAAACGCAACTATAAGCGTATTTGCCATTGTTATAGAGACATCTCTTCCGACAGAAAGCCCTCTTTTATACAGTTCTTTCATTCCCGCTTTCGGGTTGACTGTTTTTATCTCATGAACCGATGAGGCAACGGTTATTCCCGCATCCATGACCACCCCGGAGGCGCCAATAAGAAGCACTGATACCAGAAGGTTACGGTAATAGAACATAGTTCTCATATTACCCGTATCGGCAAAATAATCCAATAGCCTTATCTCGTTAAGATAGAATCCGTTGATATGCGCCAATTTGTAAATATACATGGATAAAAGTAAGATAACCAGCATCCCGGCAAACGATCCGGCAATGGCAGCCAGGCTCTTCGCACTCAATCCGCCTACAGCCAATACAGTCAATATGATCATACCGCTTACAAGTATCAGCGTCAATAGAACCGGAGTCGAGCTCATTATAATTCCGGGAATATAGATATATTTCAGGACGGCCATGCTGATCCCGAGCACGATCAGAGAATAAAGGCTTCTTAACCCGCCAAAAAGACACACAACCAGAGTGAACACGATCAAAAGTATGACAAATGAACCTATCCTGTCATAATCTTCTATAAATACATCGGATGGTTCGTCTCCTTCATAATAACTTATTATTACGTTCGTTCCTTCCTTTTCATCTACAGCAGTATCCGGGCCGAACGAGAAATTAGGCACATAGGTAACCTTTCCCCTATGGTTCCCGGACGCGATCAATACCTTGAGCATACCGCCATGACGGACAACGCCTTTTCTGAGCACTTTTATGACTTCTGCCCGCGCAAATGTCCTTGTAGATGTCTTTATCTCGTTAAAAGGATGTGCATAAAAATGTGTGTCGGGCCGTTCCCCCCAGCTATCAGCAAAAAGTTCTGACGCGCACGAGAATATCCCGAATATCATCAAACCTAAAAAAAATTTATTTTTCATTGTTTTCTGAAAAATGCGGCCGAAACAGCGCAAGTGGCAGGAACCGTGACTACCAGGGATACCGTAGATACTATTGCTGACAGGATGAGTATTGAAAAGAACTCGTAATTAACCGCCCTTATAAAAGGGATGCCGGCAGCTTCAAAGACAGCTATCATCGGCAGCGACACGCCCAGGAAAACAAGTATAAGGCTGTTTATCATCGTCGCTATTATGTCCCTGCCGACACGCATGCCGCTTTTCCATAAAGCGGAGAAAGTCGCCATTCCGGCCGAACATGATACCTGCCATAGCGCCGAGACCACTGATACGGAGATATCGATCACAGCGCCCATTGACGCAACTATAACGCCGGCTGCAACAAGTCCCCTGAGATCCCACAGGTCCCAGCCCGACAGATGCCGGGAAGCGGTAAGCAGCATCCTGGCATCCATGGAAAACATGCCGCTTATATGCATCATCTTCATGAATACTGATGTTAAAAGACCGGCAGACAGAATTCCCACAGCAGCACCCAACAGACTGGCAGCCAATTTCCTGCCGGAGCGGAGTATTACCGCCATTGTAACAGCCACTCCCGTACCCGCCAGAACAAACGCCGCCAAAAGCGGCGGGTATCCTCTTTTCATCGCCTGTATAAGTAATAAAACAACTGCGATATTCAGGAGCATCGTAAAAACAGCGCCGGTCCGCTTTATGCCCGCTATAAGAAAAAAACACAATAAAAAAACACCTGCACCGGCAAGTATATACGGCGACCGGTAATAGCCCATCACCCGCGCGGTTTCTACAAGACCTTCTACCTCTACCAGCTGCAAGACAACATTACCCCCTTTACCTTGACGTGTATTATAACCCTCTTCTTCCCATATACTGTTCGGGATATCAAGTATGAGACCGGTGTATTTACCACTTCTGATTATTACTTTCAGATTCTGTATACCCGAGTACCCTTTTGTTATTTCGGGGATGATTTCGAGTATTTCTCCTTTTACGTATCTGTTTACCGGGCTTACGGCTGCCTGAAGAGACTGGTAAGCGGTAAATACGAATAAAAATATCAGCAGTGATCTTTTGATCTTTCTACCCGGCTAACGCGCCCAGCAATCCCGCACTTATGATTATAAGCGCCGGATGCACCCTGCCCGATAAAAAAAACAGAAGAAAAACTATCGCCATGATCCCGTTCTTCAGCGAGAAAAGATTTTTTACTCCTATCATCTGGAACGCGACCACGATTATCATCGAGAATACAGCTAACCTTACAATAGCCAGAGCCGACTTGACTCTCTGTATCTCCCTGTACTTGAGGTAGAGCATGGTTATACCCGTCATCATCAGGGCCGCCGGGAGTATGACCCCGATATTTGCCGCTATGGCGCCTGGTATACCGTAAACCTTATAACCTATATAAGTAGCATACTTTACCGATATAGGCCCTGGAATCACAGCACTTAGCCCGGATATATCAAGAAACTCTTTTTCCGTAAGCCAACCGTATTTCTTGACTATCTCCACATCGATCAATGGCAGGAACGAATATGCGCCGCCTATGGCAAAAGAGCCTATTTTAACGAAAACAAAAAATATCCTGGCAAGAATCAAGATCCCTCCTTATCTGCCGGATGGCCGGCACCCTTTATAACATCTACCGCATGCGGCAGAATATCTATTATCGTATCCAGAGATTCACCCGCGCCGTTCGGCGAACCGGGAAGATTTATTATCAGGGTACTTTTTCTTATGCCCGATACACCCCTTGAAAGGGCCGCCTTTTTTGTTTTTTTTATGCCTTCAGCCCTCATGAGTTCTGATAATCCGGGCATGAGCCTGTCTATAGTATCAAGCGTAGCTTCAGGAGTGACATCATAAGGACCGCCTCCCGTACCGCCGGCAGTAAGGACAAGGTCGGCTTCCAGTACATCAGAAAAATGTACGAGTTTTACAAATATCTTTTCTTTATCATCACCGACAATTTCCCTGGCGATCACATCAAACCCGCCCTGCTGAAGTATTCTGAAAACGGCATCTCCCGTAAAATCAGTTTCCGCCGTACGGGTACTCGATATAGTCAAAATAGCTGTCTTTATCATCTTTCTATCTCTACACTGTCGCCCGGGCATATCGTCCCGCCTGAGATAACGGCGGCAAATATCCCCTCATCAGCCATTGCGCATCTACCCAGTTTTTCGAATATACCGCACTTATCATGACAAACTTTTCCTATCTGGGTCACTTCCAGTACTATATCATCTTTTATTACTATCCTGTCTCCTTTTTTTATTTTTTCGCTGACAATCCCCTTGATAATAAGGTTTTCGGCAAAATCACCCGGGGCTGTTTCCATTCCGAAATCATTTAATGTATCTAGCGATTCTTCAAGAAGGATGGATACCTGCCGCGGGCCCTTACCCGCATGCACATCACCCGCGATACCGTGACCGGCCTCTATCCGGGCAGTATCGACACATGTTTTAGGAGCTCCCTTCCTGGCAGAAATGCATATGGCGCTAATCTTCCCTGACATAATCCCCGCTCTTTCCCCCGGTTTTTCTATCCAGTTTTATTTTAACTATCTCCATCGACCTTTCCAGCGCTTTCAGCATATCATATATGTTCAACAATACCACTGATACTGCTGTCAGGGCTTCCATTTCCGCACCGGTCCGGTCAAAAGATTTAACCTCCGATACCACACCTATACCGCCTTCTTCTATTTTAAACTCGATACTGCAATGCGCTATATCTATGTTATGACACATGGGTATAAGAAAAGGCGTCTGTTTAACCGCTATTATACCGGCCACTTTTGCCACTGAAAGGACATCCCCTTTCGGCCCCTCTTTTTTCCGGACTTTTTCCAGAGTATCCCGTCCCATTTTTATAAAACCGGACGCACGGGCTGTCCTGAGTGTCTTTTCTTTACCGGAAACATCCGCCATCCTCAGATCCGCCCCGTAACCGTTGTCTGATGAATACATATTCAACCTCCTATGCTGGCCATGATCTCACCTGTGATACAAGGCAGCTGGCCCGCCGGTTTTTCTGAACCGGCAATAACATCCCTGATCTTTTCAGATATAACGGCATCGGAAGAACCTTTTCTTATCATTTCCCTCAGGTTCAAACTGCTTGCACCGTAAAGGCACGGTTTCAACCCGCCGTCAGCTTTTACCCTGATCTTACTGCATCTATCACAAAATGGTTCACTGACCGGAGCTATGAATCCCACCCTGGCATCACTGCCTTTTATCCTGTGATACTTTGCCGCTGAATTTTCCGGCCGGAAAGAAGCGGGTTCTATTATTCCTTCCCTCTGCAGATATTCCCTGATATGCCCTGCAGGAAGAAAACCCAAATCATCACTGATAAAATCCATTTTTTCTATAAACCGCGGTTCAGCCCCGATACTTAATGCAAAATCTATTATATCGGTTATCTCATTATCGTTAAATCCTTTAATGAGTATCGTGTTTATCCTGACAATATCAGCTTTAATGCTCATTAAGTTTCTTATTACACGGTTAATATCTCCGCCGCGGGTCAGCCATCTGTATTTTTCCTCCACCAGCGTATCAAGGCTTATGTTAATACCTTTTATCCCGAGACCGTTTATTCTGTCAATATCCAAACATCGCGGCGCCAGGCTTGAGGTTATATATAAGCCGCCAATATCCAGACTTTCAAGAAAACCTATTATTCCTTTCCTTAAAAACGGTTCCCCACCCGTGAAACGGAACTTTGTTATACCCAATCCTTCCAGAATATCAATAAGCAGGCGTATCTCATCAAAGGCAAGTATATCCGTTTGCCTGCATAAACCGGGGAAAGTATCCGGGATACAGTATCTACATGCCAGCCTGCACCTGTCCGTAAGGGATATCCTCGCGTAATCTATTCTCCTGCCATCCGGTCCGATCAGCATTTTCCGAAACCGCAACGCGGGAATATACATATATCACAATGCCTGCAGTACCCGCCGTATCCTCTGCCTTTCATATCGTTTTCGGTTATCCTTGTATCGGAAAAGACATACGGCAGGAAAAGATCCAGTACGGTTACTTCAAAAAAAAGAGCGCATGCAGGCACCCCCAAAACAGGGATATCACCGAGATACCCGGCCATGAACATGTTGCCGGGAAGCACAGGTACCCCATATGATACGACATCTACTCCGGCTGAAGCGATTGCGGTCTTTGTCGTATCATCAGGATCGACTGACATCCCTCCTGTCAATATTATCAGTTCACAGCCTTTTTCTGCCATATCAAATATTTTTTTCTTTAATTTTTCAGGATCATCTTCTATTATCGCGAACTCCGTTACCGTACTCCCGTATGCGGAGATCTTTTTTTCTATGCGGGGACGGAACCCGTCTTTTATCCGGCCGCTCGCGACCTCGTTACCGGTAACAGCCAGTCCGACTTTTTTTTCTCTAAAAGGAGATACTGATAAGAGGACATCGTCAGCATATAACACAGCTTTGTCCACATACTCTTTTCTTACCACAAGCGGAACTATCCTTATACCTGCTATCTTATCTTTACTGAATACCGGGATACCGGAATGTATTGTTGTAAAAACTATGTCCCGGATGTTATTGATGGCATCTATTTTTTCGCGGTCGATCTTTACCAGCCCGTCAACTTCCGATGAAAATACTACTTTTCCTTCAGCCGGACCGGCTGCGCTCACGTTTTCACCCGCAAAGGCTTTGAAGATTTCGGCCGCCTCGTCTTCATGGTATTCTTCCTGTGATATATCGAAAATATACAGGTTATCCTTGCCCAGGTCTTTAAGTTTTCCGATGTCTTCTCCGGAAACTATATGCCCCTTTTTAAAAACAGGACCTTTAAATTCGCCCGGAATGATGCATGTTATGTCATGCATTATGATCTTTCCGACCGAATCTTCCACTTTAACGGTCTTAAACCTGTTTTGACGCGGTTTATGCATTTTTTCCTATATTTTCGATCTTTTCCTGTAAAAACCTGAATTTTTTGCCGGAATCCTGTTTTATGCCGGATTTGAGTTCCCTGTACCCCCTGACCAGCTCAAAAGCAGCAGGAGTCAGCCGTGCCCCGCCGCCGCCTCTGCCGCCTATATTCCTTTCAAGCAGACTGTTCCCCGATCTCTTTCTCCATCCTTACAATCATGGAATGCGCCTTTGAATACGACATGTTCATCTGGATCGCTGCTTTTCTTACCGAACCTATGCGGCCTATCTTTTCGAGCAATTGTACAGGCCCCTGTCCGAGGAACGGTTTTTCCGATGCTCCCTTTACATATATTTTGATTTCTCTATTTTCATGATTATTGATCCGGTTCGTTATATTTTAAATAATATAACGGTCTGAGTCAAAAAGAGATGTTTTTAACTTGTCAGCAGGAATAGTCCCTGAACCCGAAGAGGCGCGTTCCTATTCTCACCATATTTGCGCCTTCTTCAATAGCTGTCTTATATGAAGCTGACATGCCCATGGAAAGGTATTTCATTTCACAGGACGGTATCTTCTTTTCTTTTATATCTTCAAAAAGTTTCCTTGTAAGACTGAAATAAGGCCGGAACTCTTCCGGCGTACCCATAAACGGACCCATAGTCATGAGCCCGGAGATCCTTATGTTCAAAAGATCCTTTGCTTCCAGGATGAATCCCTCTACATCTTCAGGCATAAAACCGTATTTATTATCTTCCCGGCCGCTGTTAACTTCAACCAGGCATTCCATTATCTTGTCTATCTTACGGCATTCTTTGTCTATGATCCGGGCAAGTTCAGGAGAATCAAGAGATTCTATCATATCAAATATCTTTACTGCTTTTTTTACCTTGTTCTTCTGAAGGTGGCCTATAAAATGCCATTTGATATCACCTTCTATATTATGGAATGATCTTTCGGCTTCCTGGATATGGTTTTCGCCTATGATTGTTATACCGGCTTCAACGGCTTGCTGGATCTCTTCTGCCGTCCGCGTTTTACAGGCCGCTACAAGCCTGATGCCTTCGGGAAGTTCGGAAAGTACTTCCCGGACATTTTCCCTTATCTGCCCCCTTGTCACCTTCCCTTTTCCAGTTCCGAATGCGGCCGGGCGATAATGTATTCTCCAACTACTTTCCCGACTTTACCGGCACCGGCACATGCAGCATCAAGGGCTGACTTCACATCAGCGACGTTTCCCCTGAAAAGAGTAGATGTAATACCGCGGCCTATTTTTTCCCAACCCTGGACAGTGACACTGGCAGCCTTGAGCCCGGCATCAATACCTTCTATGAGAGCCGCTATCCCCTGTGTTTCAAGTATCCCGAGAGCCGCATCCCAATCGGTTTTTCTCAATACGCTCTCACCTCTGAATACACCTATTGGGGCCACTTCTTCAGTACCGACATGAGGACTGGCTATTACATGCGCGGCCGATACTTTGCCTTTTCTTTCTGCTTGGATCACACCGGCTTCGACCGCAGAATGGACTGCCGCCACTTTTCCCCTGAAAAACACACATGTGAGCCCGCCGCCGACAGTGACCCAGCCGGGTATAACCACATGCGCCGCCTTAATGCCTTCATCCGCTGCAGCAATCATCTCTGTAAATCCTTCGGTTTCAACCATACCTAACGCAAGTTTTTTTTCTTCAGAGATACCGGTATCCGATTCTTCTCCCGAGCGCTGCTCCAGTATCTCATATATCCGTTTGTGCGGTCTGGGTATAACATTGGTTGATACAAGGGTACCTATTTTTTCAGAAAGCCTTGCCGCAACCGAAACGGCAGACTCGACAGCAGCCACTTCCCCGGAATAGATGACTGTTACAAGCCCGCTGCCTATATTGACTCTTTTTGTAAAAGCCACCTCGGCGGTCTTGGGCATAATATCCATCGCCCCTATAGCCGCGGTCTTACCTCTTGTTTCGACAAATCCGAGAGCTCCGGTTACTTCCGTTTTTTTCTTTTTTGGACTGCTGTTTTTCTTTTTGTTATCTTCCATCTTTTTTTAGTATATAAAATACTCCTCTTTCCTTCTTTTCAGGGATTATTCTATCACATTTTTCAAACCGGCGCAAATACTTTAACAGGTGCATTTTTTTCAGGCCGAGAGCCGCAGAAAGATCATCAACAGTACACGGGCGGCGGCCTATAAGGGCCAGTATCCGGTCCTCGATCCCCTCGTGGGAAACAGGGCCGGAACATGCGATATCATCAGGGATCCCGACAATTCCCACCGGCAGAGGGTTTAAGAATTCCCGTATTCTTTCCAAGCCTTTTTTATCAACGGGGAAAATAGACGCTATTACTCCAGGCCGGTCAAGCGTATTCAGCTGCACCAGATCAGGCTGTATTTTCAATAGTGCTTTTTTTAGTACTGTTAACTCTTCTTCGGAATCATTCATCCCGGGTACGACAAAGATCTCTACCCATATGTCTGCCGCGGTCTCTTTTTTCAGTAACTCTATACCTTTGAGTATCTCCCTTATATCTATTCCGGATGCCGGATTATTTATACTTTCAAACAGGTCCGGCGATACGGCATCTACCGACGGTATTATCAGATCGCATCTCTTTATCTCGTCCCTTACTTCTTTTTCAGATAAGAGACTCGCGTTAGTAAGGAGGGCCAGCCGGTATCCGGAATAATTATCCTTGATAAAATCCACGACTTTTCCTATACCGCTGTTAAGCGTCGGTTCCCCGGCGCCGGAAAAAGTTATATAATCCAGTTCCGGACTACCTGAAAGGAAAGACCTGAGCTCCTCTATTACTTCATCGGGATCCACATATAATCCTCTTTTGCAGGTATGCTGTATTGTAGGTCCGCATTCGCAATATATACAATCAAAAGAACATGTTTTATGCGGTACAAGATCCACTCCCAGCGAAAGCCCCAGGCGCCTTGAAGGTACAGGGCCGAATATATGGTTGTATTTCATACGCCGGACTCCCGCAGCAGAATCCTGTGACTCCTGAAAGGAATATTATCTATATTCTCTATAACTGTGAATTTAACGTCACTTGCATCATCTCCGGCAGCAAGATCGCCGCAGATATGCGTAAAAAGGTATCCTATGGTAAGGATACCGCCGTATATACTGCTCCTATCCGAATAGACCCCTATCAGACTGGGTTCTGTTCCATCCAGTCCGGTTTCTTCTTTAAGTTCCCTCATGGCAGCTTCTGCAGGTGATTCACCGAGTTCTATAAATCCCGCCGGGAGCGACCATTTGCCGGCTTCCGGTTCTGCCGCGCGTTTTACAAGAAGTATTCTTCCTTCACCGTCCCTGACAACACAGGCGACAGCAGGCAGAGGATTGATATAGTTTATCCAGCCGCAATCACTGCACAACAACCTTTCGATCCCGCATACTTCTTCCTTTACAAGTTCTGTCTTGCACATGGGACAGTATTTAAAATGCTTCATTGTTTTTATCCATCAACCTGTTTCTTCCTGTTGTCCCTGACGGGGTTTCCGCCCGATCCGGCACACACAGGTATTGCCGCTTATAATCTGCCTTATAAACAGCCTCTTTTTTTATAGTCCTCTATAAAATTCTCTACCGAACGGTCATAACTTTTCTCTGCCTTGTCCGAAAAAAAACAGGCCGGCACCTCATTCATCTGCTTATGGTAAGTTATACATTCACAGCAGATACCTTTACGGGAACACGGTTCATACGAACAATTGCATATCTTCATATTTCTTTCTTCATTGCATTCTCTGGGCATTTTTCCTCCTTATATACTGTATAAATATCTATATCCTGAAAAATTTCATCGTATTGTCCGCAGTTCTTTCAGCCACCCTTTCATACGACACTTTCCTGATCTCGGCTATCTTCTCAGCCACATATTTTATATATGAAGGCTCGTTTCTCCTGCCTCTTACAGGTTCCGGAGCAAGATACGGGCAGTCTGTCTCAATAAGAAGCCTGTCAAACGGCACTTCACTGACAACTTCCCTTGCTGTATCAGCCTTAGGAAATGTGACTACCCCGCCCATCGATATATAGTAACCTTTTTTTACAGCTTCCTGCATTTCATCCGGATTCCCTGAAAAACAATGTATGAGCACTCTTTCGGCACCCGCAGAATCCAGTATCGAAAATGTTTCTTTTGCGGCATTCCTTGAATGGACAACTGCCGGCAGATCCATATTCCGGGCCAGCTCCAGCTGCATCCGGAACACTTCCTCCTGTTTGTCCCGGGGAGAATTATCATAATAGAAATCCAGGCCTATTTCTCCCACGGCTACTACTTTTTTCATACTGAGGGTACTTTCCAGTAAATGCCATATGGACTCTGCTTTGCGGGCATCATGCGGGTGTATGCCGGCTGCACCCCACACATTCTCTTCCAAAAGCAGCTGCCTGAAAAGATCCATATCCTCATCCGGCTGACAGATACAGACTACACCCCGGAGCCCTTCTGTGATATTTGTCACATCGTCTTTGAATCTGCTGTCAAGCAGATGAGCATGTGAATCAAAGAGTCCCGAAGTATTCATGCTCAAGATCTGCCTTATTTGAGCAATTTTGCCGGTTCTATATAGTCACCGTGGATCTCTGCAACTTTTTTGAGTTTCTCTTCCTGCTCATTAAGACACTCGAACAGTATGCCGGGGGCATCAGGGACTTTCGTCTTGTATATTTCTTTCATCCTTTCGAGTTTAGCCAGGTTTTCCGGTACTCTCAAAACGAATTGCTCGTTATATTCCGCCTCAGAATATTCTTTGTCAAGAACTTCTTTAAACAGTCTCTTCAGATCTTCATATCTGGGAATAATACCGACAGGCGTATCTATACCGTCTGCTTCCCGGTTTACACGCAGTTCCATCCATTTTACCCATACAGCCTTATCCAGCATGCCGTTCAGATAATTACCGTCTTTCTTAAGGAAATAATTGACGCCGAAGATCTTGGGGCGCTCTATATCCGCCGCAAAATCCAGGTTGTTTTTCAGATACTTCCCTACAGACATTGAGAGAAAATCCATATTACTCATCACATTCCATTTCCGCACACCTTCCTGGCCGATCGTAGCAGAAGTAGTCTCTGATTCGAGCATAGCGCCCATTGTACATATACCATGTTCCCAGCTGTAAGCTTCCCGTACCGGTACATTGGTATCGCTGTCACGGCCGCCGTAGATTAGTCCTCCCACAGGAAGACCGTTAGACGCGTCCCAGGCTTCATCCTTGTTCTCCAGATCACAGATACGTATGGTGTACCGGGCATTCTTATGACTCGGAGTCGTATCTTTATCATCCGGGCCTTTCATCCCTTTTTTCCATTCCAGGCTCACATGATTAGTACCCGAATCCGGAATATTTTCGCCCATACCGAGCCAGTACGGCCGGCCGCCGTTTACCAGTAAGTTGCTGAAGATAACTTCCCCCTCCCTGTGGAGCACATCCCATATAACAGGATCTCCTTCCGCGTTAACATCCTGAATTATGCCGAAGATACCTGATTCCACGTTAACGGCACGGAATTCGCCGTCAATGATCCTGAAATAAGCCAGGTCGTCACCTACTATATTCTCGCCCGGTATCATAGCAGTAGACGTTTTGCCGCATGCTGAAGGATAAGCGCCGCACAGGTAAGTCTTACGGCCGCCAGGGCCGTTTGAACGCATAATAAACATATGTTCAGCAAGCCAGCCCTCACGGTCGGCTTTGCGTATCGCCAGTCTAAGGGAAAGTTTTTTTAGTCCCACGGTGTTCCCGGCGTACTGGGTGTTTACCGAGTATACTGTGTTGTGGATGTAATCCATGTAGACCCTGTTCTTTTCATAGTTTTTACTCGTCATCCTTTCGTCTACTTCGCCTGTGGCATGACGGAATTTAAAAAACTCGAAATTCGGGTTCCGGCTCTGACGTCGGAATTCTTCATAACCCCTTCTATAGAGTATATCCTCACTATGCGCGACATAAGCCGAATCTGTTATCTGAAGACAGGGTATGGCAAATATAGAATCCGTGGGACCCAGACAATAGAAACGTACCAGCATGACGCGGCCTCTATAAGCGCCCCGCTGGAAATCTTCCAGTTCCTTAAGTCCTTCAGTCCGGCCTACCTGATTAAGTTTCGGGTCAAGATGTTCATCTTCGGGCACCAGGTACTTGGTGACTTCTTTCTTTCGCGCCTGGTCATAATAACCGTCGAAATGAACGGTATGTCCCTTTATGTTCAACGGGATTTCTTCTTTGTTATCTATAGCCAGCTGCCGGCAATAATCGGCATCAGCGTCAGAATCGTCCCCGATAACCACACTTTCCGGTTCACAAAGCTCAATAGCATATGCGATAAACTCATTTACCTCATCATTGTTCAAAGCCATCAATTTATCATAATGTACGGCTTCAAGTTTTCTTTTCAGGATATCCGTATATTTTTCTTCCATAATTACTTCTCCTTGTTATCTGTTCTCACTAAAACAACATGAAAATATACACCGCATAACAAATAAAAAGCAGCCCGCCCTCATATCTTTTTATCATTCTGTCTATTATAACCGGAAATAGCAGTACCGTAAACAGTACTACCGCAGGTGCCTGGAATATTATCTCACTTCCTTTTATCACTATAGGAGAGATCGAAGCCGCCACACCTGATATAAGAAAAATATTGATTATGTTCGAACCTACTATGGTACCGATGCTTATTTCCGGCTGTTTTTTAAGGGCCCCTGTAATAACAACAGCTATTTCCGGCAGGGACGTTCCTACGGCAACAACCGTTATCCCTATCACAGCTTCCGATATGCCCCATACTTCAGCCAGTTTCACAGCATTCATCACTATCAGTTTACCGCCTGCGGTCAGCCCGGCTGCGCCGGACAGAAAAAGTACGGTACACTTTAGAATCGGATATTTTTTCTTTGCGGCCGGGTTTTTATCAGTGGAGAATTTATGTCTCGCCGCCAGAAAGACAAAATAACATATGAAGAGTATTATGAACAGTATTCCTTCACTTCGGCCGAGCGTACCGTTTACAGAAAAAAGATAAAGAAGTATTCCCGCAGAGAGTAAAACCCAGTAATCGTATTTTATGACTCCTTTTTCAACCGGCACGGGGAAAATAAGAGAACCCAGTCCGAGAGCAAGTCCTATATTAGCCATGTTGGAACCTATGACATTACCCAGGGATATGTCAGTCATCCCCGAAGCGGCCGCCATGGTAGATACCATAAACTCCGGCATTGATGTTCCTACAGCACCGAGAGTGAGGCCTATCATAAGAGGCGAAATATTCATGCTCTCGGCAATACCTTTTGAGCCCTTTACGAACCAGCCCGCACCTATCCAGAGCATGATAATACCCGCGATAAAGGTCACTAATGTGATCATAGGTCTTTAATCAGTTTTTTGACAGCCTCTGCTATTGCAGGCGCCGCTGTCAATCCGGGGGACTCTATGCCTATTAGATCTATAAATCCGGGACAGCCTTTTTCCGACTCGTCAGTAATAATAAAATCCCTGAAACCGTCATCCGGTCCCTGCCGTTTAGGCCTTATACCCGCAGTATCAGGGTACAGGTCTTCAATATCTATTTCCGGGATAAAATTGCTTACCGATTCATGGAACTTGGATCTATCCTCTTCATTGATCGAGAAATCCCTTGTCCTCCCCAGAACATATTCGGCATCAGGCCCGAGCCTTATACCGCCGGACAGATCCAGGGCTATATGTATACCCAGGCTTTTTGAGCCTTTTTTTACTGCCGGATACACCAGGTGGCTGATACCGAACCGCGCGGGATTTTTTAACCTGAAATAACTTCCTTTACAGTAATGAAGCCGGTATCCCGCTTCATCTGGGTTTATTCCGGCCATTTCTGCCACGATATCCGAATCCAGTCCGGCAGAATTAATAACGGTTTCGGATATAAAAGAAAACTCACTGCCGTCATTTTCCTTTACCGTTACCCTATACCCGCCGGCATCCTTCTCTATCGAAACAACATCGGTATGATATATTATCTCCACTCCTTTTCCTGAAGCAGATCCGGCAAAATATTTCATCAGCGCGTGCGTGTCTATTATACCTGTCGTTTCCGAAAAAACCGCTTCCTCGCACCGGACAGACGGTTCGTACTCACGGGCTTCGGCTCCGGATATTATTTTAAGTCCGGGTACTTCGTTTTCCCGGCCGTTCTCATAAAGGATATTAAGATCTTCGCATTCACCGGCTGTCGGGGCAACAATGAGTTTTCCGGTCCTTTTATGGCCTATGCCGGTCTTCTCGCATATCTCATATAAAAGCCTGTTGCCTTCTATGCATAACAGATGCTTTAATGAGTTTTTCGGGTAATATATACCGGCGTGTATAACCTCACTGTTCCTTGAAGACGTCTCTGTTCCAAAAGTCTCTTTTTTTTCTATTACAAAAACAGTGCCGTCCGCACCGCCGAGTTCACTGGCGACAGCCAGTCCCACTACACCGGCACCGATTATTGCAGTTTTTATTTTTTCCATTATTCCTTTTACTGTTCGTTTTTTGAGCTATTTGCGCGGCAATAAGAATTTTTTGATTAAACATCCGGCAATGCATTATATAATAATTATTTTATTTAACATAAGCAATACATGTCGAGATGTCTTTTGAATACGATTATTATGTGAAAATAGGAATACCTAAAAAAATTATTAACTGTTTCCTGCAGTCATCCGGATAACCGCAGGTTTATCATATTTTTAAAAAGAAAGATTGGCGCTTCTCCTGTAACGGGAAAGTTTTTCGGGTTTAACAGTTTTAACCGGTTACAGCTAGTATTCCAGCTGAAACTTAAGACCCAGGGAATATCCCGAGTAGTTATACGCTACATACTTCTCGTATTCCATATTGGATGCCTGTGTCTGGTATGTGACGAACATCATGCTTGACGAACTTTCTCCTATCTGATTTCTGAAACCCAGCGTGTATATGCTCAGCATCCTTGTCTGTTTCTTGTCCTGATAGAAACTGCCATCTTCGGCCCTGGCATTCCTTTTCATATATTTTTTATAACTCAAACTAGGACTGAATATGAGAGACCATTTTTTTGAAAGCCCCAGTGAAACCGGGACAGCAAAAGATATATCCATGTAATCGTTATAATCAGCATGAAACGATACGGGCGACGTCGAAGTCACATCTGTAAAATGCTGGTAGTTCTGGTTAGAATCTTTCAGTACAAAAGTGACTTCCGGGATCAGCACTGATATGGGAGAAAGTTCCTGTTCCCTTTTCGCGGATATGGTGACAGTCAGGTCTTTCTGCCCTTCACTGCTGTAATATGTGCCGTCGTCCTGGACAGTATCAACAGCCACTTTCTGTTTTGTATAAAGCTGCTGTGCGACATTAAGTTTCCCTGCATTCTCTTTATATTTAGCTTGGCCCCCGACCTCGATTATATGATGGTTCTGTTTCCCCTCAGAAGCACTTGCATCGGCACCTGATCTGAGTTCTGCCAGCATATCCGTATAATTGGGGAATGTCATGTAATGATATTTAAATGCCGGGGTGATTTCTACTTTGCCTATCATCTTACTGAAAGAAGCTGTACCGCCGTAACGGTTGAAATTATAGAGCCCGTTATCCCATGTCTCGTTTGTCCCGCTTCTTCTTGCCTCGAATATCATGTCATACTGAGTTTTTAGTACAGTACCGTCCGGCAAAGTCCAGTGATGCCTTCCTACGAACATGTGATCGAGATACCGTTCAGAGAATTCCCTGCCTTCCTGTTCTTTGAGCCCAGGGCCCTGATATTTCAGTGAATAGAACCCTATGAAAGTATGCTTTTCTACTGGCTGAACTATCAGCCCTATATCGTTCGACAGGTTTACCAGGAACCCGAAATCACCGGTCGGAGACACTGACACGCCCTCTATGAACTTATAATTATAGTAAGGCGCCAGTTTCATCCGGGCGTTAGACATCCCGGTTCCAAGAACGCTAACCGCTGTAACCATTATCAGTATTTTTGTTATTGTTTTCATGATGTTCCTAGAAATTCCAGTGCCATCCTAAGAACGGATGGATAACCAGCAACCCCTCGGGATATACATTAAATCCCATTTCAAGGTGGTCGTAATACCACATAAACCTTGAAAATATCTTCTTATAATTAAATCCGTATCCTACATATGCGACTATGCGCTTATCTTTCCTTATTGTATTTGATATCCCGGTGACAACTATATAATCTTTCCGCATCACATTTATTTTACTGAGTGAAGTATCGTCAGTGATCTCCAGGGGTTCCGGGAACTCGAAATCCAGGGATATCAGCGAATACTGGAATCCGGCATAAAGCCGTGTCTCCTGCGATACCGCTTTAGTTAGGAGTATCCCGACACTGTAATCGACCATGGTCGGCGGTTTAAACGAATCGGTAGAATCGCTCGTCATAAACTTGCTTGCCAGGTCAAGTCCTATTATCCGCCCGTAACTGCCCATCAGGTCTATCTGAGGCATCCAGTTATAGTATTTTTCATCAGGCATCACCTTTACCTTCAGGTTCAGGTTTCCCCAGGTAAAAGGGAAAAATGTCGTCAGGAAATTGGTCCTCAGCGTCGCCGGCTGATCTTCTACTACCGGGGAATAATCCACATTATCCAGGTGAAAATTATAAAAGACGTCATCGGGATTGTTCACGAACTTGAGTGCCGCGTCTATTACCCATGACGGTACTCCGAGTTCGGATATACTGAATCCGCTGTCGTCATCAGCGGCAAGAACCAGGCTCAAGCTAAGTGCCGATATAATTGCAAGCAGTGTTATTGTCTTTATTATTTTCATCTTTATATCTCTCAGATTCTTCCGCTCCATTTCCCGGAACTACATTTTTTTCGAGGCGCCTTTCGCTATTTCCTCCATAATAGGTATGACGAAATCAGGCGTGATCACCAGGTCGAGATTAGTCGCGAACAAATTATTCGCACTGTTGAATGCCTGGAGCGCTTCCAGCTGATAATCGGCTTTTTGGCTGTCTGTCCATAACTCGTCATCATAATCCTGACTCAATATACAGCCGGGATCTTCCATCTCGTCACTGTATCTGACCAGTATAGAAGACTCAAAAGCTATGTTTTTTACGATCTCAAACGGGTTCATGTCCCCATTTTCGAACATATCGGTGTCAAGGATATTGCCGTCGTTATTTATCGCCCAGCTCTCCGATCCCATCCTTACCCATAATGTATTGTCAATTGTGGCTTCAGCTTCGTCCCACGCGCCGTTATTGTTCAGATCCTTGTAGAGCAGCAGTTTGGGTGATATAACCCACATATTAACAGCATCCTCGCTATTCCACATCATCCCGTTTGAAGGTTCCTCGCCGGTCTTTATAAGAAGGCGCTGGTCACCGGCGTCAAAATCCTCTGCTTCCCCGGCAAAAACATTCCACTCGCCTTTTGTCTCGCTCTTGAAAATAATATTCATATCACCCATGTCGCCTTCACGGTCAGGATCGTTTGCATTTTCTTCCCATTCGGAACTTATAATAACCTCATCCTTATTTGCTTTAGCAATTTTGTTTGAGAGTTTAATTCTGATAGTTTCCGGATGAAAATCGAGGTCCTGGTCGTCAATGTCTTCGAAAAATCCCAGCCAGTCTGATATCTTTTCAGGCATATTCATATTGAATTTCGCTTTAAAATCAATAGTGTCGAGCCTGGGTCCCGTGGAACCGACCTTCATCTTTCCCTTATAGATATAATTGTTCCTTTTTGTTATGTTTATGAACTGGACCGTATCAGGCTCCGGCCTCAACAGGTACTGTTCTATCCTCACAAGATTGCCGTGTACGTCTCTCAGGGTCCTTCCGGTCGATGAATCGGTCTCCTTCTGATTTTCAACGACATCCCGCGCATTATCGATTTCAACAGCTATCTCCTGCACAGCGTCTCTCATCTCCTGTCTGAGTTCATCCTTTTCGGCTTCTTCTTCTCCTTCACCTTCAGCTGTATCCTGTCCGTCACCGGTGCCTGTCTGATCGAGGTTTTCTATGTCATCCGGTTCACTCGGAGGCTGGCTTCTGATAATGATCGTATATTTTCCGGCAGGTATAATTACCGCGGCACCTGTCTCGAGTTCGGTAGCCGCCACACTGCCTTCATACACTATAACCTGTGTTGTTTCTCCTATGTTTACGGCAAACTCGGTACCTCTCACAGCACATACTGACTGTGGCGTCTTGACTGTATAGTTCTCGTTCCTGGAGAGTTTTCTGACCTTTGAGAGTATTTTACCCTTAAAAAGGTTTATCGCAGTCGTATCCCCCATAGATTCTATTACCATAAAACTGTTCGACCCTAATTTCGCCTTGTGCCCGTTCTCGAAACTGAGTTCCGCCGACGAATCGTCTTTACAGCCTATCTTATCCCCCACAGCAAGTACCGTGCCTATTTCTGCAGGCTGCCAGTCGTCTGCTCCTTTCTTTACATACTGCACTGTCCCGTCAATCGCCGAGACAGTTGCAGTATCAGCAAATACCGCAGCCGTAACTCCGAGGACAATAACGACACTAAATAAAATAAATTTCTTTGAAATTTTCATTTTCTCCTCCTGTTTATCCTTTCCGTCCAGGTATTTCCTTTCTATAAACAGGATAACGGAATTCTGTTTTTTTTTCTGTGATTTATATCACAAACCACTTGAGATTATATCAGTGCCTATTTTAAAAGTCAAATGAATTTTTCCTTGTTTTTCAGCGGGTTTCACGACTATATCCCGCATGTTCCGGGAGAAGATTTTGATTTAACTAGAAGTATTAACTAAAATATCTTTAAACTAATGATACCAATAATGTTGATTTTCTCTTTTTTTCTAATAGGATTTACTGCTCTCAGCTGCCAGATAGTGGTTATAAGGGAGCTGCTTGTTGTACTTTACGGCAATGAACTCACAGTCGGGCTCATCCTGGGATCATGGCTTTTATCCGGCGCTGCCGGCAGTTAGATTTTCACGAAACTGTTCGAGCACAGTAAAAACCGCCTTCGTATATTCAATACGCTCCAGATAATACTGGGATTATTTCTCCTTTTAACTGTTTTCCTGATAAGATCATCGCCGGGATTACTCAACCTTTTTCCCGGAGAGATATCCGGTTTACTCAGTACTGTAATATCCGTTTTTATTGCAATATCACCTATTAATCTCCTGCTGGGCATGCTGTTTGCCAGCGGATGTGACGTCTATAAAAACCAGCCGGGGATATTAAGAGCAGGCAAAGTATATCTTATAGAATCCGCTGGGGCATTTACCGGCGGGCTGACTACCGGCCTTCTCTTCCTTGTGTATTTAAGTTCATTCCAGGTGTTTCTCATCCTTTCTCTCTTAAACCTGTCGGCTGCCTTTTTCCTCGATCCCGGCTCCCGCTCCCGGGTAAGGTCTCTTTCCGCTATACTATTTATCACCTGTATAATAATTTTTCCTTTTACAGACAGTATCGACAAAAAGCTTATCGAAAAGAATTATCCCGGCACAGAACTTGTACTGACAAAAAACACGTATTACCAGAACCTTATGGTTCTTAAGAACGAAGACAGCTATAGCATATATACAAGCGGCACATATAATTTCACGGTACCCGATCCTCCTTCAGAAGAAATGAATGCTCATATTCCCATGTGCCAGCATGAAGATCCCCGCCGGGTGCTCCTTATAGGCAGCGGGATGTCAGGAATTTCCGGAGAAATACTTAAACATCCCGTTGAAGAAGTTATTTATATTGAACTTGATCCGCAATTGCCATTTTACCTGCATAATATCCTTCCCCCGGTAAAAGATAAACGGTTCAATACCGTGTATACGGATGCGCGCAGCTGGCTAAAACGGGACCGGGGCGGATTTGATCTCATAATAATGAATTTTCCCCCACCGCGCACTCTTCTTTTAAACCGTTTCTACACGTACGAATTCTTCTCCGATGTCCGCCGGAATCTGAAGCCAGGCGGCGTTTTCTCTTTTTCTCTTCCTTCCCAGCAGAATTACATATCGGACGAGCAGCGGGAGATATTTGCATCACTGAAGAAGACACTCGAAGAGATCTTTGCCGAAGTACTCATAACACCCGGCGAAACAGCATATTTCCTTGCTGCCGCTGAACACTCAACGCTGACTTATGACTGGCGTATAATGATGTCCCGGCTCAATGACCGCGGTATAAAAACCGAGTATTTCAGGGAATACTACCTTCAAAGCGATTGGGCAGAAATACGGTTCAAGGAACTTTCCGACAGGATATCCGGATGTCTTAACAGTTCAATAAACCGTGATTTCAAACCGCTACTACATTATTCCAACATGATCTTGTGGACAACCCATTTCAGTGATAAACGGGTTCTTTTCTTCCGCACGATTAAACCTTATCACATATATACGGGCCTGGCTATCCTGTGTCTTATCATGCTGTATCCTGTATATTCGCGTAAAGATGCTTTCCTTTTCCGGCTTTTTGCCCTGACCGCCTGCGGAGGATTTTCCGAGATATCTTTTCAACTTATAACTATTTTTATTTTCCAGATCTTTTTCGGTACAGTCTACTGGAAAATGAGTATTATTTTTACTTCTTTTATGTGCGGACTGATCGCGGGGAGTTTCATAATCAATAGATATATCGAAAACGGTACTGCTGACAAAAACTGGCTTATTATAAGCCAGTCAGGTATGGTATTTTATACACTTATACTATACATCTTTGCTGTAAAGGCCGGCACCTTAGGCTCCGGTGAATATATTTTTATGCTATTGCCTTTTCTGCCGGGCCTTATCGGCGGGATACAGTTTCCGCTTATCTGCGCCATAGATTTCAAGAATAGTTACCCGAATACCGGCACAAGAGCCGGTATTTTTTACGGAATGGATCTTTTAGGGTCTTTTGCAGGTGCCCTTCTCATAAGCCTGATCATCGTTCCTGTTGCGGGCATCTTACACTCAATTATAATAGTTTTTATCGTTGCTGTCAGCGGGCTATTGCTTCTATCCGGCCGGTAATCCACCTCCTTTTATATACGTCACCTTTATTACCGGCAGACATATTCTATCCTGTCAGACTTTACATTGTAAAACATTTTTTTTAGAATAGGTGATACTCTGGGGAAATATTTAATCCACAGTCACAGTAATTTATAAACCTTAGGAGATTTTTTTATGGTGCGTGCAAGAATTATTTCAACCGGTTACTATCTGCCTTTAAAGGTACTTACAAACAAGGACCTTGAAAAGATAGTAGATACTACGGATGAATGGATAACCACAAGAACCGGTATAAAAGAAAGACATATCGCTGAAAACAACGAATCATCTTCCGATATGGGGGTGCATGCCGCTAAGATGGCGATGGAAAAATGCGGCATAAAAAAGTCCGATATAGGGGCTGTTATCTGCTCGACAATAACTCCTGATCATCAATTTCCTTCTACTGCCTGCTTAATACAAAAACAACTCGGCCTTGATAAAGCTTTCGCTTTTGATATCTCCGCAGCATGTACGGGATTTATATACGCGTTATCTATCGCAGAATCGATGCTGCTTAATAAAACGGCCGATACAGTAATGGTCGTGGCCTCCGAAAAGATGTCAAGCATAACAGACTGGGAAGACCGGACTACATGCGTGCTTTTCGGCGACGGCGCCGGCTGCGCCATACTGCAAAGGACTGAAGGTGAAAGCGGTATCCTTTCTACTTACCTCGGCAGCGATGGTAACTACGGAGATCTCCTCATAGTGCCTTCGGGCGGCTCAAGAAAACCTGCCTCTGCAGAAACAGTTAATAACAGGGAACTTTTTCTGCAGATGAAGGGAAACGAAGTTTTTAAGATCGCTGTTCAGAAGATGATACAGTCTTCATTGATATCACTTGAAAAGGCCGGTGTAAAACCGGAGAACCTTAAACTCCTTATACCGCATCAGGCAAACTTGAGGATCATTAAAGCTGTTGCCAAAAGGCTCAAACTGGATAATGACCAGGTCTTTATCAATGTCGACAAAGTCGGGAACATGAGTGCCGCTACAACAGCCATCGGCCTTGCTGTAGCTGATGAGAACAAAACAATAGGAAAAGGAGACATTGTCAATCTGGTTGCATTCGGCTCAGGTTTTACATGGGGCGGGATAGTCCTGCGCTGGTAAAATCAGTTCCGCTGAGATTTTCAAATTTCTCAAACAAATTATTTCATGTCACAAAAGAAAAAAAATCTGATTATCGACGCCGGCCGCTGCAAAGAATGCGGGCTCTGTATTGAATTCTGTCCTTCCGGCGCGCTTGAGTTCAGCGAAAAATTCAATTCAAACGGGTTTCATCCCGTTAAATGGACTGGGGAATGCAGCTTATGCGGCATATGCTACACCATGTGTCCCGATTACTGCATAGAGATCAAAGAATATGAAGAAGGATAAACTTTTCCAGGGAAACAGGGCGATCGTCGAAGGCGCGCTTTCGGGCGGCATAGACGCATACTTCGGTTACCCTATAACTCCGCAAAACGAGATAACAGAATACATGTCGCTCAGAATGCGCGATACGGGCAGGGTGTTCCTACAGGCTGAATCCGAGCTTGCTGCGATAAATATGGTAATGGGCGCGGCGGTCACAGGAAAAAGGGCTATGACCACATCCTCTTCTCCCGGCATATCGCTGATGCAGGAAGGTATATCATATATGGTTGGCTGTGAACTCCCGGCTGTCATAGTTAATGTTCAGAGAGGCGGTCCCGGGCTGGGAAATATATCCGGTGCGCAAAGTGACTATACCCAGACAGTAAAAGGCGGCGGGCACGGTGATTACAGGATGATAACCTTAACGCCTTCAAGCGTTCAGGAGATGTACGAGATGACAAGGGATTCATTCGATCTTGCATTCAAATACCGTAATCCTGTCATGATACTCACGGATGGGGTACTGGGACAACTCCTCGAACCGGCTGATATTCCTCCTCCGGATACATACAATAAAACACTCGAAGATCTCGGCTGGAACCTGACAGGCGCCGGGGAAAGAGATTCAAGGTACATAAGATCCCTTTTCATGAAGGAAGGCGAGCTGGAACAACATAACTACAAGCTCTGGGATAAGTTCGCTTTAATGGAAAAAGAAACATTATGGGAAGAAATAGACACAGAAGATGCTGATGTTATCCTTGTGGGTTACGGCACAAGTTCACGTATTAACCTTGATGCGTGCCGCCAGGCAAAGGAAATCGGGCTGAAAGCCGGATATTTCAGGCTTAAGACAGCTTATCCTTTTCCCACTGCCAGAATACAACATCTATCTGAAAGATCGAAGTTCCTCGTCATAGAGATGTCCATGGGGCAGATGGTAGACGATGTCAGGCTGGCGGTAAACGGCAGAACTGAAGTAGAGTTTTATGGAAAACCGGCAGGCGGATTGCCCGAAATATCCAGGATACTGGAATTACTCAAGGAGATGATGAAGTGATATTTGAAAAACCTGCCAGCCTTACAGATACTCCGCATCATTATTGCCCCGGCTGCGGGCACGGTATCGTACACCGCCTTATTGCAGAGTCTATAGACGAACTTAATATCAGACAGGATGTTATAACTGTAGCTCCGGTCGGTTGTGCCGTATTCGCATACTTTTACTGGGATCTTGACACGACCGAAGCGCCTCACGGCAGGCCGCCGGCTGCAGCCACAGGTATAAAACGGGTATTGCCTGAAAAGATAGTGATAACATATCAGGGAGACGGAGATCTCGCAGCAATAGGAGGGAATGAACTTCTTCATGCCGCTAACAGGGGGGAAAACATAACTATTTTTTTCATAAATAATGCCTGTTACGGCATGACAGGCGGACAGATGGCGCCTACCACGCTCTTTGAGCAGGTGACTACAACCACTCCGGCCGGCCGGTCTGTTGAGGACGGATATCCCATGAAGGTATGTGAACTCGTTTCAGGGCTGGAAGGTACATCTTATGTCGAGAGAGTTGCCGTAAATAATCCAAAAAACGTCAATAAAGCAAAAAAAGCGGTAAAAAAAGCGCTTCAGTACCAGATGGACGGCAAGGGATTCGCTCTCGTCGAATTCCTGTCCATGTGCCCTCCCGGCTGGAAGATGAATGTCCTTGAATCTGTAAAATGGATAGATAAGACCATGTCGGACTATTTTCCTCTCGGAGTATATAAGGATATACCTAAGTGAATACAAGAATAATAATCAGCGGCTTCGGCGGACAGGGGATAATGTTTGCCGGAACTATTCTCTGCCATGCAGGGATGCGCGAAGGCAGAAATGTTACTTTTTTTCCGTCCTATGGCGCAGAGATCCGCGGAGGTACAGCCAATTGCCAGGTAATAATATCCGACGAGCCGATAGGCTCTCCCATAATAGACCGGGCCGATATCCTTATCTCATTCAACAGACCGTCATATGAACTTTTTTCACCCAGGATAAACACGGATGGCACTATTTTTGCAAATACAAGCCTCTTTGAACCGGAACAATTACCGGGTATAAAGCTGATATGCATACCTTCGAATAATATAGCCGAGGACTGCGGATCTATACTTTCTCTTAACATGGTCATGCTCGGCGCACTTATTGGTGACCACCAAACAGTAGACCTTGAGAGCGTCACAGCATGCATACCTGATTTTTTTACCGGCAAAAAGGAAAGATTCCGCGAGATCAATATAAAAGCACTTAAAGCCGGTTTCGACTATTCAAAAAAAACTTGAAGTCCTGATACGGCGGGCTCAGAGATACTCGTTAAACAGCTGTTCTATCTTATTCAGTTTAAATGTGTCTATAGAATATGAGACTGAAAAAGCAAAACAGTCAAGCGTTACGAGCGCATTTATAGCCGCGTCTTTGACCTTAAGGTCAGAAAGTTTATCGCAGAAATTCTTATTAACCTGCCTGATATCATTATATATCTTGACCAGGTCTCTGAGTTCCCAGTCAGGCGCCTTGTCGCTTTTCTTAAAAATGAAATACTGAGCGAAAAGATACATTGATACCATACGGAAATTAGTCTCATCCAGGGTTGCAAACGGAAGGTGAAACCTTACCATGGGTTTTAGTTTCCCCAGCAGGGGGCATCCGCTCGTCGGCATATATATACCTATAAGTGAATTCAGTCCATTCTGCAGAGAAGTATTTTTAATATATGTCCTGTCCGCTGTCTGTATTTTTATCTCAGCTTCTTCGTAGGATATGGAATCTTTGAAATATCCTATCACATCGAGCAGATTTGTTATTACAGGGCAGTATTTATGTTTACTCTCATCCAGCGGACAACACGGGCATCTGAAATTCTTAAGTTCCGTCCAGGGCGCATATGAATCCTTTCTATCAATTATCAAGTTAAGTGTTTCCGCATCCAGTTTTACATCAAATTCTTTCTCCATCCCGTTCTTAAATTTGAAGTTGTATTTATAATTTAGTATTTCTGATTCGCTCATAATATCCTTTTCTGATAATTAATAGCATTTTTTCTTTATAATATCAAGTCTGTTTTATAAAACCAATTCTGTTCTCCTGAAGCCGATAATTGAATTAGAAATATAAAAAGCATCTGCTCTATTCAGGTCGTCTCTTTTCAGGATTCTTTCGAAGGCTTTTTTTTCAGATAACACTGTTCTTCGCATTATTCCATCAAGTAATCCGCATTTCACAGGAGACGTATAAAGTAAGCCGGTTTTTTCTATAAAAAAGTTACTGATACAGCCCTCTGTAATTTCCTCTCTTTCATTTAAGAAGATCACATCGAATAACCCGTTTTCTCTTGCCCGTTCAAGTTCCCTGTCATATAGACCTCTTTTAGTGGTCTTATGAAAATAGAAAGAGTCATTACTGTCAGTTCTTATTCCGGAAATGCCTGTTTTCAGGCACATGCCGCCGATCTGATCGACAGGTAAAGAAGTGACCTCTGCATGCCCTTCCCTGTCAAGCAGCAAACGGATCTTATATTTTGAGCCGGCCGACGGCCCGGGCAGCAGTTTATCCAGAACCGACCTGATATATTTCTCTTTGTAATCAAACCCGAAATAGACAGCGCTCTTCTCGAGTCTCTGAAGATGATGCTCCAGGTAACGGATATCCCCGTCATACAGCATAGTCTCTATAAGTTTAAACAGCGGATCGGTTCTTTTTGTAAGAAACTCTGCCTTAAGCCTGCATTCTGCGAACTCGTCTGCCGGATCTGATTCATGCACGATACCGCCGCCCACTCCCATTTCACCATTGTTCCCCTGTATAAGAACTGTCCTGATAGCTACATTGAACTTAGCCTTCCCGCCAGGCTGAAAAAATCCGATCGACCCGGTATAGATATTCCTGGCTTCCTGCTCCAGTTCTTCTATTATCTCCATACTCCTGATCTTGGGCGCGCCTGTTACAGAACCCGACGGAAACAGGCTTCTGACTAATCCTGAAAGAGGCACCTCTTTCCTGATCCTGCTGTTTATCTTCGACGTCATCTGAAAAAGTGTCTCATATTTTTCGACATCAAACAGGCTTTCGACTTTTACCGATCCGGGATAAGACATCCTGCCAAGATCATTTCTTAAAAGATCGACTATCATTATGTTTTCGCTCCTGTTCTTTGAGTCGCTCCCCAGCAGGGCCATAAGTTCATCGTCTTCTTCCATATACCTTCCGCGTTTCATTGTGCCTTTCATCGGCTGCACTTCTATACCCCTGTTTTCCGCAGAGAAAAAAAGTTCCGGAGAAATAGATATTATGTATCTGTCTTTAAACCTGGCAAAAACATTATACGCAACAGGCTGTTTTTTCTTCAGGTCACAGTAAAGGGCAAGAGGATCACCGTTAAAATCAAATTTATATTTCATCGTGTAATTGACCTGATATATATCTCCTGCAGCAATGTGTTCTTTTATCCGGCATATATCGTCAAAATATTTTTTCTCTGATATATTCAGCCTGAGGTTCTTTACAGTATATCCGTCACATGTTACGGGATAAGAGAAGGAGCCTGAGATAAACTCTTTCCTTTTATGATCAAAAACTGTCGGATTATCATAAACACAGAACAGAGCAAGAGGGAATAGCCCGGTCTTTGTATCGGAAAACGCATCTTCCAGTGCATACCCGAGTTCGTAACTGAAAAATCCCGCCACATAATATTTTTCTGTTAATTTTTCTACTCTGTCAAAATAATGTTCGATATCTTTTTTTGAATCGAGTATAAGTACTTCAAGCGGATCTTTAAAATAATAAGATTTGTAATTATACGGGTCTATCCGGTTCGTTTCAAACCAGAAAGAATAATCAGATAAGAAAGTTTTATCCATCACATTATTTTTTTGATGCCGGCGCTCTTCTCATGCAGAGAGGCCTTTTTATCGGAAAGATTTTATACAGACCAGCATACAGGGAGGATAGAGAGAACCCTTTTTTACTGTACCCGTATTATCCCGGCCGGCACCCTAAATCTATATTGTGATGCGGCTACCCGGCTATATTATGCATCCCTGTTATTGACTTTGATCGATTTCCTCTACCTGGAATCCTCTTTCCACTCTTTTTTCAAGGTTACGGCCGGTGACCCTGTATACCATTTCACAGGCCATGTTGTTGTTATCAAAAGTAGTCTTGACTATTTCACCGCCTTTCGCGACACCCTGTACATCCTTTGTTACCACGACCATCACATTGCCGCCCTCTTCCGTATATCCGCTGGCTTCCAGTGCATAACCTTTAAATTTCTCTATGATCCTTTTTTCAGCCATCATCTGAGCGCCTTCCTTGGCCTGGTTTCTCCAGCGTGCCTCACCAACCACATCAGGACTCGCCTCTCCCCATGCTATCACCTGATAAGTATTTTCATCGAGCCATCCTTCAGTCATAATCTCCTGCCCCTTAATGGCTCCGCCCATATTCTTACCGCCGCAGCCGAAAACCATTAACGACAGGGAAACACAGATACCCAGCAGAACTAACCTTTTCATCTCTCTATCCTCCTTTTACTTTTGCGGTTACCGTATTAACACGATAACCGGTAACAACTATACCGAATTTACTTTCAATATTACTGAGTTCTTTTGCCAGCTGTTTTCCATCTCCCAAATACATAAGTTTGTATGTAAACACGCCTTCAGCCAGTCCCTTAGAATGAACTTCCTTCAAACCTCTCATACTCCTTTTCAGTACCATCCTGAAATCGCTCTCATCTTCAAGGCTAAGTCCTTCCACTTTAAGATAGAGGTTACTGCCGTTATTAAGGACATCCTCCCATGCGGCCAGCAGTTTCTCAAGCATTTCATCTGCTGCTATCTGGGCGGCCCTTTCTACTGCACCGGCTTTACCGCTCTCTTCATTGATATGGGGATACGCACCGTGAGCCGAAGACTGCGCCAACACCTCGCCGTCGGACGTATTTACGGCCTTTATTATGATGTCTGATTGAAATGATTTCATGTTGACACCGGCCATTATCTGTCCGGCTCCGGAAACCTCTACTTTTCCGTCTATTATTATTTCGATCCCCTCTTCCTGAGCAGCTGCCACAGGATCTTTTTCCGAACCGGGGAGGTCCCGCACTGTGAATTTTTTATCCTTCAGTTTGCTTTCAATGACTTTAGCCGCGTGTGCATTCGGTATGACTACTACCACATCCGGACGGCCCAGTTTATTCTGTATCTCTTCAAGGGCAAAAGTATCTTCTTTAAGCTTATCCTTGCCCACGCTTGCCTGTATCTTAACCCATACGATCTTTTCGGTAATGCCCGGATAATCCTGAACCTCGGGTCCGGCCAGTTTCGACCATTGCCGTATATAACCTTCCGCTTTAGCCATTATCGTCTGTTCTATGAACCTGCCTGCATCTACTACCGTTTTTGCAGAATACATCTTCCCCAGAGCTGTTTCTATAGCCTTTCGCTGTGCATCCAGGTATGCCCGGTCAGTCGCTTCAGCAAGACCGGCATTCCCGATATCAGCTGTCCCCTCCGCAGTAACAATGATAGCATCCGCTGCGTTTTCGGGAGGACCGGTAATTATCTGTTTTTTTCCGCCGCAACCGGATAAATGTACCAGAAACATGATTAAAACCAGGAATTTTATGTTTTTTAGAGCTGATCCGGAAGCCATATTATAAAATCTGCTCATATCTATTCTCCTTTTATCTGCCCGATCACTTGCACGGCAGAAGAATGATAATAGGTTAGTATTTTTTCTTATATAAATCAAGATTGCCTGTTACACTTGACATTTCCAGAAATAACTGCTAATTTAAGCAGACAATTTTATATAACGCTCAATAAAGTGCATAGAAGCATTTTCTTGAATGACAAAGACGTCATCCATTAAGAACTCTAGGTTTCTTATGGCTGGCGTTTTTTTTTATATCTACAAGGAAAACAGTATATCAGTAAAAAGACAAACCAAAAAGGAGGTTACAAGATGTATGACGTTCAAACAGTAATCAACCGGATAATTGAAAAAAATCCGGGACAGCCGGAATTCCACCAGGCGGTAAAAGAAGTACTTGAATCTATCGCTCCGGTAATGGAAACTTATCCGGAATTTGCAAAAGCAAAGATCCTTGAAAGAATCACGGAACCCGACCGTGTTATCATGTTCAGGGTCCCATGGGTCGATGACAGTGGTGAAGTACAGGTAAACAGGGGTGTGAGGGTACAGTTCAACAATGCAATAGGCCCATATAAGGGCGGATTAAGGTTCCACCCAACTGTTTATCTCGGTATCATCAAGTTCCTTGGTTTCGAACAGATTTTCAAGAACTCGCTTACCACACTGCCTATGGGCGGCGGAAAAGGCGGGTGCGATTTTGATCCAAAAGGTAAATCCGACAGCGAAGTCATGAGATTCTGCCAGGCTTTCATGAGAGAGCTTTTTAGACACATAGGTCCGGATACGGATGTTCCTGCCGGAGATATAGGCGTCGGCGGAAGAGAGATCGGTTACCTAAACGGTTACTACAAGAAGCTTGCCAATAACAATTCAACAGTACTGACCGGAAAAGCTCTTGAATGGGGCGGAAGTCTTATCAGGCCGGAAGCTACAGGTTATGGCGCCACTTACTTCGCCCAGGAGATGCTCAAGACCCGCGGCGAGGATTTTGAAGGCAAAGTCTGCACGGTATCCGGTTCAGGAAACGTGGCCCAGTACACGGTGGAGAAGGTAAACCAGCTCGGCGGCAAGGTTGTCTCTCTATCCGATTCATCCGGGACTATATATGATCCGGACGGGATCAATGACGAAAAACTTGAATTCGTCATGGAATTGAAGAATGTACGCCGCGGAAGGATAAAAGAGTACGCGGAAAAATTCGGTGCCGAATATAAAGCAGGCTTAAAGCCATGGAGTATAAAATGTGACTGCGCATTCCCAAGCGCTACTCAGAACGAGATAGACGCGGCGGATGCGAAAACCCTGCTTAATAACGGTTGCTATGTCATCTCTGAAGGTGCCAACATGCCTTCCACACCGGAAGCCGTAGACCTTTTCATCGAAAACAAAGTACTCTACGGACCGGGAAAAGCGGCCAATGCAGGCGGCGTTGCCACATCAGGGCTTGAGATGAGCCAGAATTCGCAGAGGCTCTCATGGTCACGCGAAGAAGTCGACAATAAACTCAGCGGCATCATGAGCGCGATCCACAAATCATGCGTTGAAGCTTCTGAAGAATTCGGCCAAAAAGGCAATTATGTCGCCGGGGCCAATATCGCAGGCTTCGTAAAAGTCGCAAAAGCGATGCTCGACCAGGGTATAGTCTGAGTATTGTTTCCTTTGAAGGCAGTGTACAGTCTATATTACTGTACGCTGCCTTCTTCTTTCCATTATAATCGCAGCTCAAACAAGTATAAGGTACCGGTAAAAAATTTCCGTATTTGAAAAAAAGCGGTTATTTTTATAGAGTAATACATATTTTGTATTATTTGTCCGGATTACAGGGTAACCCGGAACCCGGAGGGAAAATGACAGAAAAAATAATAGAAGAATCAAAAAATCATTTCGCTGAGCTGGTTAAAGAACAGCTCAAAAGGATCGAGATGATGAAGCGCCAGAAAGACTGGATAGACTATTCCGTGCTCAATCCTATAAAGCTGGGGATTATTGCCGGAGACGGGATAGGCGTCTCTATTGCCGAACAAGCGGAAAGGATACTGCGTTTCATACTGGCTGAAGAGCTAAAAACGGGCAGGATCGAGATCAAGACAATAGAAGGGTTGACCATAGAGAACCGCGCAAAAGCCAATAAAGCTATCCCTGATGATGTACTTGAAGAAATTAAAAAATGCCCTATTACCCTGAAAGGCCCGACAACTACCCCCAGAAAAGGCGATCCCTGGCCTAATATAGAAAGCGCTAATGTCGCGATGCGTAAAGAGCTTGACCTGTTTGCTAATGTAAGACCTGTAAAAATACCTCAAGAGGGCATAGACTGGATCTTCTTCCGTGAGAACACTGAAGGAGCCTACGTACTTGGCAGCAGGGGGATAAACGTCAATGATGATCTTGCCATTGATTTTAAGGTCATAACATCACAGGGGGCAGAAAGGATCATCAGGCTGGCTTTTGAGTATGCCCGCAAGAACAATAAAAAAAAGGTCACAGTTGTGACTAAAGCAAATGTAGTAAAGACTACTGACGGCAAATTTCTTGAAATTGCGCAGGATATATCAAGGGAATATCCCGAGATAGACTGCGACGACTGGTATATCGATATCATGACAGCCAAACTTATAGACCCTGAAAGGAGGACCCAGTTCCAGGTCATGGTACTGCCTAATCTCTATGGGGATATTCTTACGGATGAAGCCGCCCAATTCCAGGGAGGAGTCGGCACCGCAGGCAGTGCCAATATAGGCAAACAGTATGCCATGTTTGAAGCGATCCACGGATCAGCTCCCCGTATGGTCAAAGAAGGCAGAGCAAAGTTTGCCGATCCCTGCAGTATGATCCGCGCCTCAGCAATGCTAATCAATCATATCGGGCTCAGTGAAAAAGCCCGAAAACTCGATATGGCACTGGATATCTGCGGACAGTATGAAAAAAAACTGGTTATTACCGGCAGAGATACGGGAGCAACAGGTGCCGAATATACTGATTATCTGATGGATACTATACGGGATACCGATCTCAAAGCAAGATACATAGAATACACCGGCAGTTAAACATACCGGTATCGACTGCAGTGAAGGAGAGAGATGTGAGAGAAAAAATTATAGATGGCAGAAAAATATCAGAAGAGATCCGCGCACAACTCAGGGATAAGATCATAGAATTGAAAGAAAAGGGGATAGTTCCCGGACTTGCAACAATCCTTGTAGGTGATGACCCCGCATCAAAACTCTATGTCGGCATGAAACAGAAAGCCTGTCAGAAGATCGGGGTTTATTCCGAACAGCATACAATGTCTTCTGAAACCCCGGAAACCGAGCTGCTTGATCTTATAGAAAATCTCAATAAAAACCCCCGGATACACGGTATCCTTATACAGCTCCCCCTGCCCGGCTCTATTAATACTAATAAAGTCCTACTGGCTATTGACCCTTCTAAAGATGTTGACGGATTTCATCCCGTTAATATAGGCAGGCTTAACAGTAAAAAGAGTATGCGGGAGATAGAAGAAGAAGGGATATTCCTTCCATGCACACCACACGGAATCATGCAGTTATTGAAGCGCACAGGCGTCAAACTGGAAGGAAGCGAAGCAGTAGTCGTCGGGAGAAGTAATATTGTAGGTAAACCCGTGTCAATGCTCCTTATGGCCGAAAACGCTACCGTGACCATATGCCACTCACGGACAAAAGATCTCGGGGAGATCACACAAAGAGCAGATATCCTGATTGCCGCCATAGGCAGGCCCAGGATAATCACCGAAGAGATGGTAAAAGAAGGAGCTGTTGTGATAGATGTCGGCCAGAACAGTACTGCAGACGGCCTGTGCGGAGACGTTGATTTTGATAATGTGAAAAAGAAGGCCAAAGCGATTACGCCTGTTCCCGGCGGTGTCGGCCCCATGACGATCACGATGCTGCTTTCTAATACCGTATCCGCCGCAGAGATGCCTGTATCGGAAGACCGGACATGAACGAAATAATCAAGGCTGACTGGCTTGCGGAAGACATAAGAGAGATATGGATCACGAACCGCCTGATAGCACGCAATTTTAAAGCCGGTCAGTTCCTTGTCATCCGTCATGGAGAAAGGGGCGAACGCATTCCGCTTACCATCGTTGAAGCAGATACTGACCGCGTAAGAATAATAATACAGGATGTCGGCTATTCTACCGGTATACTGTGCGGATTAGAGAAAGGCGATGTTATTGAAAGCGTTATCGGTCCTCTCGGCCTGCCTTCGGAAATAGAGCAATACGGAAAAGTAGTCTGCCTGGCAGGCGGTATAGGAGCGGCCCCGCTGAAACCCGTAGCCCTGGCTTTAAAGACCGCCGGCTGCAAACTCACGATAATAGAAGGAGTACGGTCTGAAAAATACATCATAATGCAAGATGAACTCGGCGAGATCGCAGATCAATTCATTTTAATGAGCGATGACGGTTCCATCGGAAAAAAAGGCCTTGTCACAGAACCTCTCAAAAAAATGATCAGTGACGGTGATATCCCTGACCTTGTATTCGCAGTAGGGCCGCCGGTCATGATGCAGGCAGCCGCCGCGATCACCCGAGAACATTCTATTCCGCTTACAGTGAGCCTGAATCCTGTTATGGTAGACGGTACCGGAATGTGCGGATGCTGCAGGGTGGAGGTTGGCGATAAAACAAAATTTGCATGCGTAGACGGTCCTGAATTTAACGGTAACGAAGTCAACTTTGAACTGCTGATCCACAGGCTCCGGGCATATAAGAAAGAAGAAGCTATCAAGACCGGCAAACATCATACAGGATGCGGGTGCTGAATTATGGCTAAGATACAGCAAAAAAAGACACCTATGCGGGAACAGCCGCAGGAAGAAAGAACAAAGAATTTCAATGAAGTCCCGCTTGGCTATAATGAGGATGAAGCTATACAGGAAGCGAAACGATGCCTTCAGTGTAAAAAACCTGTCTGTATCAGCGGCTGCCCTGTAGAAATAGACATACCCGGATTCATTAAATTCATTGCCGACGGTGATTTCCCCAATGCTATTAAAAAGATGAAGGAGAAGAACCTTCTACCCGCGATCTGCGGGCGTGTCTGTCCCCAGGAAGACCAGTGTGAACTGGAATGCGTACTTTCAAAAAAATTCGAACCGGTTGCAATCGGAAGGCTGGAAAGATTTATAGCAGATTGGGAAGCCCGGCAGTCTGAAACGGTATTACCCCGTATAGAAAGACCTACAGGGAAAAAAACCGCCGTCATAGGCGCGGGGCCTGGAGGATTGACTGTAGCAGGAGACCTTATTAAAATGGGGCATTCTGTAACTCTCTTCGAAGCACTGCATAAACCCGGCGGTGTGCTTGTCTACGGGATCCCGGAGTTCCGGCTGCCCAAGGAAATAGTCTACCGTGAAGTTGATTACCTTGTAAAATGCGGGGTAGAATTAAAACTTGATTTTGTCGTAGGAAAGACAGAGACCTTAGCTCAACTCCTTGAAGAATATGATGCCGTATATATAGGCACCGGTGCCGGCTTGCCGTGGTTTATGAATATCCCCGGTGAGAACCTCAACGGAGTATACTCGGCAAATGAATACCTGACACGCTCCAACCTGATGAAAGCCTATCTTTTTCCTGAATACGACACGCCTATTATAAAAGGCAGAAAAGTGGCTGTTGTCGGCGGAGGAAATGTAGCTATGGATTGCGCCAGGACAGCCTTAAGACTGGGCGCCGACAGTGTGCATATTGTCTATCGAAGATCAAAGCAAGAACTGCCGGCAAGGTTAGAAGAGGTCCATCACGCTGAAGAAGAAGGTATTATATTTGATTTCCTGACTTTACCGGTAAAGTATATGGGTGATGAAAGCGGCTGGATCCACAAGATGGAATGCCTGAAGATGGAGCTCGGTGAACCTGATGCTTCCGGAAGAAGAAGGCCGGTCCCTCTCGAAGGTTCAAATTTTACAAATAATGTCGATATACTTGTTTGTGCTATCGGGCAAAGTCCTAATCCGCTGATCCCGCAGACGACTCCCGATATTAAAACCGGGAAATGGGGCAATATAGAAGCAGATCCGGAAACAGGAAGAACATCAAAAAAAGGATGTTTTGCCGGAGGAGATATCGTCCGCGGAGGAGCGACTGTTATCCTGGCTATGGGTGACGGCAGAAAAGCAGCGCGCTCGATAGACGAATATCTCCGGACAGGGGCCTGGTAATTCAGTAGTCAAACCCGCTGTGACCTATAAATTCCCTTAAAATGGACGTTTGAGGTACTTCTTTGTCTGATATTGAAACAAAAAAATCAAGATACTGAAGAAGTCTTGATGCTTCGTAAAACTCTATTCCGGTGTTTTTAACTGTTTTCAGTATTCTGACCAAAAAAGGTTTCATCACTGCCTGTTCGTAAATTACAGAAGAATTAAAGAATATATCGGCGTTATCCTGGAACGGGAATATATATTTGTCTTCTCCCTGTCTTACTTCAGGAAACCTTTTTAGCGTATCAACAGCCTCATAGCCCCTGAAGAAATAATCGCGTATTATCCTTCTCATCAGTCTTGAATCCGAAGTAAATATCCTTGTATCATTATCTATCCATAGGTGCGTGAGGGCACTGACAAAAATCATATACTTCTTGTTCCTCTCTATTTGACACGATAATTTCGGGTTCAATCCGTGTATTCCTTCTACCAGTATAACGGAATTGGTATCCAGTTTTATTCTTTCTCCGGTTCCCTGCCTTATGCCGGCCTTAAAACTGAATTTAGGTATCTCCACTTCCCGCCCTTCCATCAGTATTTTTATCTGCTTGTTGAAGTATTTCACATCAAGAGCTTCCAGACATTCAAAATTGCAATCCCCGTCAGATGTCTTCGGGGTTTTTGATCTTGGCATAAAATAATTGTCCAGAGAAATCTCTTCAGGCACGAGCCCGTTGGCCCTTAATTGTATACCGAGACGCTTTAGAAAAGTGGTTTTACCCGAAGCGGAAGGACCGGCGACCAATATCAGTCTTTTCCGCGGAAATCCTCCTTTTATCCTGTCTGCTATAAGCCCTATTTTCTTTTCGTGGAACGCCTCCTGCACTTTTATCAGGTTCGATATGGTACCGTCTTTTATCTGCCTGTTTAAATCAGATACATTTTTTATGCCCAGTATCCTGTTCCATTCCTTCGCCTCTTTATGGATACTGTAGAGTTTCTCCTGCCTATCAGCATTCCTGGGAAGCTGAAGTATGTTCCCCTTTACAGGGAACTGCAACACAAAACCATGTTTATATCTGCGTATCCTGAAAGTCTTCAGATACCCTGTACTCTCAGCACAATCAGCAAGTACATAATCGAAATAATCCCGCAAGAATATAAGCTCAATGGTCCTTTTCCTGAGATATGATATTGCCTGTACTTTATCAGCCCTGTTTTTATTGTTGTACAGTTTTTGGGCTTCTCCCTTTGGCATTCTAACTCTTCTGAATTTTTCATCCAGCTCAACAATTTCATTCATCCTGCGGGAAATATTTTGGATAAAATCCTTAGGTGGTTTCGTGTCGGCAGGGAGTTCAAAATAATATCCCTTCATAAGAGTCTGACCTATCTGAACATTCAGTTCCGGATAGAGCTCAGACATCGCGCACCGAAACAATATCGTCAGACTGCGTCTATACACTTCCGCGCCATACTTAGTGTTGTAGCTTATTTTTTTCCGCGGACTGATACTTAACTTATTATTACTGCAATTCTTATGCAAAGAAAAGTCTGTTTCCTTTCCTGGATATTACTTTTTCAATTTATATCTGATTTTATCTCAAATAACTGAAAAAATCAATTTTGACCTAATACTTGAATTTTTTCTCATATTATCCAATACTCTTATTAGTACATATTAATTAGGGCCTCTGGAAAAAAGCAAAAGGTATAGAATAATAGACGACAAAAAAGTATAATATTGACATGTAGATAAGGAATAAGTGCAAGGAAAGCGCAAGGTACCCCCAAAAAACCTTGCATTTAGGAATCACAGGAGG
>JBDRKX010000011.1:0-23081 GCA_043813605.1 Elusimicrobiota bacterium | reverse complement strand
CACAAGCCCTCCTGGGTACCAAACCATCTGTATCCGGTCTTATTATCTATAGCGATGGCCTGAACGAAGTTACTCGGAATATCGCTGTTGTTCTGGTCGAATGTGATCCATGTGTTCCCGTCGTATTGGCATACCCCGCCGCCGTTTGTGCCTATCCAGATATGACCGGAAACCGGGTCTTCCTTGATCTGCTTGACAGTATTATTGGAAAGCCCGCTGTTAGTTAAATCGTATGTCGTCCAGTTGCCGGTTGTGTCCAGAACGCATACGCCTTTGATATCCGTACCGAACCATCTATTGCCGCTCGAGTCTATTTCAATACTCCTTATGCCGTCCGAAGCCAGTTCCTGATTGGTGTTTGAACGCGTATAAGTTGTCCATGCGCCTGCCGCCGAAGGGTCATTCCCTGTCAGCACGCTGATACCGTACCCGTTGAGGCCGAACCACTTTGCGCCGGAATCGTCTATTTCTATATCATATATGTTATTATGGGCGATACCGCAGTTATAACGGGTGTATGAAGACCATGAAAAACCGGCACCGATGTTTTCCGATATACTGAAGCCAGTATCCATTGTGCCTGCCCACCTTATGTTGCTTGTGGAAATTGCAATGGCACGTATATAGTCACCCGGTAAACCGTCGCCGGTAGTGGTCATATTGAAATTTTTAAATTGCGGATCCTCGTCCTGGGCATATCTGCTTATGCCGCCGCCCATCGTCCCGATCCATACCACCCCCTCGGTGTCTATGGCTATTGTCCAGACAGAATTGTTGGCAAGTCCGTTAGCGGTGTTAGCGGTCGTAAAAGTCGTCCAGTCTGTCCGGCCGTCGAATTTACTCACGCCGCCTTCAGTACCTATCCATATGTTTCCTGAATCATCAATAGCCAGTGCATACACGTTGTTGTGAACAAGTTCGCTGTTCTCGGTATTATAAGTTACCCAGTCGGCATTACATGGTTTCCCGGAGAAAATAATGAAGAATATAACAACTAATACCGGAAAAAACAGCCTGTATTCCGGCAGGAGATATCTTTTTTTGACAGTGTTCATGCCATATTTTTATCAAAAAACACTTGAATTTGCAAGAACCGGGGCAATGTGTCAAGGCAAAGTAGAGCTTCTGCCGGCGGCTTATTGCATGTCTGTATTAGGAAAAACTTATTTGCGGGTTTGGACGATTCTGTTGAAAATTTCATTATAATGTATTAATATATTTGAAATCAATGAATTTCTGTTATGTTTAAATATACTTCTATATTTGCGGCAATATTGACCATATTTCTGTTGTCTCCTGTTCAGGGCGCGATGCTCATAGAAGACATCAGCAGCGATGCCGGCATAATCGCCACAGGCGGGGCGTATGAGGGCACTGTCGTAAATGCCAACGCTGTAAGTTATAATCCTTCCGCAATAGCAAATATGCTGAGTAAGGAAGTTGCCGTATCTTTCGGTTCAATACCCGATGGAGACAGCCACCAGAACCTCGCTTTCGGTTATCCGCTCGAAAACGGTGTCTTCGGGGCCGCAGTAAGTTATTTTGGCCGGGAAGACTATAATAATCTTATAGGCGCATTCAGTTACGGGCACAGGATATACTCACAAGACAAATTAATGAGGAAGACACAGGTCGCATGTGCCGGCATTGCTGTAAAACTGATACATAAAGAAATAGCAGATGAAAAGATAAATGTTTTTGCGGCTGATTTCGGGCTGCTGTACATGGTGCCGGGAATGACCGGGTTGAACATCGGCGCTGTGTTTAAGAATCTGGGTGGAGAGTATGAGGTGGCGACTGTCAGGATGCGGCTTCCTTCATTGTTTGAATTAAATATAAGCAAGAAGGACATATATGACAATCTGGATGTGTCTCTTAACGGAGGGCAGCTTATAGATGGTTATATGTACTATGGGCTTGGTGCGCAATACAAGATAGATACCGGGAATGATCTTTTTGATAATGTGATCGTGCGTGCAGGGCTTACAGGAGCAGAAGAGACAGATCCCAGGCTCACGGCCGGATTGGGAACGGCTGTAAGCAAGGTTTCATTGGATTACGGTGTTGTGTTGGGTACGGATGAACTGGACCCGTTTCATGTAATATCTGCCAGGTACAGGTTCGGGAAAGAAAAGGAAGACCCGACAGATGTGGAGAGGCTCTATCAACAGGGAATAGAATATTATGTTGAGGGTAACCTTAGCGCTTCAAAAAAATATTTCGAAAAAGTAATAATCATGGATAAAACATATAAACAGACATTTAAATATCTTGAACAGATAAACAAGGTCATCATACAGCTTAAGAGAGAGCGCCCCTCTATTGAAAGGGATGATACAAAGACCGATAGGCTGATGCAGGTGGCAAACAGGCTCTTTAATGAAAAAAAGTACAGGGAATCGGTAAAGTACTATGTCGCAGTCCTTGTTATAGATAAGGAAAATTTTATAGCCAAACAGAAAATTGAGGAGGCAGAACGTATACTGGAAGAAACGGAAGAGTCCGAAAAACGTTCGGTGCAGTTGAAAGAAGAACAGACAAAAGAAACAGAGGTCACGAACTACTATGATTCAGGAATGCGGTATATGGAAAATAAAAAATACGAGTCGGCGCTCTGGGCTTTCGATAATGGATCTAAAGCGGCCGCCGGGAGTGTCAATGACGCCTGGAAGGGTAAATTTTCAAAACAGATAAGCAAGACGCGTAAAAAACTTGCAGAGGGATTTTACGAACAGGGGTATATATACTACCAGCAGAACAAGTTTGAGGAAGCAGTTGTTGAATTTAAGAACGCTTTAAAATATGATGCCTACTACGAAGAAGCAAAGGGCAAGATCAGAGAAGTAGAGGATAAGATACTCCAGATAAACAGAAAAAAAGCCGAAAGACTCTATGAAAAAGGGCTTAATGAATATACCGTGGGGAATATTGAAGAGGCAATAAGCCTGTGGGAACAAACCATCCAGTTCGATAAAGATCATGCAGAGGCATTGAAAGCTCTTGAAAGGGCAAAAGCCCGCAGATAAACTCAGATCGGCGCTTTACAAAAGAAGGTGAATCTGAGAATGAAATTCAGGTATGAGTTTTTACTGATATTTTTTTTCTGTATACTCGCATATGTCAACAGCCTGAAAAGTAATTTTGTAGCCGAAGATTACTATCTTATCCTTAATAACGAGTTTATAAGGGACTGGGATAATGTAGAAGTCCTTTTCGGAAAAAAGAATCTTGTATCCCCTCAGCCGATAAGGAACGGTGCAAGGCCACTCACCGTTTTTTCATTAATGCTGGATCATAAAATATATAACTACAATCCGGCAGGATTTCATTTTTCTAATATTATTTTCCATACGCTCAATACGGTCCTTGTTTTTATCTTATTCTGCGTTCTCGGGCTAAAGAGAGATTATTCGCTCACAGCAGCAGTGATATATGCTGTCCATCCTATACAGGCTGAAGTAGTTAATATTCCAGGTTTCAGGGGGGATCTGCTGGCTGCTTTTTTCTTCCTGATAGGGGTTATTTTGTTTATAAAGGCAGTAGAGCAAAAAAAATACTATTATATGCCCTTTGTAGCAGGAGCGTACCTGTGCGCAATGCTATCAAAGGAGATTGCCATAACATTTCCCGTTATTCTAATATTGTACCTGGTTGTATTTAGGCCGCAGATGAAAAAGACGATCTTTTTTATATGCGCACCAATGATAATATGCGGCGCCCTGTATATGCTCTTTTTCTGGACGGACAGGTATAATTACGATATCTTTAATGTCGTGTTTGTTAATCTTAAAGGCCCAATGAGCCCCTTTACGTCTTATTTCACGTATATAAATACGATTATGGTCACAATAGCGCACTATGCAGTTACTGTCTTTTTTCCCTTCAGGCTGGCAAATGATTACCAGATACGGATTCCCGAATATATATCAGCGGCGTCTTTGGCGGGAATAATTATTTTTATCTCGGCGATATGGGGCTTTTTCAAGCTAAGAGACCGGGTGGCAAAATTCGGATTGGGGTTTTTTATTATAACATATATACCTGCCAGTAACCTGATGCCGCTGTTTAATATTGTGGCGGATAGATATATGTATATACCGCTTGCCGGGTTTTCCTGTGTTATGCTGGTAATGGTACAGGCATTTATAATGGGATTTCAGAAAGATATAGAAAAAAGTTTTAAAATAAGAAAGGAAACAGCCGCACGAATCCCGTTTATTGCCGGAGTCTGTTTTATCGGAGTATTGTTCGGACTTACTTTTAACAGGAACTATATTTTCCGGGATATGGTGAGCCTTTGTGAAAATACAGTAAGCAAGTACCCGGATAACGTAAGAGCCAGGTATAATCTCGGTATTGCCTATAGCGAGATAGGTTTATGTAAGGAATCAAACAGGGAACTCATGAAAGCCATGGAATTGAACAGGTTCTATAAGATAGATAAAGTATGGCAGACGATGGGGAAGAATTATCAGAAACTTAACAGGATGGACAAAGCAAAAGAGTGTTTTGTTAAACTGTTGTGGCTCAATCCCGAGTTGCTCCGGAAAACCTTTCAGATAATGTCAGAAAAAAGTCTGCCGCCACGGATGAATATCAAGCAGGGAAGTGTCTCGGAACAAAAGAACAAATGATATATCCCTGTATTAACAGCGGTTCCGGCCGGAAAAATTAATCCAGCGTGAATTACTCTAAATCGGCAGAAAGATCATTGTTTTTTGCTCTTCTGGTTACAGCAGGCGTATTCTGCCTGTTTAAGATAATAAGCAGTGATTTTTGGTGGCATCTGAAGAGCGGTGAAATAATATATGCCGGTCTGGGATTGCCCGAAAAAGATATCTTTTCTTTTACAGTACCGGCCAGTGAATGGATTAATTTCCACTGGTTGTTCCAGGTTATAGTCTATTTTATATACAGATATTTTGGCGGATTGACTGCAATTGTCGTTTTTAAGGCGGTACTGCTGATGGCGGTATTTTTTTTGTTATGGCATACAGGCTACAGGGAGGAAAATCATGTAATAACAGCAGGATGCCTTATCCTGTCACTGATAGCAATAGGAAGCAGGATACTCTTACGCCCGGAACTTTTCTCGTTTCTCTTTATTTCGGTATATCTTTTGATATTATGGCAGTACAAATATAAAAAAAAGAATTTTCTCTGGTTACTGGTTGTGGTGCAGATATTATGGGTCAATTCACATGCGCTGTTTATTCTGGGGATAGTCATTGTGTCTATATATCTGGCAGGAGAGTTCGTCTCGGCAAATATTAAGCTGCCCTTTATCGGTAAAGATGAGTTCGCGTTAAAGGGTAAGCGGTATATGAATCTGTTGTATATACTTGGTGCGTGCGTTGCAGTAAGTTTTATTAATCCGTATTCATGGAAGCTTATGCTGTGGCCCTTCAGGCTTTATGCGGAGCTGGACAGTTCTTCGAATATATTTTCTAAAGTGATAATGGAATACCGCCGTCCGCTCGATTCTGTTACACTGGATACATGGTGGTACAGGGTCTTTATTATATTCACCGCGTCTACTTTTCTTATTAATATTAAGAAGATAACTGTGACCAATGTTATCATTTATAGTGCGTTTTTATACCTTTCACTGATTGCAGCGAGGAATATACCTCTTTTTGCTATTGCAGCCGGGCCGTTAGCCGTTATAAACCTGAATGATGTGATAACCGGGCAGTATCTCAGAGGCAGAATAAAACTAAAGGAAAAGCAGAAAAAACTGATAAAGCTCGGCGCGGCGCTGTTCCTTTTTCTGATAACGGTAATTCTTTCCTGGAACAGGGTAACCGGCAGGTATTATCTCAAAGAAGGCTATTTCAGGGAATTCGGGACAGGCTATTCAGAAATTTTTTTTCCCGGTAATGCTGTCGATTTTATGGAACAGAATAATATAGAGGGAAACATGTTCAACGATATCAGTATAGGCGGATATCTTGCCTGGAGGGGTTATCCCGAAAGGAAAGTGTTTATTGACGGCAGGGGAGCAGTGTACGGGGGAGATTTTTTTGAGTATTACTGGAAAGCCGTGCATTCACCGCTGTTATGGGAAAGGCTCGCCGCCAGGTATAATATCGATTATATCGTTCTGGGACATAATAATTTCTGGATAGAAGAGTTCCTGAAAGGAATTATGGCCGATAAAAAATGGGTCATGGTATATTACGACGAAAGCGCAGTGATATTTATCAGAAACACGCTAAAAAACCGCGATATGATAGAAAGATGCCGGAGCAGTTTTGAAGAGGCGGAGAAAGTCATGGAAGAGAAATATAGTGTACCGGCTGAAGGGACAGATGATATGTACAATACTTCTCTTATAACTAATTCAAACGAAAAGACCGGTAAATATTACAGGTTGGTGGCTTCCGGCAGGTTTTTTTCAAGAACAGGATCGTATGGCAGGGCAATGTCTCAGTTCAGCCGGGCAATAGAACTGAAACCTGTACCGTACTGTCCCAACCTTTTCTATGAAGTAGGGTATTTGAAATACCTTTCGGGCGCCGGGCAGGAGGCAGCTGAATTGTTTCGTCAGGGGCTTGCCCTTAATCCTTATAATCCTTTTGCGCGCTATAATATAGGCCGTATATATGATGAACTGGAAATATACGAAAAAGCCCTGAAAGAGTACAGGAAAGCATTTAAACTGGGGTTAAAAAATACAGTTCTGTTTTCCCGTATGGCAGAAATAAGCTTTAATCTGGGGCTGTATGGGAAAGCAGAGGACTATTACCGCGCCTGGTTAGAGCTGGATACCGAAAGTGTTGTTGCGCATAATGGACTTGGCCGTGTTTATGTTAAGCTGGGAAAGACAAAAGCTGCAGTATCCGAATTTATGAGATCACTTGAACTCGATCCGCATGATTCGTTTGCATCAAGCATGCTGGAAAACAGCATAAAAGAGAAGGATTAGGAAGTCTTTCTGATATTGAGTGTGCATATAAAATTAAGAGATTTCCCGAAAAACCATTCAAAGGGATGCGGATATAATGTAATATCGTCTATCCAGTCAATGTCTTCTTCCTTGAATCCCATGTCGGCAAAGGTTTCCAGCCATTTTTGTTTTTTCCAGTAGTTATACGGCAGGTTCACCTTCAGGTATGAATTACCGACCCAATCCATGAAAGATAAGATATTGCTGCCTAGAAATCTGTCACATACATGGTCCTTGATCATAACAGCTCCTGACGCGATCCGGGCAGCTTCAGAAAGAAGGTGCTGCGGGTTATCCAGGTGATGCAGGACATCTACTATGAGTACTATTTCTGTTTTCCCTGTCTGAAAAGGAATGTTTATGCCATCGAATTTTTCAACCGGGATCAAACAGGGATTTTCCGTGGAAATATCTATACCGCGGATGCTTATGTCCGGTCTTTGCTTCATGATAATCGATGAAACGAGGCCGTCTCCACAGCCGACATCAAGAATGCCGGCGTTATGCGGAATAATCCCGGCCAGGCGGGTTCCTATGCGCAGGCTTCTTGCCGTATGTATACGGTTTTTATGGAAATTACCGATTGCGTTCAACGTCGTCTCAGCCCCAGTATGCTGATAAAAAAACTGGCAAGTATAGTCTGTACCCCCAGGATGATAAGGGTGACCGAAGGAATTGCCAGTCTCAATGTTCTGGATGGAACAAGCGGGCCAAACGATACAGCATACCATGTGCTCAAAGCATAGACAGTTCCCGTTATACCGCAGATAAACAGAATAATTCCCGCGATAAGGCCGGATTCCAGTTTAATAAACCGATAAAGATTATCCAGGACAGGATCATCGGGTAGAAGACCTTCTGTTATTGCGAATATCCTTGCGAAAAGCGCAAAAGAGATTACCTGGTACCCGAGGATGACAGCTATAGCGCCATAGAGCAATGTATGAAAATCAAAGGTAACCTGCCCGATGGTCTTCGGCCCCGGAAGCAGCCAGATAAATATCATGATACCGAGTGTCATAATGGTAAGCCCCGGATAAAAGAGCAGCCATCGCGGACTGTACAGGAGCATAAACCTTAGAGTACGCCATCCATCTGTGATCGGCCGCAGGTGCGGGGAACCCGTACGGCCGTCTTTGTGAAGAGTTATGGGTATTTCTGTTGTTTTTAATCCGTAGATAGCTGCTTTTATCACCATTTCAGTTGCAAATTCCATTCCGGCAGTCCTCAGGTTTATCTTCTCTAATATATCTTTTCTGAATCCTCTCATTCCGCAGTAAACATCAGATATATCTGTTTTAAGGAAGAAGTTCATTATTTTTGTCAGAAAGGGATTCCCGAAGTATCTGTTCAGCCATGGCATTGCCCCTTTTTCTATCGTTCCACCGAGTCTGTTGCCCATTACAAGATCATAACCCTCCTGGAGCTTTTCGATAAAAGGCCCTATCCTGCTGAAGTCATAACTATCATCAGAATCTCCCATTACTATGTATTCTCCCGAAGCCGCTTCAAAACCTTTCATATAGGCCGTGCCATAACCTTTTACGGGCTGATGAACCACGATTGCTCCTTTGCCGGAAGCTATTTCTACAGTCCTGTCCGATGATCCGTTATCAGAAACAATTATCTCATATGGCAGTCCGATCAGATCGCATGCTTTTTTTGCTTTATCTATACATATTCCCACTGTCTCCTGTTCATTGAGGGCGGGCATGATTACTGATATTTTTATATCCATATTTTTTAATATATAAGGTTAATGCCGGTTATGACAGCAGAGGATTTTTTATCCATACTGAAAACAGCATAAACTACATTATACAGAAAAAAAACCATATAATAAATACTGCTGCAATGCTAACCGGCCGGAATACATATAGGTGTTGCATGAATTGATAAGGAGATATTCGTTTGGTATAATACTTTTTAGTTGAAAAACAGTGCCCGGATATCAGAAAACTTAACAAGCAAGATGGATAAGTGGGAAGAAAGACAAAAATATCATTTTGATCAGAATGCAGAAGCCTATCCCGCCATGTACGGAAAAGACAGCCCCTTTCACAAGGCAATGACCGAGCGGTTTCTTGCGCTGGCTTGTCCTGTTCCGGGGGAAGAAGTGCTGGATGTCGGGTGTGGAATGGGACGGACAACCGTACCGCTGCTCGAAGCCGGTTGTAATGTGACCGGTATTGATATATCATCTCAAGCGCTTATGGGTATTAAGGGGGCGTTTAGAAGAAAAAGGACTGTCAGCGAAGTTCCGCGGTATACAGCAAAAAGCGGAGTCGATTGAGGAAAACGAAAGATACCGGCTGATAATAGGCCGCGGAATATTGCATCATCTGGAACATCCGGTATCTGTTCTTTCCAGAATATATAAAGCACTGGCACCCGGAGGCAGGGCCGTGTTCATGGATCCGAATCCCTGCCAGCCCGCCTGGATACCTTATATATCCTTCCATCCTGTACTTTCATGGAAAATAGAGCGCCGGATCTTTTTCTATACACCCGGCAGGAGCATGGAGATGATGAAATCAGCCGGTTTTGGAAGAATAGGCGATTTCTATGCGGGTCTTCTTCCGCCGTTTGTATGGAAGGCAAAAAACAGCCTGCCGTCGCGGTTGGAAAAGGGTTTGCGCCGGATTCCGGGGCTTTTAAAAATTATCTATCTACAGGATCGTTCGCGGATTTAAGATATTGAAATAACAGGGACTTTGTGCGCTGCAGCAGGAAATACTAAAAACCATATATATGACGAAGGAATATTTCAGCAATAAACAGGTAAATACTGATTTTACACGAATATATTATCTGAATATATTATCTGAATATATTATCTTGACTTTGTAGAATAGATATATTAGTATTTATGGAGGCGCGGAATATGCAGGTTAAAATAGTTTTATTCAGGAGGTTGACTCAAATGGAGAGGAAAAAAGGGGAACTTTCCGGCAAGAAGAAAATCCGCAGGAACTACGAGAAACCCAAACTGGAAACGTTTAAATCGACGGTAGCTCCTTATGTGGTTTCGGATTGTACCACAGGGCTTTCATCTATAGCTGAATCGGAATAGAAGAAGTACCTGTAGGAATATGTTTGCTGCACTGGAATACTTAAGGTTAAGTAACAGCCGGCGGAACTGATAAAAGAACGGCAGAAGATAACGGATTAAAGATATTCACTCTTTAGCATTTTCGTGAGAAGAAGAATATGCCCTTGATAAATTGACATTTACCTTCCTTGATTTTAAGCAAAATAACACCATTTATTTTCTTTCCGATACTTTGATAGATATTAAAGGCCGGCCTGATCCGGTAATAGCACAATGAAAAAAACCGCTATAATAATTCCGTGTTTTAACCGGCTGGAATTCACTAAAAAATGTATAAACAGTATATTTCGCTATACGCGATCACCTTTTGAACTGATAGTTGTGGACAACGGTTCGTCCGACGGGACAAATGAGTGGCTCAAAGAAAATGGACCCGGATTAAAGCTGATAAGCAAAAGCAGTAACGAAGGAGCTCCAAAAGCCTTTAATGCGGGGATAAAGTCGGCAAACAGTGATTATGTGGTCCTTCTAAATAATGATACAATTGTAACAGACGGATGGCTGGAAAGACTGATTTCCCTGGCGGAGAGTTCGGAGGATATAGCTCTCGTGGGGCCATGTTCAAATCAGGCGGGAGAATTACCGGCTGATATCAATTCTGTTGACGAGATAAAAATACAAAGGGATGCCGCTGTCCTTTATCTTTCCAGAAAAAAAGAATCTATTGAAGTGCCCGGAATAACCTCTTTCTGCATGCTGGTTAAGAGCTGTATATTCCCAAAAGTAGGTTATTTTGACGAGAATTACGGTTACGGTACTAATGACGACCATGATTTTTGTATCAGGGTACGTGATGCGGGATACAGGATAGTCTGCGCAATGGATACCCTTGTTTTCCATTATTACAGCAGGACTCTCGGGAAATTTGATATAAAAGGACTTGACAGGAGGAACAGGGAGTATCTTGTATGGAAATTTAAAGAAAGAGGGATCAAATATTTACGGGAAGTGAATCAGCCCTATGGCTCAAGAGGAGAAAGATCTTTTGAAGAGATACGCAAAATGAAGGAATTTTTGTGAAAAATAATATTTTAGTCATTGCTCCGCATATACCGTGTTTTGATACAAATGCGGGTGATTACAGGATATTTCACATAATAAGGATACTGACGGGAAAATACCGTGTTTTTTTCTTTCCCCTCATATATGACAGGGAGCTGGAAGTATATAAAAAACAGCTGGAAGAATCCGGGGTAAGTGTAATAGAGTCATACCCGCAGGTAAAGGAAAAGCTTGAAGAAGTACTTGAAAAGCGCAGTTACAATACAGTTTTATTCGAATTCTACAGCTCTGCGGGAGAATATGCCGATATGGTAAGAGAATATACCGATGCAAAGATAATAGTAGATTCTCATTGTCTTAAATTTATAGAAAATGCGCGAGGAGGCCCTTTTCCGCCGGGAGATATACTTGAAAAAAGGAAGAAAGAAGAGCTGAGTGTTTATATGAAAGCAGATCTTGTATTGACTGTTACGCCGAAGGAAAGAGATATTCTCAAGGGCTATATGGATACGGAAGTTGCGGATCTCTTTACGGGAACCGTGATACCGGGTGAGATAAGAAGTGTTACCGGCAGGAACAATATCATCTATGCGGGAAGCATGAATAACCTGCATAATGTAGATGCAGTTGAATATTTTGCTGAAGATATTTTCCCGATACTAAGGGATAAAATACCCGGTATTAAACTTTATGTGGCAGGCAGCTGCCCGGTAAAAAGGATACGGAATCTGAGTGGAGATGATATAGTGGTCACAGGATATGTGAAAGACCTCAGTCTTTATTTTAGTTCTTTTATGGTTTCAGTAGTGCCGTTGAGAATAGGGGCGGGAATGAAATCCAAGATAATAGAATCTATGGCCTGGGGATGTCCTGTGGTTTCAACGGCCATAGGCTCGGAGGGTATGTTTTTTGAAGAAGGAAAGGAAATAACAGTATCGGACGAGCCATGCGGATTTGCAGACAGTATCGCTACGCTATATACTGATAAAGAAAAATGGAGCTTTTTTTCAATAACCGGGTATTCGGCAGTAAAAGAAAGATACAGTATGGAATTAATGGAAAGGAGGCTGCTTGAAATTATCTGATAAACTATGGCCGCTGACAAAATTATATATATATCTTTCCGGGAATTGTAATCTGGAATGCCGGCACTGCTGGATAGATCCTGTTACTGTTTCCGGCTCCGGTAACGGGGCGTCTCAACTGGAGTTATCTGTTCTTAAGCGGACCGTGACCGAAGCAAAAGCGCTCGGATTGAAATCCGTGAAATTAACGGGCGGCGAACCTTTTCTATATCCTGACATAAACAGTTTTATTAAATGGCTGGGGCAGGAAAACATTGATATAACTATAGAGACTAACGGGACCCTGCTGGGTGAACGGGAGATTTCAGTGATGAAAGAATCAGGTGTCTCGAGACTTGCAATTGCCCTTGATGGTTCAGATGAAAATATCCACAGGAAGATGCGGGGCCGGCAGGGTTGTTTTGACAGCACGGTAGATTCAATAAGAGCCGCAGCGGGCAAAAAGCTTAATGTTCAGGTTATTTTTTCACTGTGGAAACAGAACGTGGGAGATATCAGAGCTACTGCAATCCTTGCCGAGGAATTAGGGGCAAAAAGTTTTAAGATAAACCCGGTGGCGGCTATTTCCAGGGGCAGGCAGATGTCAGAAAGCAACGAAACACTTTCTGTGGAAGAAATACTGGAACTAAGAGAATCTGTTTTTAAACTGGCAGCGGATATGAGTATTCCTGTCAGACTGGATATACCTGTTGCTTTTTTACCTCTTGAGCGTATAAAAGAAGAAATGTCTGTCTGCAGATTAAAGAACATAATGGGTGTACTGAGTGATGGTTCTATTTCAATATGCGGCATAGGCGTGAATATCAAAGAACTGATACTCGGCAGTATTTACAGGGATTCGCTCACTGATATATGGAAGGACAGCAATATGTTGAATACCGTAAGGACCGGCTTACCCGGTAATCTTCAAGGTATATGCGCAAAATGTGTTTTCAGATACACATGTCTGGGAAAGTGCCGTGCTGAAGTATTTGCCCGGGAAAAAGACCTTTTTAAACCACATGCTTTCTGTAAAAAGGCGGCCGAAACCGGTATTTTCCCGGCTACCAGGGCATATGACGGGCAGGCAGGGCATTACGACCTTGTAGGCGAATTTGTTTTTTTGAGGGAAAAAGGCGGCGCCCTGCTGTTCAATCCGTCTACGGGCTTTCTGGGAACCCTTAATGACGTCGGGGCGCTTATTGTGGAATCTATAAGCAGTCAGATGACTAAAGAAGAAATAATCTGCAGGATCGTTGATATATATTCGGTTGACAGGGAAACGGCTGAAGATGATTTTAATGGGCTGCTTGAACGTTTGCGGATAGAGAATATACTATAAGAAAACAGACAGCGGCTTCCTTTCGGCAGTTTCAGGTACAATACTTCCCAATCAGCATATTTAATATTATAATATAGAATAGAGTTGACTTTGTTCTTTTTATGTATTAGTTTTTTACTAATATAATGCAGGTCTGACATATTATGGGAAAAATATCATGAAATACAGAATAAAAGAAGATGTGCTATGGAAAATTGCTGACGGCGAAGCAGTAATAGTGAATCCCGCGAATGAAAAATACTCTTATTTGAATTCAACAGGTACCGAAATATGGAAAATGATCGATAAAAACTATTCAGTTCATGATATCGAGGAAGAACTGACTGACATATTCGATATTCCTGAAGCAGAACTAAAGCAGGATGTGTCTGATATTATAGATGAGTTGAAGAAGCAGGATCTGATTGAACAAATCTGAATCTCAAAGAAGGAAGGTGCTTGTAATAGTGGCGGCACTGCCGTACGGCAGGGATGACAGTCTGTATAAACTGGCCGGCAAACTGGAAAAGAATTCAATACAGGTTGATGTATATGCGGGAGTTCTGCCTGAAGATGAAAAAAGCGTGCAATATTCCTGCCAGATAGAATCCTTCTCTTCCCGCTGCAGTAATTTAGAAAAAGCTCTCGATAATGGCGGTTATTCTGCAGTGATATTTAATTCTATGGATACCGTACCCGTATATTATGATAAAGTAAAAAGTATTTTCCAGGGACCTGCAGTAATGTTCTCTCCTGATAAAGAGAAAAAAAAGATACCCGTAGCTTTTGATATTTATACTGATAATACCGATAATATCTGTGATTTTATACTTGATAACAGTACTTTGCCGGAAAAACTCACCAGTATTATAATGCTAACATTCAATCAACTGGAATTGACGCGTCAGACAGTGGACAGCCTGAGGCAGTACACGAAGTTGCCGTATGAGCTAATAGCGGTGGACAACGGTTCTTCCGATGGTACAGTTGAATATCTGAAAGAAATGGAAAAAACATATGCCGACAGCGTGTCAGTTATTATTAATGAAGAAAATCTGGGATTCTCAAAAGCAAACAATCAAGGCATTAAAATAGCCAAAGGAGACTATCTTATTCTTCTTAACAATGATGTCATCTTAACAGAGGGATGGCTGAAGCGGCTTATTGTGTGTGCCGAAAGCATAACCGATGCCGGTATCGCAGGCCCGTGTACGAATATCGCTTCCGGACCTCAGAAAACAGTTCCCGGGTATAAGAACATAAACGACTTGCAGAAATTTGCTGCCGGGTTCAGTTTGAAGAATGCCGGCAGATGGATAGATTGTCACCGTCTCAATGCATTCTGCCTGCTTATAAAAAAAGAAGTTATAGACAGGATAGGTAATCTTGATGAGAGGTTCGGCCCCGGGGGGTTCGAAGATTACGATTATTGTCTTCGTGTCCGCCAGGCTGGATTCAGGGTAATGCTTGCCGGAGATACATATATTCACCATATAGGCGGACAGGGGTATAAGCCGAATAAGCTTGATTATGATGAATTAAGGATTCTTAATAAACAGATATTTATAGATAAATGGTGCAAAAAGGCTCTTGAGATTATGGAAATAATCCCTGATGGATAAGGGGAAACTGGGCAGGGTTATTGAAAAACTCGAAGAACAGGCATTAGACCGGGGCTACACAAGAAAATTCACCGTAAAAGGCGTTAGCATGAAATATCTGCTCTTACCCGGTGACCGTATTGCCGTAAAAAAGATCCCTCAACACAAATTAAAAACAGGAGATATTATCGTATTCAGGAGAGAAGATAAACTCCTTGCCCATAGAATAAAAGGCAGTATAATGCACAGGGGCGAGTCGTATTACAGGACTGCCGGAGATTATAATTTTAAATCTGATCTTTTTCTTGTTGCGCGAGAAGCTGTCCTCGGGCGTGTTGAATGGATCGAAAGAAAAGAAAAAAAGGTCATACTTGAAGGGTTTCCGGGCAGAATCAGGAGCGGTATGATACGTTTCTGCTCTATGATATTACTGCGTGCGGATTATTTACTGAAGTTTGCAGTGAGGTTTCCGGAGATATTTTACCGTATAGCCGGCCCGGAATATTGTTCTTCTGAAAAGATCATGCCTGACTGGGATTCCTATAGTAAGACTGCAGATTACGAAAAAAGCGCTAAAAATGCAGCTGTAATTTGCGGTTTTGCCGAAAAATACGATATAGGCCGGAAGGGAGTTATAGCTGATATCGGTTTTGGGTACGGATTGTCAGAAGAAGCATTCTCTCTGTCAAAAAGAGGACTGGAAGTAACTTCTGTTGAAATAGAGTCTTTTGGTTCGGGAGAAAAGTTCCCGGCAATACTTATTTCCGGAATATTGAGTCTGATATCAGATGAAAATACCAGAAAGGAATTTTTAGAAAAATTAATAGATACTGTCCGTCCTGGAGGATACGTGCTTTTTTCCGGGATAGAAATGCAGAAAGTGTCTTTCCCGGCCGTAATGATATGGGTAAAAAGAAAATTCTGGTCTTTGATTGCGCGGAATTCCCGGCGCAGGCCCGCCTATGGAGATACGCTTATTAACGGGGATTTTGTTTTTCACCGGTTTTCTTCGGCACAGCTTGCGGCAGAATTGTCCTCTTCAGCACTGGAAATACTGGAAAAAACCAATGAGAAACATCAGTATAACATAATAGCCCGGGTTAAATGTGCTGCCTGAGCATATTAAAGTAAGGTGTATTTGATTCTGTTTTGCGGCTGCCGGAATGACGCAGCGCCGTTTGGCTATAGTATTTGTTGCTATGCGGAATATAAGAGGGAAGGTGCGTATTAGAACCGTACCTGTCTTGATCACATGAGAATAACATTCAGTTGGGATATAGGCTGTTTCTGTAATTTTAAGTGTGAATACTGTTTCTTTACTCAGTCGGGATGGGAAAACATGGAAAAGCTGCAGGGTAAACCGAGGTCACCGGAGGAAATAGACACGGCATGGAAATATATCTTCGGTAAATACGGTGAATTCATGCTTTATATCACAGGAGGTGAGCCTTTTCTATATCCGGGGTTTGTAGAAATTGTTAAAAGCCTGAGCAAGTATTCTTTTTTACATATAACTACGAACCTGTCATATCCTGTGAATGACCTGCTAAAGGCCGTTTCACCTGAAAGAGTATCCTTTAATTGTACTTATCATCCGCGATATATGGAGATAGACAGGTTTATCCGGCGCATTATTGACGTAAGAAAAGAAGGTTTCATATGTGATGTGTGTTATCTGGCACATCCGGGGCAGTTGAGGGAAATGCTCAGCTATAAAAAATATTTCAGGGCCAGTGGTATTGATATGGCATTAACTGTATTCTGGGGGAATCACAGGGGAATAGAATACCCCAAAGGTTATACTGAAGGTCAGAAATTATATTACAGGTATACAGCTGAATGGGCACCTGAGCAATCTGACCGGAATTTAGTAGTTACCGGCCGCGAAAAGATCGAAGAGCAGATTAATGATCTTGATCCGGGATTATCTCTGGATAAAATGTGTAAAGCCGGTTATAATTATGCTACTGTAAAAGTAAATGGCGATATATTAAGATGCGGTCAGCTCTCCGGGCCTCTTTTGGGCAATATTTTCAGACATGATCTGGAAATGCTCGAAAGGGAAACGAAGTGCCGGGTTGATTATTGCCGTTCACGTGAAATAGAGTATACCGAAGGAGAATAATAGATGAAAAAGATTCTTATCTTTTCGTCAAGGATACCGGAATACAAGAGCATTAAGGCAGGGAATTACCTGGCAATAATGAAAATCCTCGCCGAGAGGTATGATGTGCATTTCCTTACTTTTCAGAGCCTGTTTGTCGATAAAAGGACAATAGGGAAGATAGGGGACCTTGGTGTTAAAGTAGTCAGCCTGAAGGACAAAAAAGACGGTGCCTCTTTTGACGCTAAAATGAAGAAATTTTTGAGCATCGGTTATGAAATGATATTGTTTGATTCGATATATACCGCTAAATATTATCTTTCTTTCATATATATGTATTCACCGGAAAGTAAACTGATCATGGATGCCAGGCATTCTCAGTACTTACTTGAATTGAAATTCTCCGCCCATAATAGTGATCAGGCAAAAGAGGTGAGTTTACTGGAAAAGAGCAGGATATCAGCGGAAAAAGAAGTCCCTATATATAATTATTTCGACAAAATTATAATAGAAGACGAGGCCCAGCAGGCAGTATTTAATAAAGATATCCCCAATGCGGAGGTGGTGGTCTTTCCCGAAAAGAGCGCCAAGATAGAATGGGAAGATATAAAAGACATATTCTTATGCGAGGAGAAACGGATCCTGCCGGATAAACAATGCGGTGATATGCTCGATATAAGTAAAATTAATTATTCGGACGAAGAATATATTATAGCCGATTATAATTCACTGATAAAAAAGAGCAGGAAAGACTATATTTTAATACTTCTGAAAAATACTGTTGTACCTGCCGGATTCATTAATAGACTTGTTTTCTGTATGCAGAGTCATCCGGATAATTGTATGGTGCTTCCTATTTCAAACCACGGTGTTATAAGCGCGACTAATAGTCTGATACCTTGTCCCGAAGAAGAGTATTATTTTGCGGAGTTCCTAAAAAAGCATTTTATAGGTAATTTTGCCGAATGGCGCCGCCGGAGTTTTATAGGAGAACCAAGCTTCCTTGTCAAGAAGGATCTTTTCAGCCAGATAGGTTATCTTGACACCAGGTTCAGGACGCTGGGGTATGCTCTTTATGATCTGAGCTACAGGATACTGCAGGCAGGCAGGAGGATAATACTCAATCAGGAGGCTTTTATTTTCTATAACGATTTCAGCGGATTCCGGAATAAAAGCATACGAAGTGACCATAGATATCTCGTTGAGAAATGGGGCAAGACAGGAGCTGAAATCCTTGAATTACTGGGAGATCCGGATAGAGATATTCCCGAAGCAGGGAAAGGCTGAAATGGGTAAAGATAGATTTTATCTGGAATCAAAGGACTTTGACAAAGAGATGTTCCATATAGTAGACCAGATAAGGTTCGAATGGAACATGATCTATTCGTGTAACTATGACTGCAGATATTGTGTTTTTTATGGTAAATGGAAAGAATATGCCAAAAGAAATGTTATTCTGTCACCGGATCAATGGGTAAAACACTGGCAGAGAATATATGGTATCTGTGGAAGGGTAAGTATGGTGATCTCCGGCGGTGAACCCTTTATTTACCCTGATTTCAATGAGGTTATAAGGCTGGTTTCGGATATACATTATCCCATACACATATCCACTAACGGTTCCGGTGACCTTATCGAATCACAAGGCAGATTATATCCTCAATATGTATGGGTCTTTCAGTACGATAAACCCGACTATCTGACAAAAGAACAGATGAAGGAGAAGCTCGGCAGAATATTCTCGGGATCAAAAGAAACAATATATGTCTTGCATAACGTGGAATATCATCCAACCAATATCCTGGCGGGGTATCTGAAGGAATATATCGCTGAAGGAAAAGCAAAAGCTGAAACACTCAAGGTTATCAGAAACAAAGTCGGCGAGGAGATATTCAGGGTATACAGTATAACGGAACAGTCCGCTTCATAACGGGCTATAGATATTTTTTATAATCCCTGCTGTATACAAAAAGATCGAACCAGATAAGATAGATAAGGATACACCATAAAGCCCTGCCGTAATCTTTCTTCCCGGACATATGCATATTTCTGAAATAGATCACTGCATTATAATCAAGTATGCCTGTAGCTGAAATCCTGTCTCTTGTGAAGTATTTTTCTATAACCGGGCCGAGTTTATCCAGAAACCATATTGAATGAGGCATTTCCAGTCCCATGTTTTTGCGTTTGAGTATCTCTTCCGGCAGGATGCCGGCCATGGCTTTTTTCTCTATATACCTGCGGTTAAATCCGAATCCGCGTATTCTCATATCCGGGGGTATTTTACTGACATATTCAAGCAGCAGCCTGTCCATAAATGGGAACCTGGCTTCTATCGAATGGGCCATGACCATCCTGTCGTTCTTTACAAGAAGATCATCAATAAAATAATAATTAATGTCAAGAAAGGATATTTTATCCAGATCCTCCTCGAATTTCAGCCGGTCGAATTCCTGCCTGAAGATAGAATCTGTCCTGTCATATGATGAATGGCGCGGCATAAGCATCTTCTTTTCATCTTCCGCAAGGACATGCCTCCAGAATATGTGGGATTCCGGCACGCCCAGTTCGGCGCCTTCTGTAAAACGTTTCATCAGAAAATCGAGGCTCAGCTTGCTGTAGTTTGACGGCAGTTTTTTTGCCAGGGTTTTTATAATACTGCGCACGGGTTTCGGGAATAGCTTCCGGTAGTAATTGCGCAGGTAAAAAGCCCCGTGAGTCTCATACGCATTGAAAACTTCATCCCCGCCTTCCCCTGAAAGCAGGACTGAGACATGTTTTTTCGCTTCCCGGGCAAGGATAAAAAACGGTATAGCGGCCCCGTCTCCATTCGGCTCATCCATATAGACCATATGTCTTACAAGCTCCCGGAGCACATCTTCAGGGTCGACTTCTATCTCATGATGGATCGGCTGGCTGTGTTCGACCATAAGCCTCTGGTAATATGATTCGTCGAAACTGGGTTCATTCATCTTTATTGAAAAAGTATGGAATTCTCTGTTTAGCCCCAGTTTTTTTGTTAAAGCGAGGATGCAGCTGGTATCTACTCCTCCCGAAAAAGTCAGTCCGACAGGTACATCCGATATCATATTGCGTCTTACCGAATCAAGCAGAAGCTCATATACCTTTGAAGAAGTCTCTTTAAGGTTCATGGATGTATCGGACGTATATTTTATGTCGTAGTATTTTCTTATATTGAATGTCCCTTTTCTAATATCCGTTTCGATCAATTCACAGTTTCTCAGTTCCCTGACATCTTCAAAGGGTGTCCTTCTGCCGGGGATGTATGCCAGGGTGAAATAATGATAAATGCCTTCAATATCAATAGCGTCTCTGAACCCGGGTATTTCGAGAAAGGATTTTATTTCGGAAGCGAAGTAGATCTTCTCATTCTTTATCATGTAAAAAAGCGGCCGTATCCCGTAAAAATCCCTTACGACATAGACCTTCTGCCGTATATCGTCAAAAATAGCAAAAGCGAACTGGCCGGATAATTTGTTTACAAAGTCGATACCCAGTTCTTCATAAAGATGTATAAGGACTTCGGTATCAGATGTAGATCTGAACCTGTGTTTATTTTCCAGGGAGTATTCTTCTTTGAGTTCCCTGAAATTAGTAACTTCTCCGTTGTAGGCTATTTGTATTTTTCCGTCTTCATTCGGCATGGGAAGATTGGCGTTGTCTGAAAGATCGATAATTTTCAGCCGGGTGTTTCCCATGGCGCATTTCGAAGATCGGAAGAAACCTGTGTCGTCCGGGCCCCTGTGCCTCAGGACTTCTGTCATATTCTTAAGGCAGAAAGTATCTTCTCCCGAGAGATCTTTTTTAAGTGATATGATGCCGGTTATTCCACACATTGCATTACTCTATAAATTAGATACTATTCCATTGTCTTGTTGTTGTCAAGAAGAGAAATGCTCATATATACAGGTAAAGAAGGGAGGACTTTTTATCGGCTGGTATTTATGCCGGTTCCGTGGTTTTTTTTATTTATTGGACTTGAGGTTGGACTTGAGGTTTGAAAAAAAAGTCGATTTCACATATAATTGATGATAATACATCAAAATTAATAATGCTTATATTCGAAAAATCTTATTATATAATGCTTTGGGAAATGGCGGCAGCGGAGTTCCGCATGAAAGACCAGGGTACTTTTCTGGGTTTTCTGTGGACCCTTCTTTATCCTCTGATATACTTTTTAGTGCTGTACGGGCTTTTCCGAAAATGGATGGGCCAGAAGATATCTAATTTTCCTCTTTACCTGATAATAGGCATAGTGCAGTGGGGGTTTTTCTGTGCAGCTACCATGAGCGCCATAAATACCATCAGGGACCATGCGGCTCTAATAAAAAGCATAAGTTTTCCTAAATCCGTGCTTGTGGTATCTTCTGTGCTTGCAGTGCTCTTTTCACATCTGCTTGAACTCTGTATACTGCTGGTATTCTGGCTTATGGTAGGGGAAAATTTCGGGTGGACCGTTTTAGGGCTGATACCTATCCTTGCGTTGAATGTGTATCTTGTACTGGGCGTTTCATTTATTCTTTCAGTAATAGGTATCTATTTTCTGGATATTTTCAGGATATGGGGTATATTTACCAACGTAGGCCTTTTCCTTACTCCGATATTCTATTCGCTGGATATGATCGAGCCGGTAAAAAGAAAGATTATCATGCTTAATCCCATGTCGCGAATAATCCAGGCAAGCAGAGAGATCCTTATAGACAACAAAGTTCCTGAAATGGGGGGGCTGGTCTATGTCTTTATACTGTCCACGGTAATAATGGTCATAGGATATGCTCTTTTTAAGAAACAGGAAGGGTTTTTTGTGGAGAAGATATGACCGCCCGGGATGTTATACAGACAGAGTCCGTATCGAAAATGTTTTCCATAGGGAGCAGTGAGAAACATACGCTGTTTAATACTATGAGATATAAACTGAGCGGAGATACTCCCAGGAAAAAGATATGGGCCTTGATAGATATTAATATAAGCGTAAAAGAGGGTGAAATGGTCGGGATCATAGGGCCGAACGGGGCGGGGAAAACGACACTGCTCAGGATCCTTTCCGGCATAATGACAGCCACAACCGGTTCATATACGGTTAGCGGTAATGTGTCTACAATATTTGAACTGGGGCTGGGTTTCAATCCCAAGTTTACCGCCATACAGAATGTGTATATTTACGGTGCCCTGCATGGATTGTCGCGTAAGAAGGTGGATAAAATACTGCCTGACATAATAGAGTTTTCCGAGCTCCGTGATTTTATGGGCGCGAAACTGAGCGAATTCTCAAGCGGTATGAGACAGCGCCTGGCTTTCGCAACGATAATGCAGACTATTGAAGGGGTAGTCATGGTGGACGAGGTTATGGCGGTGGGGGATCAGTCTTTTAAGATAAAATGTCTTGAATCGTTCAAAAAAATGCTTAATAAAGGGAAAACCATACTCTTTGTTACGCAGGGACTGGATGGCGAGCTGCGGGATCTGACAAGTAAAGTCCTTTATATTGGCGGCGGTAAACAGAAGTTTTACGGCCTGCCGACGGAAGCTCTTGATTTGTACTCTAAGGACATAGAGGAACATTCAAAAAAACCAGCCGGTCAGTCGTCTCTTTGAACAACCGTCCGGCTGGTTATCTGGTCTTAAAACCCTACTTACTGTAATTTCGCGATCTTTTCTTTAAGCTTGTTCAGGTCCTCACTGATATCAAAATGCTCAGTTTCTGCATCAAGTTTTGATGCCGCTTCAAATTTTTCCTGTGCAAGAGCTTTATTAGACTGCGATATGTAGGGCCTCTGGAAAAAAGCAAAAGGTATAGAATAATAGACGACAAAAAAGTATAATATTGACATGTAGATAAGGAATAAGTGCAAGGAAAGCGCAAGGTACCCCCAAAAAACCTTGCATTTAGGAATCACAGGAGGCTGA
>JBDRKX010000010.1:0-7284 GCA_043813605.1 Elusimicrobiota bacterium | reverse complement strand
GCCTCCCTGGTAGCATTATTTTTTTTCTGTTGTTCTACCTATAAAAATCTTAAAAAGCAAGATTCACTATTTTATGTTTCAGCACATTAAGTATCGATCCGCTGCCCTCTTCACCAAGAGTATACGCATTAGTTGTAATTATGGTGCCATCGCTGGCTAAAGTCAAGGGTATTATCGGCGCACTGCCCATACCGTTTATTAAACGCCCGAACAGATCGATCAACCGTCTAACTCCATCGGTCTTTCTAATTTTAGAAGCTTCAGCCTCTACATCCGCTTCCATCCATCCGGTACTTACGGGATCTATTATCTGTTCTTCGGCCGATGCTTCTTCCAGAACTGTCTGAGAATCAAGGTTAAAATTCTTTATTTCCTCACTGATTATCTCGGATATCATATCCTGTTCGCCTGCTTTGCCCGACTCTACATCATTCAGAAGTATCACCGGCGCGACATCGATCTCCGATTCGCCAACCACTATTTCCCTGTAAACAGGTTTTTCCGCTAATGTTGCAATATCTTTTTCGCTCATTACAACAGTGGGTTTCGAAAACCCGCCGAAATACTGCTTCTGCTGTCCGTAGACTTCTGTTCTCTCGTAATCGTGTGACCAACATAAAACAGCAGTAGTGGCCTGAATAACTATTATAAGTGCTATTATTTTTCTAATCATCTTTATCTTTTATCTCCCTAATCCTGACTGTTGAGTATTTTCCGTCTAAAAATTTGATTTTCAGTATTATACCGTTCGTATATGAAAAAGGTATGAAAATTTATACTGATTTCAATACAATTGTGAAATTTCTGTAAAATCTATTTTTCACATATACCAATAAATGGTTTTCAGCCATTGCTGATTTATGATGATTATTCTTTATTAGTCGACGACAATGATGGGTTTTAAATTATTATAATTTAAGTTTAAAATTCAATCTGGTATTATATTATGCGGTTCTGCTTAATCGGCTTCATCGGCTCGTAAAACCTCTGATTTGCCGGCAGACTTACGTATTTCAGGATTTTCTGTCATATCCTGCTGTGAATTCATATATATACAGAAAAGCGCTATAAAATAATAGAGTACCCAGAGAAACAGGTATTTCCGGAAATACTTGACCATACCTAAAATTGGATCCGCTTTCATGTATATAGTATACCGAAAGTTATATGAAATAACTAAGAGAATAAAGTGATTTTATCGTAAAAGATCATATGTGAAAACCCGATCAGCGGGATGTAGATGATGTCATTATATCCGTATTGCCAGTTCAATAAGAAAAGCAAGTAGTATTCCTGTCAGTAGGCATGTTATCGCAAATACCCAGCTTTTATTCAAATTTAAAAAAACACATACAGAATCCTGTTTTTTGTTTCTATTTCTTCTATATACCGCCTGATCTGTTCTTTCTTCCTATTTTTTCTACCAACGCGACTACATCTGTAAATACAACACAAATAATAATCGTGTTTATACTCATAATATCACCCTTATAAGTTCACTTACAGCTTACATATTAATTGTAACCGCTATGACTATTTTTTTTCAAGCTTGCCCTTACGGGAAAACCAGGAAATGCATGCTCTATACTGTGATCTTGTGCTACTTCGAACTGCCGGATCCTGAGTTCTATTTGATAGGTTCTATATAAATACCCGCTATTAGAAATACTTTATTGAAATTATTCACCCACTGTACATAACCTGTCAGGTTATGTATCTTTCCTAATTCCATCTTAAATTTTTCCCCCTCCTTTAAAACAAAAGGTTTCCTGAATACCGCGGAACATCCGGCATATGATTCGTCCATCACCAGGCCTACTTTATTCATATCTTCTCCTGTTGTTTCACATCTTGTGATCTTTATCAGACAATTCTCGTCAGGATTGAATCGGAACGATTTTCTAATCACTTTTATATCCCTGCAAAATCAACCATTGCTGATCACTGTTTACAATCCGTCGGTTCAGGTTCAAACTATTGCCCGCATATAACACTGCAACTAACCTCTATGCTTTTCTTCAATAAGCTTTTTGACAGTATTCATCAGAAAATTGACATCATAGGGTTTAGTCATATACCAGTCAGCCTTTGACATCACGGACTTTTCAAGATTCTTATCAGTACCGTATCCCGTCAATATCATTACAGGAATATGCTGCGTTTTCGAATCATTTTTTATCTTCTCACATGCAACACATCCGTCTATATCAGGCATCATGATATCCATTATGACCAGATCGGGCTGCAGGTTCACAACCTTCTCATATACCTGCCCGCCGTATTCAAGACCGTCAACAATATATCCATTGCCCTCAAACAGATTCTTAAGCGCTTTAATTGTAATCGGGTTATCATCTACTATCAGTATTTTTCTCTTTTCTTCCATCATAGCCTCCTTTACCTGTTATGTAAAGTTGTTGTCATGATAAATGATTTCCCAACAACTTGACAATTTTATTAAATCCATGCGCCGCTGCATGCGATAATGCCGTTCCGCCGTTATTATCACAGAGACCGGCATCCACGCCTTTCTCAAGCAGAAGCTTAACCAATCTGATAGAATTATTACGCGAAGCAGTTATCATTATACTCTCTCCCCCTTCATTTACTGCTCCGATATCCGCACCTCTTCCAATAAGTAATTGAGCTATTTCAAATGAAGCATCACGCATAGCCGCCATATGAAGCAGTGTATTATCAGCTTCATATTTCATATTGATATCCGCTCCTTCATCCAGTAAAGACCGGACTACCCGTATCGAATTCTTTATTACCGCCATGATAAGCGTTTTACTCTTGTCATCCATATAATTAATTCCCGTATCCCGGATCTATCAAGCTCATTTTATATGATCCTTTATCAATTCCAGCAGTTTATCCGTATCAACAGGTTTTCTCAGATACCCGACTGCATCGATCCTTCCAGCTGCCTCCCTGATCTCATTTTCATCTTTAGACGATATGACTATGATCGGAATACCTCCTATCACATCATTTTTTATGAGAATTCCCGCTATCTGTTCTCCGGAGATATAAGGGAGCATAAGGTCCGTTATTATCATATCCGGTTTCCTGTCAATTATATCTTCAATGACATCAAAACCCATCCCGACTCCCGCAACCTCATAATCTTCCTTCTTCAATATATCAGTCAGGACATCAAGATAATCACTATCGTCTTCTATGATCAGTATCCGTTTTTTATCCATCGCTCCTCTTTTTTAAGCATTTTCAGTATATCCGGCCTGCCTTTCACGCAATGTCTAATACTCATTCCGGGTATACCGCAAGTACCCTGCCGTTCTTGTTTACATAGATTACCCTTTCTCCACAGGCAACGACCACTTTATCATATATTGAAATTTTCTCTTTTTTCAGATCCTGGATCTCGGCTTCATGTGTTTTAAGTGATTTTAGCGGTTGCACGAGAACATATGCTGAAACAAGATTATAATCGCCGAGCCTGCTAAAACACATATATTCTTTCAATTTGTCCCTATCAACGCTTTCCAGTCCCATAAAATCTGATTTGTCTATGTTCCTTAAATCGACAAACAGCTTAAATACTTTATCATTTTCTACATTACTTAAATCAACAAAACATTTTTTCAGCGGTAACCGATGCCCGCCCAACTCGTTATTATACATTTTAGCAACCAGCTGACTATTGGCTGATTCTGAATTATCCGTATAAGCAACATATGACCTTATCTTGGGTATTTTACTGCCATCATCGTCTATGGAATATATCTGAAATCCTTCTATCTCCTCAGAATATTCGTCTACTTTCACATTATCAATTCTGATCCAGAATTTTTCTGATTCTAATTCTCTTATCCGCAGCTCCAGTTTCTCCTTTATAAAGAATTCGGACAAATCGGGGAAATAATATTTAAATTCCGAAATATTGTAGTCAGTATCGGACAGAACATAATAAAGAAGTACAACATCAAGGCTCTCCAGCGGACGGTATTCATTCATCTCATCCTCTGCTTGATGATCGGCGAAAATTCCCCAGGTGAAATAACTGTCTTCAAATTCTTCAAGGTTAATAAAATCCAAGTACAGCCTTGAAGGATATTTTACCTTTCCGCTTTTTTTATATCCCCGGCAGAGGCATTCAGACACAGTAAATAAAAGCAAAATCAAAGTTAATATGACAACCGGTTTATTGAAAATATTTTTTTTCACTCATGTTCCTTCTTCTAAAATAATAATAAATAAGTTTAATATAAGAGTCAAATGAAATATCTGCAATTTTATCTTTACTCAGAACCTCCGTTACGCAGAATAAATACACTTAATGCATAAACGATAGAATCACGACATTTGTCCCAGTCAAAATGAACATGATCATCAGGTGTTGTTTCCCTCCGCAGTATCTCCTTTTCCCCGGCTGCGACCAGCTCAAAATGCGGGTTAAGATCAAGCAGGGGAATATTCAGCCGTTCAGCGCCTTCCTTAATGATCTGAGTATCCCTTTTTTCTTCATCCGTATATTCACTCGTCCGCTTCATGTAGGGATATACTGCAGCAATAAGCGGTATTTTTCTCTGCCGAACCAGCATCTCTGTCTCTTCCAGCAGTTTGAAGAACTCTTCAGCAGCCTTCTCTTGTTTAATTAAGTTTAATGCACCTATAGACCGGCAGAAAAGCATTCTATAGAGCATTGATTTTTCAAAGAGAATACTTTTGTCACCGGACAAATCATATTTAAAACTGCATATCCTGCTGCCATACCTGTAATTGCAGACCGTGAACCACCGTGTGTCATTAAGGCAGAAATTAAGCAGTACCATATCAGGATCATACTTGTCTATATTAAGTTCTATGAAGCGCTTATACTGCAGCATACCGTATCCGCCGACTGCATTGTGCCAAACCTCGAAGGACTTGCGGTTTACGCTGTTCAGATAATTTTCGAGACATCCGGGGAATTCGCTCCTTTCAGTTACAGAATCACCCAGTGAAAGGATCCTGAAGATACCATCTCTCTTTTCAAGATCATGCTCACGCCCGTGCATACCATACCTGTTACACCCGATACCGGGTATCATCTCGTAACCAAGCGCCGTATGCGGCCGGTATCTTTCTGGTCTGTAAAGCTCTATATCACCGGCAGTTATTCCCTTGATACGGCTTCCGGCGAGTATACGCACGGAGATCTCCAAACAGAATAAAACAGCCGTAATACCGACTATGACAAGAACGATCCTGTTAAACACCCGTTTCATAACATATGTTTTTATAATAAAATGCGGCCTTCTACAGATCTCAATAGCATACTTTTACAAGTTCCAAACCCTGAGGTGGTGCGCAATATATACATTCTTTGCCTTTTCCTTCAAGCATCTCTTCAAGATCTTCAAGCGTTTCCTGTCCCCTTCCGACTGCTATCAGATAGCCTACAATATACCTTATCATGTGAGTCAGAAAATATTTTGCTTCAAATACAATATCATGCATATTCCCTGACTTTGAGATCGATGTACGGATGATATCGATACAAGTCCGTTTATTTTCACACCCGGTAGAAAAATATATGAACTCATGTTCACCGGAGCACAGGTTTAAACCATTTTCTACTTTGTTCCAATCAACCGGTTTCGGCAGATGCCAGACAAAATCTTTAAGTGAATAGTCATTCTCCGGCTGGCTTAGTATCCGGTATCTGTATGTTTTTGATTTTGCATGATACCTGGGATGGAATTCCGGATCAGATTCCGAAATATGAGTTATTATTATATTTTCATCAAGCAGATCATTTAATGCCCTTCTTATCTTATCGTAATGCAGATCAAAAGGAGTTCTAAAACTTATTACCTGGCCGCGGGCATGGACTCCGCTGTCCGTACGGCTCGCATATGATATCCTTATTTCACTTTTAAACAGCCTTTTCAGGCTGTTCTCTATTTCACCCTGTATTGTATTTTCACCTTTCTGGATCTGGAATCCGCTGAAATCCCGGCCGTTGTATTCGACTATCGCCTTGATATACATCAATAAGACCTTAAAAACATCAACGCTGTATAAATAATACCGATCATCAAAGCGGCAAAATCGGCTGTACCGAGCAGCTTAAAGCTGTTCATATACCTGATTTTTTCATCCTTTATATCCCTATTCATAAGAGCCAATTCTATACTGCCGGCTCTTTTTAGGGCCCTTATCATAAAAACCGTAATAAAGGCTTCTACCCTGGCAAGAAATCCGAGGTTATCATGCCTGAGCCGTTGTGCTTTTAAGATACTTTCAGCTTCCTCGAGTATGATCGGAAAAAATCTTAATGAAAGTGAAAATACAAATGCAGTTTTCTCCGGGGACAATCCGAATACTCTCAAAGGCCCCAGATACCATGATATCGCTTTTGAAAGACCGATACTGGTTGTTGTCGCAGTCAGTAGAGTCGCACAGCAGAAAATAAGTATAAGCCGTACAGATACGACTACCGCATATTCAATATTGCGCGGGGGAATCAGGGCATGCAAAAGGAACGTAAATGCCATGATCCAGATCACAGGCATTATTCCCCTTATTAATGTGATAATCCTGACTTTTGCCATATAGACAACGACCGCGAGCAGAAAAAAAGGATATGCATAGCCGCTTACCGTATTAATAAAAAAGAGTGAAATAGATACGATAAAAAGCAGGAATATTTTTACTCTCGCATCTATCGAGTGAATCGGCGTTTCACCGTATCTATATCTTCCCAGAAGAAAATTACTTGCGATATTCATATATTAAAAATATGTTTACAAGTCACCTGGTCATAAAGAAAAGCGCAAAAGTCGAGAATCCCAGGCTTACTTTGACCCAGAAAGGTATAATACTGCTCTCAGATGAAGAACTGAAGGAATTTTTTGCCAGTTTTTTCTTCTGATCAATGACATCGTCTTCCAGCTTCCTCATATCCCTCTTAATATCATCAAGTTCGCTGATAACACTGCTTGTTTCGATATGCTGTTTAGTTTTTGATTCCATGCTGATTTTTCTGTTATCCTCGGTTATTACAGCAAGACGGCTGTTCTGTATTTCAAGTGATTTTTTCAATACGGCAATCTCTTCCTGCAACTCCGGCAGTTCATTTGAGATCCCTTCTATTTTCTGCATGCTCTCATTATCAATACTTGAAACGGTCTTTGAAGGAATTCCCGGCGCATAATCTTTCTCAAGCAGGGATATTTTTTTCGTCAAATCATCAATATCAACCTGAAGTTTGCTTATAGCTATTTCCGATTGAGTTTTTTCCTTTATGATACCGTGTATCTGTTGTTTTTGCAC
>JBDRKX010000009.1:0-7493 GCA_043813605.1 Elusimicrobiota bacterium | reverse complement strand
GGTCTATACTCTTGCCGATGCTATATGGGTATCAGGCAAAGGGCCGTCGGCTCTTACCGCTGTAGGTTTCTTTTTTCCATTCATGATGTTAGCTGTAGCTTTGGCTGTCGGATTGGGAGTCGGAGGCGGCGCGGCAATATCGCAGCGAATCGGAGCAAGGAATCACAAAGAAGCCAGTTCTGTCGCTATACATACAATTGTCCTTATGGGCATATTATCTATTGTCTATTCAATACCCGCCGTGATATTTGTCAAACAGCTTTTCCTGTTAATGGGAGCCGGGGAAGCTCTTCCTTTAACCGTTACATATGCCAGGATAATGTTCGCCGGATCGGTCCTTATCTTTTCTATACATGTGGCAAGCGCTCTGCTGAGAAGCGAGGGGGATGCAAAAAGGGCTATGAATGCGATACTTATAGGCACTATACTGAATATCTTTCTGGATCCTGTTTTTATCTACCGGGTTGCTGTTACATTGCCTTTCGGGCACACAATGAATTTAGGCCTGGATCTGGGAGTAGCCGGAGCGGCTTATGCGACTGTCTTATCTATGGGTGTTTCATCTTTGATCCTGTTTTACTGGCTGGTTATACAGAAAAAAACATATGTTGCAATATCGTTCAGAAAATTCCGGTTTAGGAAAAACATATTGTATGATATTTTAAAAGTAGGAATACCTGCTGCTCTCTCTCAGATGTCTATGGCGCTCATGATGTTTTTTATTACAAAACTTATCACTATGATAACAGGGGATACCGGAGTAGCGGTATTCACTACAGGATGGAGAGTGGTCATGATAGCGGTATTGCCTCTTGTCGGAATAGCGACTGCCGTAACTTCTGTCTCGGGAGCTGCTTTCGGAGGGCGCGAATACGACAAACTGCAAACAGCGTTTATGTATGCTGTCAGAATAGGGTTCATTTTAGAACTGGTTCTTGCTGTATCCACCCTTATATTCGCTCCGTATATAGCGAATGTTTTTACCTGGTCCAGAGATACAGCGCTATTGAGAGATGATATTATAGTTCTTTTAAGGACCGTGTGGCTTTTTTATCCGGCTGTTGCGTTTGGTATGCTCTCATCCGCAATGTTCCAGGGAGTGGGTAAAGGCGTCAATTCATTGATCATCACAATTGCCCGGACACTCCTTCTCAGTGTGCCTCTTGCGGCTTTGTTCGGTATCTTATTCAATATGGGGATGCAGGGGATATATGCAGGTATTGTATGCGGGTCATGGCTCGCATCAGTTTCCGCTTTTATCTGGGCAAGATCTTTTATCAGGGGGTTGCTCAAACAGGCCTAAATGCCGGCGCGCAGTTCAGATCAAAAGTAACCGCACGCCGGCAAATAGGACATAGTAAATACTATTCGTCTTCATTTAACTTATTCTTGATATATTCTTTCTCCTTTCCAGTTCTTTCAACCGGTTTTCTAACATTTCTCTTGTGGGCCCTTTGTTTTTATACTGGCCACATCCGGAGCCGTAACAATCGGCTCCATTGTTGCGGTTATACATGCGATCAAGATTACGGGCAGATCCCTGCTGACCGCAACCGCCTGCGTAACTCAATGAAGCAAGGCCCAAGCCCAAAATAAATGTAAGAATCGATAGTCTTGTCATTTCATACTCCTTTTTTCATCACTTCCTTTTATATATTAGATGCAAAGAAATATAAATGGATTCTAAGCGGAATTCGCACCATTCTTTAGTATCGAAGCGTTGCTAAATCAACTGCTTTAAAAAGAAACATACGGAATTAAAATAAATAAGCTGTTTATTTTGTGATTAAAATGGTAGAATAGTAAAAAATGCAAAAGAGGTTAAGTAGTTTGAAGGGGATATTTTATTAACAACAGCAATAAAGTTCTTTTCGAAAGGAGAGTGAATTGGCAAAACCAAATTACGGATATAAAAAATATCTGAGGGAACAAAAAGATAAAAAGAAAAAAGAAGAAAAAAGAAAACACAAACTGGAAAAGAAGAATGCCAAATCTGAACCGAAGACAGAACAGTCATCAGATGAGCAGGATTCCCAGCAGGAAGAACAGATAGAAGAAAAAGAGTGAAATAAAAGAATACTCGCTTAGTAAATCAGTTATTTACATTTAAATTGTCACCCTGCGCTGAATTTGTATCATTCCCACTGTTTCATATTGAATAAAAAATAGTGAAATGGCGGAATTAATAAAAGCAATTATATAATTTGAAACTTCAGGCTTGTTATTTATAATCGATGCAATGAGAATTAAGAACCACACTGGAAAAGCGGTCGCTGTGTATAAAGAGGGATTTTCTTATCCTCAGGCGGTTTTGCCGCATTCAGTGAGGAATCCGGCCTTGACAGGAATACAGCACTGAAGATTGCTGACAGTTTCTATTCGAACAGTTCAAGATACTTTCCGTATCCTTCTTTTGTAAGATCTTCTTTCGGAATAAACCGTAGCGAAGCGGAGTTTATGCAATAACGGGTGCCGCATGGTGACGGCTTGTCATCAAATACGTGCCCCAAGTGTGAATCGGCTTTCTTGCTCCTTACTTCTGTCCTTTTCATAATAAGGCTTTTATCGCTCTTTTCAGTGATATTCTCCGATTCGATAGGTTTCGTGAAACTTGGCCAGCCGCTGTCTGAAACAAATTTGTCCGTTGAACTGAATAGCGGTTCTCCAGAAACGATATCTACATAAATACCTTCTTGCTTATTATTCCAGTATTCATTCGAAAATGGTTTTTCAGTACCGTTATCCTGTGTTACTTTATATTGAAGAGGAGTAAGCAGTTTTTTTAGATCTCTTTTTGAGTATGCGGTATTATTATTCATTTTACGAGCCTCCTGATTATCTTTTTCCCAGAGTCTTTTAATAAATGCCGCCCGCCCGGATAATTTCTTATAACTGTTGTATCTTACCGGTTCCTTCCTGTAATAATCCTGGTGGTACTCTTCCGCAGGATAAAACTCCGGCGCTTCCAGTATTCTTGTGACTATTTTATTATCGAATTTACCGGAATTCTCCAGTTCCTGTCTGGATTTAAGAGCTAATGCTTTCTGGGAGTCGTTGTAATAGAATACAGCAGTCTTGTATTGAGGCCCCTTATCGGCAAATTGCCCTATATTATCTGTGGGGTCTATGTTCCTCCAGAATACATCAAGAAGCTCTGAGTATGATATTTCTTCCGGGTCGTACTCTATCTTTATGGCTTCAACATATCCAGTCTCTCCTGAAGACACTCTTCTATAATCAGGAAATTCCGCATCGTTGCCGGCATATCCCGCTATGACTTCTTGTATCCCTTTGAGATTTTCAAAAGGAGGCTCCATGCACCAGAAGCATCCGCCGGCAAACATCGCTGATTCATGTCCACCAAAAGCCCTCAGATTATTGGTTAATGCTGACATCGTGATCAACGCAAAAAAAAATAACTTTTTTATTTTCATTGTATTCTACACTCCTGATATATTAGATGGTGTAAGCATTAAAAGGATTCATTTATGCGGCTGAATAAGGACTTTTAAGTCATGTTATTGAAGAACAAGCAGGGAAAAGATGGGCCCGGCATAAACAATAAAATACGCTACAGGTGAAAGGCGTTTTGCCGGGATTCATGAGGTTTTGGATCAGGATGTAAAATGAAAAAGGTTTATCGACGATACTTCATCAAAACAAATAATTAATTAATTATCACACAAGATTCTAAAAAAGTCAGTAACCTAGCGTCACAGTTATCCGGGCTGAATTCCAGCGGGATGCCGTTTCAATAGCAAAAATTATAATTTGCAGGTTTCCATGACATTCAATCTGAATGATATTACTTTAGGATATGCATATATTCCCGGATTATATCTTGATGCTGTGCACAGGATGTCGCTCAGGTATCGGTTCGGCAAATAGATGCCGAAAAAGCAGTGGCGCTATCCTTTTCTGATACTAACAATTATTGCATAATGTTCCAATATCAAATATACTTGTAGTGAACGGTAAGTATCAAATGGTAATAAATATAAAAAAGATAATTATTGTCCTTATATATATATCTGCTATCCATCCCGGTTCATTCCAAAGGAAAAGAGACCATTGCCGTAGTGGATTATGAAGGGAAAGACATGTCTGCCAGGGCTGCTTCTTTTTGTGCGGATTCTGATGGAAATATATCTATGTTATCTTCCTCCGATGGCAATAATTCAATTTATAAATACAGTCAGCAATAAATAAAAAAGATAAAGCTGCCGGGTCTCTTTAAATATGATTCAATATGGAATACGGTATATATAATTACGGAACCGGTCAAGATAAAAAAGAAATTTGTTCTTACCGATTCAGAAGCATCAAGAGTCGATTATGCCGATATCAGGATCACTGAATAAAGATGACCAAAACAGTGATGACTATCGGTATTTTCATAAACCTGCAGTTGAATTAATCTAAAGTAATCATAAAAGATCAGCTGAAATATGATAAAATATACACCAGATTGGATAAAGGGTCCAGTGCAATATGAAAACCGCAAAATATAAAATACCCGGAATGAAAATAATAATTGCAATATTACTGGTATGTCATATTATGTCTTCAGTCCATGTCTTTAGCAGTGATAATGATCCGTGCAGTCTGGATAAATACCCCATGAGATTCGCGGTGATCGGCGACAGGACCGGCGCAAGAGTACCCGGTGTATACAGTCAGATCATAGGAGAAATTCAGAGATTACAACCGGACTTTATCATAACTGTGGGAGATATGATCGAAGCCGATGCGAAGTCGGTTAAAGATATCAAAAGTTCGTGGAAGGCATACAGAAAAATAATGAAGCAGTTGACCATGCCTGTATATTATACTCCGGGCAATCACGATATTATATCGGAAAAATCTGAAAAAACACTTGAATTATACATGGAATATATCGGTGAGCCGTACTATTCGTTTGATAGAAGGAACATACATTTTATCATGCTGGATAACAGCCGCTACAGTACGATCGATTCGTTCCCGTACAAACAGCGGTTGTGGCTCATGGAAGATCTGGAACGTAATAAAGATTCGGCCTATACAATTGTTTTTATGCACAGGCCTTACTGGATCAATACGGTTGCAGGCGGTCTGGACGATAAGCTGCATGACATATTCGTCAAGTACGGGGTAGACGCGGTGTTTACCGGAGATTACCACAATTATTTCAGCGGTGAATATGACAATATTATTTATACAGGTGTCGGGAGTTCGGGCGGAGGATATACGACAGGGCCGACGGGAATGGATTATCATTTCATATGGGTTACGGTAACAGATGATAAAATATCAATTGCGCCGGTTGAAACCGGCGCAGTGCGTTCGTGGAATGAAGTGACTGCTGACGAATACAGGCTGGTAAACAGGATAAGGAAAGAAGCATTACAGATCGAGAAGATACTGGTCGGGAACAATCTTAATGTCCTGGGAGACCGGCTGGAAGCCAGGATAAAGAACCTGAACAAAAAGATCCCGCTAAAGGGAGACCTTGTATGGGATCTCCCGCCGGGATGGAAGGTCGAACCGCAGAAGATGCATGTTGATATGAAACCGGGTGAAGATAAAACAGCTGTATATACAATAAAATGTACAGGTGATATAATTCCTGCGCCCGTTTTGTCAGTTGACTATCCGTACTCAGAAGAGAAAAAGACACTGATAAAAAAAGAAATAGTGATTTCACGGCAGGCATATGCCGATAGGGCAGTGGGACAACCAATAATAGACGGTGTCCTTGATGATTATGTATGGACAGGCCCTGTCACTGAGTTTTTTTACACAGGGAATCCTTTACAAACCACGGAATCCGTGGAATTCTATTTTTCCTGGGATCCGGATAACCTGTATATTGCCGCAAAATGCTCCGAGGGTGATAAGGATTCTATAGTAACCGGTATTAATGACCATGACGGCAAAGTATATGAAGATGACTGCGTGGGATATCTTATTCAGCCGAATACTGCCGGCCCGATCTACCAGATATACATCAATTCAAAAGGTGTTGTATATGATAAGCAGTACATAATGAAAGACGGTACCCTGTATGAGTCCAAAGATGAATGGGACTGCAAACTTGAAGTAGAAACCTCGATAAATGATGGTTACTGGGCAGTAGAATGCAGAATACCGGTGAATGAACTAAGAACAACGATCAGCCCGGGGAGAGTGTGGCAGGTAAATTTCCGCCGGAAACAGAATGATCCTGAAAGCAGTTCTGACTGGATATCGCCCGTTGTGATCGATCCAAAACGATTTGGCGCACTTATATTCAGAAAATAACCTATTAACCTTTTTTAACGGATATGAATGAAAAGAAGATCTCCGAATTTCCTGCAGGACAAGAAGGCTGCTGCATATTCTGCAAGAAATATTTTATCATCGAACCTGATCATCCGGGGGCCCGGTTGGATTATGATTGCGAAGGAGAGGTAGTGTATGATGAAACGACTGGCTTGAAAAAACAATCCACAAAGATTGTCATGGGAATAAAGAGTACTGCCATGCAGATCCAGGCTTCCCAGTATGCAAGGGTGCCCGCGGGAAGAAAAAACATCAGGCATAATACGCTTATTCCCCAAACGCATTTTTTTAAAAAGTTCGTTCTTAATATTTTTATATCCGGAGTCATAGTCCCTTTCTGTATTTAGCTCCTAATGTTCCTGTCAGAATTCCTGTCAAAATTCCGGTCGAAATTATTTCAGTGAAACATCTCTGCCGAAATCAATTGCTTTCTGCCTGATATCAGAACGGCCTTTAAGGTTTCCCGAAACGCCTGCATTCGGTACGAGTAATGATTTGAAACGCATACCTGAATACGCGGCCGTTAACTCAAACGGTATTTCAAGCGCATCCATACCAAGTTCTTCATAAGCGCTGGCTATAAGAACAAAAGTCTTTCCTTTGAGCGGTGTTTCGAATGTTCCTGCATCATTGTTCCATTTAAAAAGAGAGAACATGCGGTCAAAAATGATCTTTATCTGGGCACTGGCGGAAAAAAAATATAAAGGTGTTGCCATGACTATTATATCTGCTTTCAGCATGGCTTCCAGGACGGATTTCGCGTCGTCTTCTATAACGCAGCCGTAACCCGGGAGTTTCTGACATTGCCGGCAGGATGTGCAGCCGTTTGACCTGTAAGTGAGTGAAACTGCTCTTATTGTTTCTACTATTGCGCCTTGGGACCTGGCTCCTTCGGTGAACCATTCTACCAATAACGAAGAGTTGCCGTCTTTCTTGGGGCTCCCGTTGATAACCAGTATTTTGTCAGTAAGTTCTATATCCATTGATTTCTCATGTCTCCCGTTAATGCGTCTATCATTATATCATTCTGCGGCTGATGGCGCAAAATATATAGCGATTATTGAGACTGTTCCTGTACCTGAAAACCTGAGGCAGCAGGTTTTACTAAACTTGGGAAATAACATCATTTTTTCCATAACACCTTGATTTAATTCTATTTTGTGTATATTATAATAAAACGATTAAATACA
>JBDRKX010000008.1:0-17088 GCA_043813605.1 Elusimicrobiota bacterium | reverse complement strand
CAAGCCAGAGCGGAAACCTTCCTCCATAATGCTCGATAAGCACTCCGAAAAACCTTTCCAGTGAACCTAAGAGAGCCCTGTGTATCATAACAGGCTGTTCCCGTTTCCCTTCAGCATTGACATAATCCAGGTCAAATTTTTCAGGTATGTTAAAATCAGCCTGTATGGTGGAACATTGCCACATACGCTTAAGTGAGTCCATGATCTTTATGTCTATTTTGGGTCCGTAAAAGACTCCTTCTCCCGGGTCGATCTCATAAGCGAGCGAAATGGCTTTGAGTCCTTCTTTGAGTGCTTTTTCAGCAAGATCCCATTGTTCAATGGCTCCGACATATTTATCGGGTCTGGTACTCAGGAAAACCTTGAATTCCGAAAAACCGAAAGTCTTCAGCATAAACAGTACGAACTTGATCGTGTTCTTTATCTCTTCATTCAGCTGATCCCGCCGGCAGAATATATGAGCATCGTCCTGGGTAAAACCGCGCACTCTCATAAGACCGTGAAGAACGCCGGCTTTCTCATACCTGTATACAGTACCCAGTTCCGCCCATCTTAGAGGGAATTCCCTGTATGAATGACTGGAGTTCTTGTAAATAAGTATATGGGCAGGACAGTTCATCGGTTTGATAAAATAGTCCGCCTTGTCTTCTTTGAATTCCATTGAGGGGTACATGTAATCACTGTAGAAATCAAGATGACCCGATATTTTCCAGAGATCAGCCATAGCCACATGAGGTATGTTTACAAAATGGTACCCGTGTTTCTGGTGTTCATCATACCAGAAATCTTCGATAACCCTTCTTATCGCAGCTCCCTTGGGATGCCAGAAGATAAGGCCGGGTCCCGCAATCTGTGGATGTATACTGAACAGGTCATACTTTTTTCCGAGACGTCTGTGATCTCTCTGTTTTGCCAGTTCCTGGCGTTCAAGATAATCATCAAGTTCAGCAGCCTCCGTGAAAGCTGTCCCGTATATGCGGGTAAGCATTATATTCTTTTCGTCACCGCGCCAGTAAGCGCCTGCGATTTTTGTCAGCCTGAAATGCTTTATTTCAGAAGTCCGGTCTATATGGGGGCCTCTGCAAAGATCAGCAAAATCGCCGTTAGAGTATACTGATACAGTCTTATCAAGTATATCTTCTATCAGTTCGAGTTTGTAGGGGCTGGTCTTTAAACAGCTTTCTGGCTTTTTCTTTTTTTATGTCTTCTCTTACAAATTCCTGATCATCAGCACAGATTTTCTGCATCTCCTCATAGATCTTATCCAGGTTGTCCTCTGATAATTTTTCCGGAAGCTCAAAATCGTAGTAAAATCCGTCTTCTATAGACGGACCGATAGCAAATTTTGTGCCGGGATAAAGACGTAAAACAGCCTGTGCCATTACATGTGATGTCGAATGCCTTAAAGAATCAAGAGTTATTTCTTTCATAATAAAATATTCTTTTAAATTTACCCGCGATGCCAAAATGGTGGGCGGTACTGGATTTGAACCAGTGACCTCTTGCTTGTCGAGCAAGCACTCTAACCAGCTGAGCTAACCGCCCCCAAACAAAATTCCCATTAAAGAATAATAATGGAGGCACGGGTCGGATTCGAACCGACGAATAGCGGTTTTGCAAACCGTCCCCTTAGGCCACTTGGGTACCGCGCCTTCGTAATTCTATTTATCAGATCCGCCGTTTCCTTCGGAAGGAAGCAGCGAGCAGGAAATCGAAAAAAGAAAAGAAAGACTGGCAGCCCGTGACCAACCTTCAGCTACTGCCAGAAGTTTTCCTCCGCTCAAAACGAGTATTACGGATACGAGTGAACAGATAACCCCTAAAAAAATACCGGATATAATAAGACCTTTCATATTTTAACTCCCAAGTCCCTTTTTCTTTAAATCTGGTGCCGAGGGCGGGACTTTTTCTCTTTCGCTCCAGATCCTCCCGCTCTTTCGAAACCGGGGAATCTTTCTGACAGCCTCCGGCTTCTTCATCCACCGGATGCGAAAGATTCCCTTCAAGTCCCTTTTTCTTTAAATCTGGTGCCGAGGGCGGGACTTGAACCCGCAAGGAGTTACCCACATGGTCCTTAACCATGCGTGTCTGCCAATTTCACCACCTCGGCTATAATTTTTTCAATAAATATTAAAAACTTCTGCCGTTATTCATCCGGTATGGAAACCGGTTGACTGCCTGATCCATCGGCCGGAGCCTGTATAGGTATATTCTGAAGAAGACTGCTGGAAGATCTATGAGCTGTCCTTACAGCCATAATGAGGGATGAAAGAAAGAAAGCGACCACAAGAGTAACTGTCACTTTCCTTAAGAAAAGATCACCGCTCGGTGAAGAAAGCATATCATCAACACCTCCGCCTCCGCCAAACATACCGGACAACCCCCCTCCGCTACCCTGCTGAAGGAGTATGATCAGGATCAGCAAAACGCTGACTATTACATGAACTGCTATCATTAAAGAATACATAGTAATGTTTTATATAACAAATTAAGAAGTCTTTGTCAATCTGTCTATCAGGCGCAGGTTGAGATCAGTTATAAGATGTGCAAAATAACGGGTTTTGTATTCACTGAATAAGGCCTTTCGTGTCGCTATTTACCGCAAAGTTTACTGTATGGACAATATGAACATTGATGTCCCGGCAATGGGAAATATATATGATTTTTCAGGCCGTTCAAAATACTTTTGATCTTTATATCCAGGTACGGCTGAGCTGGCGCTTTCAGTATCTTGTTTTTTATGGCGAAATAGACCGCACATTCTGTTACTTTAAGGCTGAAAACCTGTTCAGCAGCTTTTTTGTATATACCCATCTGTAGCAGGCAGCGCGATATATCCGGCTTTTTATCCGAAGTTTTGTAATCGATAAGTCTTGCTCCTTTCATACCGGTATCTATCCTGTCTATAGTGCCTTTTATGTAAGAATCACCTATTTTCAGGAAGAATGGTTTTTCCGTTAAAATCGCGTCATAATCAGAAACCAGTATGCCTGAAGCAGTTATATTTCCCGATATTTTTTCCGTATACAGCCTATAATGCTGTTTATATGAGTCGCTGGAAACACCTGTAGATAATATGATCTCAGATATTTTTTCCTTTATCGATACGGTGTTTCCTGACAATCCATCGGTAAATAAAAGCTCAAGTGTTTTGTGTACAGCAGTGCCGAAGAGCGTCGGGGAAAAAATGTCTGAACGGGGCGATTCAGGTAACTTTAAGCGGTACCTGAAGTAGTATGACATGGGACATCGGGCATAACTGTCCAACTCGGTTACAGAGAATTCGGTTCTTATATCCGGTCTTTTGGGGAAAGACGGGAGCCCCAGGTATTCAGGTGTATCTCGCAGGATTTTTTCGGTTCTTTTATCGGTGTTATAATCACATACCGGTGATGATTCCTCCTCCGGTAACGGTGCCGTTCTTTTAATGAACCCCCTCAGTTCCGGACGGATCAAGTACCCGTCTGTGTCTTTTTCCAGGAAGTATTCCATGTATCTGGATATCTTGTTTTTTGAATTTGTGAACCCTGTAAGAATAAGGTGTTTCTTGGACCTTGTCATTGCTACGTAGAGTAGCCTTCTCTCTTCCTGGTTATGAAGGTCATTCAGCAAAGGGTCGATGGTTCTTTTGAAAACCGAGTTTTTTTCGTCGTCTTTCAATACCAGTCCTGAGCTTTTCAGGAAATGGAACTTGTCTGTCATCCTTCCTGACGGAAAATTAAGCGGTGCAATATTAGAGACGAATACAACCGGGAACTCGAGGCCTTTTGCCTGGTGTATGGACATTATATTGACGACGCCTTCTGCCCTGGGTCTTGCTTCTGTTTCCGCTATATCTATCTCATCCAGCAGGTTCAGGTAATCTGTGAAATCCGAGAGAGCTGCAAAAGTATTGCTTTTGGTGAACTTTCTTGCGATCTCAATAAATTTTATCAGGTTGGACATCGCTCTTGAATGTTTGCCGCCCGGACCTGAAACAGCACTATAGAGCAGAGAGCTCTTTTCAATGACTTCATTTATAAATTCAACAAGAGAGAGCCTGTTCTTTATACTGCTGAAATATTTTATAAAACCGACAGCTTCCTGTATCTTTTTATTTGAACTGGTTTTTGCAGCATGATAGAGGTATCCGCCTTTTCCTTTCGTTTCAGCAAGTTCGGCAAGCTCGGAGTTTTTTACTTTAAATGCTGGAGAACGGAGCATTCTGACTAGTTCCTTGTCGCGGTAAGCATTATCGATAATTGATAAAATCGCGATTATATCTTTTATCTCAGGTTGATGATAGAATCCTGAACCGCCCGTAGTTACTGTAGGTATTCCTGCTGATTTGAGAGCCTCTTCATAAGCACGGCTGTTTTTCACTCCGCGAAGGAGAACAACTATTTCATCATGCTTATATCCTGAATCAAGGAATTTCCTGATACGCCTGGCTATAAAATCCGCTTCCAGTTCTCTTGTGTTATCAAGAAAGAGTTCAATATCGGCTTTCCCGGAGACAGAACTTTCTATCGGTTCGTAGTCAGCTACGATCTTGCTGAATACAGAGTTTACCAGGGCCGGTATCGGTTCCGGTGATCTGAAATTGTTTTTTAAAAATACTTTGCGTTCTTCAGGCAGTTGTCTGTATGATTCCACTATACAGGATGATTCGGCACCGCGGAAGCCGTATATCGACTGTTTTTCATCGCCTACTACGTAATAATTGTTCTGCGGCTCTGCAATAAGTTTAAGTAGATCTATCTGAGCGCTATTGGTATCCTGGTATTCATCTACCAGGACATACTTGTACTTCTCCTGGAGGTTTTTTTTAATACGGGTATTATGAGGGGATTCTTCGGTCAGTACATTATAGGTTAAAAAAAGCAGTTTCCCGAAATCCATAAGATTGTCTTTCATGAGGTGCCTCTCGTAGTTCTTATAGAGTTTTGATATGATCAGATGAATATCCCTGTTATCATCTGTTGATGAGGCAAACTCATCAACGGATATCAGTTTATGTTTGAGCCGTCCGATAAGAGAATAGGCTTCGTTTAGAAAAACTTCTCTCGTTAATTCAAAATCTACAGGACAGTCAACCTCATTTTCAAGTATATCTATGCCTGTTTTTCTGAACAGCAGTCTGGATTCTATTTCATCCAGAACGGTAAAATCAGGATCGATTCCGACGGCAAAAGAGTTATCTTTCAGGAACCGGCTGCAGAAAGCGTCGATTGTCATTATATTACTGTATCTAAGAATATCCATAGGGATATATTCCGACAAGCGGTCAGACATCTCTTTTGCGGCTTTTTTTGTAAATGTTACAGTCAGAATAGAAGAGCAGATATCTTCCGGCAGCAGGCCTCCGGAAACTGCCTCAGTATATATCTTGAGATATCGTGCAATGAGAACCCGGGTTTTACCTGTGCCGGCACCTGCCTTAACGATAAATTCACCTGGCGGCGCATGAACAGCCTTTTTCTGTTCAACTGTCAGTTGTTCTATAAGGGTATCAATCAGTTGCATATTTTTCTAAAATTACAATTCCTGCAGTTGTTGACCTCTAGCGGGTCCTGGCTGAATAAACCTTCTTCTATCAAAGCGGTCATTTTCCTAAAATTAGTTTCAGCTGATTTCATTGTTTCCAATACGTTGTTATCCTCAAAATCAAGTAATGCAGTCATCTTGTCAGGTTCTTTCCGGAGCCAGTATATCATCATATACCTGCACGCAGTCGCCCACCAGTAAACGGGTATCTGGTAGTTGCGTCCTTTCTCTACTGCGGACAACAGCGCTTTTTCCATTTTAGCGGCTTTGCCTGATTTATAATCAACAACCCGGATCTCTTTATCAGCGAGCCGGTCTGTCCTGTCTATCCTGCCTTTGATATCCTTGCCGTTATAAGAAGTCTTGAAATCATTTTCACAAGACAACACTTCGAAAGTTTCTGTATCTAGTATGCTCAAATAGTTTTCGATCATTCTCACTGCTGTCCGGCGGAGATTCCGGCTCTCGAATTCCGAATAGAAACGAAGTTCTTTCCATACATCATCTATTAATTTATTTATATCATTCTCCCGTCCGGGACCAGTTTGATCTGAATGCAGTTTGTACAGGATCCTGTGTACGCCGTTACCGAGCATACTCGCGGGTTGCTGCGGCTCGCTGATCCCCAGGATATACCTCATGAAGAATTTTTCAGGACAATCTGAAAAGCATTCGAGCATTGAAGAGGAGAATACTCCGGGTATTGCCGCCGTGACCTTATCGGATATATCTTCATACCTGCCGGCAGTAAGCCTGTTAATCCTGTTTAAGCGGTCCCCGGTTACACCGGAGAGAAGACCGTTATTTAATATGAGGTCCGTATTCTCGAATATCCTGATAAGGAGATCCTTTTCATCTATGAGAGCTTCGGATATCTCATGCTCAGCGGATTCAGGTTCCCGGTCAGAGATAAACTGGGAAGCAGAAACAAGTGCACCGCTCGCGGAAATACTGTATCTCGAGAATACTGTTTCATATTCCGCTCTTGTCCGTGCCACTTCAAACAAACGCTTTTCAGATTCATACTGCTGTTCGATTCCCGGTACCGGGAATATCCCCAATGTAATATGGTCCTCTGTACTGATTAAAGGATTCTCTGAATAAGGTCTCGGGAAATCTTCATCAGTCATATCTACAAGATAAGCTGTCTTAAAGGTACGCCCCTTGGACTGTTGTACCGTCATGATCCTTACAGCTTTCTGGCTCAAAACAAACGGTATGTCGATATCTTTACCGAAACTGCTGAGGAGTTCATATATGTTTTCCATAAATTCATTGAAATATAGTTTTTTCTTGTTCAGGTTTTCATAGTGAGATGCATATTCTTTTACGATTTGAAAAAAGTAACCGTATAATGTTGCGCAGAGTTCGTTTAGGGAAGCCCTCTTAATGAATTTGTATTCATCCATGATAAAATAGATAAATGCATCCGCAGGTTCTTCAGAAGCCCTCTTTTTAAGAGAACTGATAGTATCCATAAAGCTGCGGTATGCGGCTTTTCTTTCTTGTTCCAGTGTATGCGCGAGGCTGTAGCCGGATTTATAAGATACCTCCCTCAGTATGTTGAGTTCTTCTTCGGAGAATGTCCCAGTAAGTAACAGCGTCCTGGAAAGTTGAGAGTCGGAAGTGCTGTAAGTCTCGTGTATTACGTTCAAGAATGACATAAATTCGACTATCTCATAATGCTTAAAAAAACCTATGCCGCCTTCAAGGAGATAGTTGATGCCCCTGTTCCTGAGAGCGTCAGTAAAAACGCTCAGGTCTTCACCTACTGAACGGGATATCAGCGCTATATCCCCGGGTGAAATGCCGGATCTTATCCTGCAGGCTATATGTGTCGCTACGGCTTCCGCCTGTTCGTATCTGGTCTTTTTTTCAATAAGGGATTCGGTTACAGGAGGTTTATCCGGATTTAAATGCGTTTCCGGAGTATCGAATTTTTTTTTGAATTCAGATATAAAGTAGTCCGGCTGAGCTCCTCTAAAAGAGTATATTGATGAAGTCCTGTCAATAGATACTATTACCTGTTCGGCTTCAGCAGACAATAACATTATTATATCGGCAGCTATTGTGTCCATGTCTTCTGTCTGGTATGAAAATATTTCCATAAAACCCAAAAGGCCAGGATTATTCGATATAAGCGATCTTGTATATATGGAAAGATCCACAAAATCCAGGTAGTTTGATAAATTGAGCAGTTGCTGATACATTTCTGATATAAGGATCAGATCCCGGTATTTCGGGTTATCAGTTTTCCCGGTTTTTTTTATATTCTCTTTCCATCCTGGATTCCTTTTTGCCGTATCGATAAAATTAGAGATCTCCCTGACCAGTCCGTCTTCGCACGGGCCTGAGACAAAGTAAGACAGGTCCAGCTCTCTTTTTAGAAGTGTTCTTATTATAAGCCTTTTTTCAAAATCGCTTATAACTTTGAATCCCGGTCTGATCCCTGCTGCGGTGCTGTTCCCTCTCAGTATCTTCTTGCAGAAAGAAGATACGGTTTCTATCCACAGTTCACTGAAGGAACCGAGATGTTCAATGACAGAAGAACGTATTTCGTCTGCGGCAGCAGCCGAATTTGTAAGTACGAGTATCTCTTCAGGTTTCCTTTCCGCTTTCAGTGATTCGATTATCTTTTTTTTGAGATGTTCTTTTTTTCCGGAAGCCGGATAACCGGTTACCAATTCAAATGCCATGTTTATATATGACTAGTTTTTGTTGCGGAAATATGGCACTTTCTGTGAGTTTATTCCATTCCTTGAGATTATTAAGGCTGACTTTGAATTGTTCTGCTATTTTGGACAATGTGTCTCCTTGCCTGACCATGTAATATACCGCATCGCCGTTAGCCGTGATTTTGAGTTCCTGTCCCGGACGTATGATATCTGTTCCGAGTTCATTTACAGTCTTGAGACTGCTTACTGTAGTACCGAATTTTTTAGCTATTTTACCGAGAGAATCTCCACTCTCGACCTTGTATACCGAGACAGCGGTGTATTCAGCGTTATGCGAGCCGCCTGCAGGAGATATCATAAGTTTCTGGCGCGGATAAATAATATCGGAAGAAAGATTATTCCATCTTCTTATCTGTGAAGTAGTAACCCTGAATTTTCTTGCTATGTTCCAGAGATTGTCTCCTATTTGTACCCTGTAGAACACCGTACGCCGGGCTCTCCTGTTAAGTTCTTTTTTTGAAAGATATTTCTCTTCATCGGAACAGGTATCGAAATTCTGCGTGAACTTATCGAACGATTTGGACGGTATCCTGACGATGTAGTCCTTTTCCGGCGGTGTACACATCTGTGTTAGTTCAGGATTGAGATGCTGTATATTTTCAATATCAGCTCCGCACCATTCAGCTATCTTTCTGAGATCCACTGCATCTTTAACGGTGTATTCCGTCCAGATACGCTCACCGGTTTCTAAGGGTTTTTTGAAACCGAAAAGCCCGGGTTCACGCATGATGAATATTACTGCCATTATCTTAGGGACAAAGTTTTCAGTTTCGCGTGGTAGATACATTTCCCAGTAATCATTGGTTTCCCACTTCTTGATACGGCGGGAGACACCTTGAGGCCCGTAGTTATAAGCGGCCAGAGCGAGTTCCCATGTACCGAATCTGTTGTAGAGCTCCTTCAAGAGCTTGCAGGCAGCCATAGTCGCTTTGATAGGATCTCTTCTTTCATCGACCCAATCGTCTATTTTAAGTCCGTTCAATTGTGCCGTGGTTTTCATGAACTGCCACAATCCTACGGCCTCTACTTTAGATTTCGCAAAAGGATGATATCCGGATTCAACGATCGGCACATAAAGAAGATCGTGCGGTACCTCCTGTTCAAGGAGTATTTTTTCGATATGGTGTATGTACATGGAGGATCTTTCGATACAGCGTACGAGATCCTGTCTGCCTCTTCCGGTATAATAATTTATCCACTTTTCAACTCTGTTGTTCCAGACAAGCGGAAAAAGATCGCTCTTTATCGTAGAAGCTGCCGATTGGCGGGATTGATTCGCTTTGATCCTAATGAGTGCTGTTTCAGAATGTAACCTTTCATACTCGCTTTCATAAATATTGTCCCTTGATTCAAAAAGTTCATGGATCGCTTTATCACAGTGTTTTCTGCATCCTGATATGTTCCCGCTGTTATATTCCTCGCGGGCCCCGGATATCAGGTTTTCTATGAACGCTATCTTTGCATAAGAATCAAATGAGTCACGGCGGCCCATCGTAGCGCATCCGGCCGATAAAACGAGTAAAGCCGCAAGTATTGCCTTCAGATCAGTTATTGTCATCTTTACTGTCATTTCTTTCCAGCAGTTCCTTTTGAAGACTTTTTATATCTTCGCAGGCTGCTTTTTCACTCTCTTTATCTATCCTGACCGTGATATCAAGATGCGCGCCTTCATATATATCTGTTCCGAGACAATCTGCCGGAAGCTTTATTTCCCCGGCATTTTCAATCTGGATCACCGCTATATCCCCGTCTTCTATCCTGTCGACTACAGCTTTCATCTTATATTAACCGGTTCATGTTCAGAACCTGAATCTTGTTCTCATTGACATTGTTTTTGCAGCATTGCCTGTTTCATCGAACGTCTGTTTTTGTGTAACAAGCAGGAGTATGTTCGGTGCTATCATATAACCGAGTTCGGTTGTGAGTATAGCGCCGTCAAGTTCCGCTATATCCGAGAGTTTGTTGACATTTTTATTGTCATAAGAAACGGCAAGCGTGAACTTGTTCATCAGGAGCACAGGATCGATACTGACTTCTCCGTGGAAATAAGGATACCTGTCAGCAGGATCTATATTGTAATCTTCAAAAGTGAGTTTAACACCCAGTTTGTTCATCAGGTCGAAACCAAGCATAAAGAAAGGGCCTTCCCTTCTAGGTTCTTTCCCGGGAGTAATAAACGCAGGATCGATCTTATCTGCCCTCTCTGCTTCATAGTATGTATCAAAATAAGACGGTATGAAGTTATTGTCCAGTTTTCTGTATTCAAGTCCGAAAAGTATTTTTTTAAGAACGGTCCCGCCGAGCCCGAGGGCCGTGCCCATACCGCAATCATCAATACCGTACATATCTCCGAGCGAACAAGTGGCATAGTCGGCGTAGATATAACTGTCAACCGGAAAGATGTTCAAAAGCGGCATTTCGCAATCCGCCCCGTAAAAGAGGACCTCATCATCCTCGGTAGAATTATCCATGTCCGGATTCTTATCCATTGCGCCGCTTACACCGAGTTTAAGCCGGCCGATAACCGGGAGTCCGCTTGAAAGAAGCGGCATGTATGATAACCGGCCTCCGATAACCGGGTATGAATCGATATTAGATATTACAGACTGAATACCCAGTTTTCCGCGGTTAATTTCCAGTATGACTCCTTTGTTCCTGACATCGGGATAGTTTAGCATGTTAGTATAATTACTCATTATAAAACCGTGTCCGAGTGAATAGCTCTTTATCCCTCCGAAAAGTATATAAAGGGGATCGTTTCTTTTACCGTACCGTATATACCATATCTTGCCCACTACATCATCCAGACTATCCCAGTCTTCACTGCGTATATTCCCTTCTTCGTCAAAATATATGTTAAGGTCAAAACCGACTCCGAATCTCCATATTGATAGTTCCGGCATAAGGCTGAGGCTGTAGTATATCTTGCTTTCTCCCGGATTGTCAGGATCGGTAAGAACGTCGGCACCGAAACTGCCGTTTATCCCAAGTCCGGCAGCAGGTCCTTTTTTAGGAGATTTGGCTTTGGGCTCGTCTTCAACTTCTTTTTCCGGTCCGGTTTTTTCTGTTTCGGGTTCTTCCATTTCTTCTTCCTGTGCGGGTGCTGTTTCAGCCGGTTTCTCTATAGGTTCCAGAAGAGGTTCGGACATACCGGGTCCGACAGTACATTCATAGCCGGGTTTCACCATGACCTCTTTTCCCGTTGCAAGGTCTTTCACGCTGACCTTACCGGAATAGGTCCTAATTTTGGCAGTATTGTCTCCGGTGACTTCCATGTCGAATTCGGTTCCTTTTACGGTGGAAACCGCTACAGGGGAAATGACTTCAAACGAGTGATTCATACTGAGTTTCCTGATCCTGGCTTTCATCCTTCCGTGCCAGAAATCTATCTTTGTATCATCACTTATAAGCCTGAATCTGAAAAGAGTGCCTTCGGAAAGTGTGATAGTGTTCTCATCCACTGTTATAACCACTTCGGATTCGGGGCCGACTGAGACCTGGTCACCTTCGTTAAGTTCCGTCTCGTCTGCAAGTTTTTTCCATTCCCCGGTTTCCTTCTTCATTATGGCAGCCATGCCTTTAACGGATGTTATTTCTGCGGAACGTACGCTGAGCTCGGTTGCCTGGGGTCCTTTTATTTCCGGTTGTGATGCGGTGTTGTCCGCAGCTTCTTCGGCATTGAGATACCAGCACGATACGATCAAGATTGTAGAAATAATAAGACAGATTTTTTTCATAATTTTCTCCTGTTCATATTTTCTTTCCATGCGGAAGCAATACTGATGTATATTATATTATTTAAGGTTAACTTTAACAAATAATTAATACCCGATGTTCCAAATGTCTATCCATATATCAGTGCCAGTACGGAAAATAAAGAGATAACAAACATCATGGGATGGAGTTCGCGGAATTTACCCATAATAACCTTAAAAAGAGTATATGATATGAAACCCCATATTATTCCCTGGGTGATCGAATAGGTCAGCGGTATCATAATTATACTCAAGAATGCCGGGAACCCTTCTTCGAAATCCCTGAAATTAATTTCAGTTATTACTGTCATCATGTAGACCCCTACGATCACCAGTGCCGGTGATGTGGCGTATCCCGGGATAACGCTTGCCGCGCCGGCAAAAAAAAGAAAAGGAAGGAACAGCAGGCCTACAACTACTGCGGTCAATCCGGTTCTTCCGCCTTCTTGTACACCGGCAGCACTTTCTATATATGTGGTCCCGGAAGATGTCCCGAACAGTCCTGATATAGTCGTAGAAACAGCATCGACAAAAAGAGCCTTGCCTATATTGCGCGGCTGACCGTCAGCATCTGTAAGGCCCGCGGCCTGCGACACTCCCATGAAAGTCGATATAGAGTCAAACATGTCTGTAAAGAGAAACGTAAAGACAGGAGCGATCATGGATACCTGAAAGACTGCCTTTATATTCATCTTAAAAAACACACTGCTGAAATCAGGCAGCACGATTATCCTTTCGGGTATGGCAGCTTGCCCGAAAATTATACCGAGAAGAGATGTGAACACAATACCCGCAAGCAGGGCTATCTTATATTTCTTCAGTACAAGTATACCCGTGAAAAGCAGGCCGGCAAAAAACAGGCAGGCCTTTGTATCGAGCTGCCCGAGAGAGACCATAGTGGCATTACTGCCCGATATTACACCGGCTTTCTGCAGTCCTATGAATGCGATGAAAATACCTATACCTGCTGCTACCGCGCGCCGCAGGTTCGGGGGAATAGCTTTGACTATATTTTCCCTGATACCGGCAAGAGTCAGTATGATGAATATTATACCGGAGATGAACACAGCGCCGAGTGCAGTCTGCCAGCTGATACCTTTTGAAAGGACAAGCGTGTATGCGAAGAAAGCGTTTATTCCCATACCCGGCGCAAGCCCGTAAGGGAGATTGGCAAAAAGGCCCATCATAACAGAGCTGACAGCACACACAAGGACAGTCGCTGCGAGAACTCCTCTGTAAGGCATTCCGGCATCGCGGAGTATAACGGGATTGACAAAGATTATATAACTCATAGTAAAGAACGTAGTAAATCCGGCAATGATTTCTGTGGATATTGTCGAACCTGCCTGCGTTATTTTAAAATAGTTGTCAATAAATTTCATTTTTGCATACCCTTTTTGCGCTTATTCTTTTTTTTGGGTTCACCTGAATTCTCCCCGGCTTTTTGGTAGTCCCGCGGTTTATAGAATCCCAGTATTAAAAGTGGTATGCTCAGTATGAAAAATGTTACGGGCAGTATCGGTTTAACCATAGGATTGTCGACGGAATTAACAAAAAAAGAGACCAGGAATGATCCGAAGAAAAGCGCTATTCCGCGCGGGACCGATAACTTCCCGTAAAAAGAACGTATTACAAACATCATAGCCATGATCAGGAAGAACATTTTTTTTACGGCAGGGAAAAAAATAATAAGCGAAAGGAATAAGCCGGCTACTACAAGGCACCCGATATCGAATTCAAGTTTGGATGAATATGATTTTCCATCCTGCTTGATCCTGCGGGCGTATTTGTCCATGAACCTGGTGAAGAACACATTCAACCCGAAAATACATGCGACAATAACAAGTGCAAGCATTACATAAAGTAACATGCGTAAAAATACCATCGGACCTCCTCGGTATAGTTTATAATCCAGCCAGACTTCTTATAGTCTGCCACAACTCGTTGAAATATTCCACGGCTATAGGATCTTTCCCGGCCGCTGATATCATGTATGTGCCGAAACCGGCCTGCGCAAGCACATATTTCCCTCAAGCGAATTGTCCTATGGCAGTCACACCTGTCGCCAGCTGCCCCAGCCCTAAATATATGCCCAGCGCTCCCTGCCCTACCGCGATAATGCCGGTATTGAACTGTCCGAATCCGATGCCGAACTGCGCGATCGTGATCAGTCCCACTGCAAACTGGCCTATCGCAACTACTCCTTTGGCGATAAGCAGTTTGCCGGTCTGTTTATCCTTTCCGAATGCTATATGGATCAGCGGCCAGCCGCATATATGCTGTCGGCTTTTCCATTCAAAACCGTGCCGCCGGCCTGCTCCAGGTATTTCAGTTTCTCTACTGTTGTTCCTGGTATATCCGCATTTCGGACAGGATACTGCCTGGGAACCGATCTTAAAATTACATTCCGGACATTTTATAAGTGACATCATCTGGATTCCGTTTTTTATCGATATATTATCTTATAAAACAAATTATAATTTGTAAATACACACTTCTGATTTTGGGGTGATTCAGTGCCTTGGTATAAATCCGTGTACTCTTGAAGGTATGTTGACCGCTTTTCCCGTAATTTTTCCCGTAAAACCTGCGGCTATTTCAAAGGACAACGGCCTCAGTGTGAATTCCCCGTAAGTCTCATTGATGCTGTCCATGAGCCGGGAAAGCTTTTCTTTCCGTAGAGATCCGTTAAAAAGATACTGCTGGTTCGTGTCTTTGACCAGTTTTGAAACCGTGACACCGATGAGCCTTACAGGTCTGTCCGCAGGCAGGATCTCATCAAGTATGCGGCAGCCGTTTATATATATATCCTCTCCGGAATTTATTTCCGATGCAAGGCTTTTCTGACGGGAAAAACCGGAAAAGTCATTATGCCTTATATGGAGAGATACCCTCTTTCCCCTCATCGAATACCGCCTCAGCCTTACCGCGACGCGCGCGCTCAATATAAACAGAAACGATTTAAGTATTTCAGGATCATGAGTATCAGCGGCGAGCGTATTTGAATGGCCCACCGATTTAACGATCCTGTCGGCAGAATATTTTTCAATGGGGCTTGTCTCCCTGCCCTGGCCCATGCGTTTAAGTATGTGGCCCATGAATCCGAAATGGCGGGCCAGTACCTCCGCCGGTGTATTGCCGAGCTCCTTGAGCGTTTTGATCCCCATAATGTTCAGATTGTTTTTTTTGTGCTGCTGCCTATGCCGCAGAGTTTTTCCACGGGGGTCTCGTGCAGGATGAGAGGTATTTCATCCGGGGTTATCTCAACCAGTCCGTCGGGTTTTTCCATGCCCGAAGCGAGTTTAGCCAGGAGTCTGCCGGGCGCTATCCCGGTGGAACATGTGAGCCCTGTTTCTTCGAATATCCTTTTTTTGATATCCTGCGCGATCTTTTTTGCGGGTATATTAAAATATCCCGCCGCCCTTGTCATATCCATGAATACTTCATCAATAGAAAAAACTTCTATGTATTCGGTCCATGAAAGGAATATGTTATGTATCCTGGCGGCAGTATCCACATATTTTGCGTGGTTGCCTTCCACGGGCACCAGATGCGGACAATATCGCCTGGCTTCCCTGAGCGACATCCCTGTTCTGACACCGTATCTCCTTGCTTCATAGGAGCAGTGGCGACTACGGTGCGGCCTTTACCGCAGACGGCTATAGGCCTGCCTTTGAGCATCGGGTTGGACTGCTGTTCCACTGATGCAAAAAAAGCGTTCATATCTACGTGAAGCACTGAGTTATTCATAATATACCTTTTCCAGCCGCCACGTACAGAATTTCACGTTAAAGGAAAGTTCGTAAATATCGGTGCCGTCCCATACTGAAAAACAGATCACCTTCTGGCCTTTGTCCTTATCTGTCCATGTGTAAGTGATCTTTTCGAGGGAGTGTTTTTTGCTGTTCCATATGAACCATTTCGGTTTTACCGAAGCATTTTCGAATACCGCGCCGACTTTTACGGGTTCTTTTATCTCAGTAGAGTGGAATCTGTTCATAGTTCCTGACGACGCCCACTACTTTTCCGAGTATGCGGCCGCCGTTTAATTCCAGCTCAGGATAATCCGGGTTTTCGGCTTTTAAAAATAATCTGCCATTCTTTTTATAAAGACGTTTTACGAGAGCTTCGTCATCAAGCAATGCCGCAACTATCTGTCCCGATTCGGCAGTCTCCTGTTTTCTGACTATGACGAGGTCTCCTTCCATTATGCCGGCGCCTTCCATGCTGTCGCCTTTTATCCTCAGGCAGAAAAGCGGCCTTTTTCCCGCAAAAGCGTTTACCAGGTCGAGGTAGCCCTCGATATTCTCAAATGCTTCCACAGGCCTGCCGGCACTTATCTCACCTAATACGGGGATGGCATAAGGAGATACAAGGAGTTCTATGCCGCGTGAGACCGATCGTTTCAGGTTTATATAGCCTTTTTTTGACAGTTCCCTAAGATGGTGCCTGGGGCTGGCAAGCGATGAGAAACCGAAGTGATCCCTTATCTCGCGCAGTGTGGGCGGTATAGATGTGTCGTTTATGTTTGATACTATAAACTCAAGTACATTCTGTTGTTTTTCTGTTAGATCATTATTCATTTTTTCACCTCCTGTACCCATTATAGCACAAATGTGCTATAATATCAAGACTTTACATATCTGTCTCAAATTCATATTATATGATGACTACTCAGTTAGCGCAGAAAAGGCCATTTCCTCCTTTTCAAGACATGCCAAAAGAATATTTTCTGGTAATGTCTTCGTCGATAAAAATGATGACAAAATTCATTGAGCTACTTCTGTGTGTCATTTCTTAACTCACTTCTGCGCTAACTGAGTAGTCATTTATTATATTGATATGATAAGAGTAGGAACAAGCGGTTTCTCTTTTCCCGACTGGAAAGGTACAATATACCCGTCGGGCCTGGCAAAAGAAAAACAGCTCGACTATTACGTGTAATCCTTGCCAATAAAATCCGCGTCATACCAGCAATAAAATTGGCATAAAATCAACGCAAAAAAATATACCCGCATAAATAAAATCCCTCCATCTTTTGCGCTCTTAGTAATTTTCTCCACCCTAACTCT
>JBDRKX010000007.1:0-50239 GCA_043813605.1 Elusimicrobiota bacterium | reverse complement strand
GGTCTGTTTTATTAAATCCGCTCCGAACATTTTTTTGATGAGTTTTTTCAACATCGATATTTTCCCTCTTAATTTCTATTTTGACAAGTTTATTTCTGTTGTCAACTTATTTTTCAGTGATTATATTGAACTCAATAACATCCAACAAGAAAGATTGCAAGAAACCAACGCTGCAACGATGTATGTGTCTTATGAAAAATAGTACCAGCCGTTGGATAATTAAAAAACCCACAAGAGCGACATTGATAAATCCGCCGCGTACTAATCCGACTATAGATATCATCTTTCCCACACTTATTGCAGACCAGCCCCTTTGGCCATCGTACTCTAATAAGATGATATTCACAGGCTTCCTGCGTTGGAAAGGCCGAAAAAAATTCCACTATGCTCAATGGCTGATATTGATATTTCATAAAGTGAATATATCATTTTTTACCTTTTCTGCGCTAACTGAGTAGTCATCAAATATTTTGATCTTTATCGTCTCGGTGCTCATTCCTATTGCAAAATCCGGGATAATAAGTAATTTTCCTGGAGAAAGTATATCTCATGAAGCCATATACCAATATATTTACGAAGAAAAGAGAGAACTAATACAGCATCTGGTAAGAGCATATAAGAAACGTAAGAAGAGAGGATATTCTCGTAAGCACAGCAAATCCCATATCCCGGACAGGTTATCTAAGGTTGAATCCGGGTGTCAAATTTTGGCTGATAGTGTATTAAATGCAAATTAGTACTGTATTCAGGTAATGATGCCGGATACTGTAAAAACCTGCAGCATATTTGCTATAATGATATGCCGATCAGCGTATAAAAGTTGTTATTGATTGTATTTTATAATAAAAAAATGAAAAAAAGCAGAGCGATTATATTGATTTCCGGAGGACTTGACTCGACCCTTGCGGCTCATGTGATGAAAAGTGAACCGGTAGAAATGCTTGCGGTTTTTTTTAAAAATCCGTTTACCGGCGGAAAAAACAGTAATAACGAAGCAATATCGCGGGAAACAGCCGAAAAACTGGATATTCCGTTCAGAGTTATAGAATTGAGCCGGGAATATCTGGACATTGTCGTTTCACCGGAACACGGGTATGGAAAACATATGAATCCGTGCATAGACTGTCGAATATATATGCTGAAAAATGCCCGGAAGATAATGGAAGAAGAAGGATACGATTTCATTATAACCGGTGAAGTGGCGGGCCAGCGGCCGATGTCACAGAACAACCGGGCAATGAATCTGATCGAAAAAGAAGCCGGGCTTGAAGGTTCGATATACCGGCCGCTTTCAGCCGGAATACTAGACTGTGGAAGTTTTATAGAAAAAGGATTGATAAGCGGGGAAAGCATGCTCTTGATAAGCGGGCGTTCCAGGAAGAAGCAATTCGCTCTTGCCCAAAAGTTCGGTTTGAATAGAAAAGAATATTCTTCACCTGCGGGCGGTTGCCGGTTGACGACAGAAGAATATTCAAAAAAATTCAAAGACCTGATAGACCACAACAATGCCATAACGCTTACGGATATAGAGTTCCTTGCAATAGGCCGGCATTTCAGGTTAGACGTGGATTTTAAAGTAATAATAGGAAGAAACAGAAGAGAGAATGATATTCTTGAAAAGCTGGCATCCGGAGATGTCCTGAAGATGCATGCTGCCGGATATATGGGGCCTACATGTATTGGTTTAGGTATTCCTGACATTAAAAAGATCGGCATACTGGCTGGTATATGCGGCCGTTATGCTGATTGTCCCGAAGGGAAAAAAGCGGGATTTGAGTATCTATATATGGGAGAAAAAGGGTATATAGAGGTTCTTCCATTTGACGAGAGCCGAATTAAAAAGTATAAGATATATTGAAATATGCCGGGCGGGTAGCTCAGCTGGCTAGAGCGCTGCCCTTACAAGGCAGAGGTCACAGGTTCAAGTCCTGTTCCGCCCACCACCCCCAGGCAATATAAAACCCAGGCTATATATGCATATTATTTACATTCGCAGATGAATTTGATAAAATTAATAGATTAAATCAAGGAGATAGAAGTGAAAAAAATAATAATTCTTATAATTTTATTGTCAATTCCGATTACGGGATTTGCCGCCCAGACAGTAGAAAACATTATTATCAGAGGAAACTCAACCGTGCATGCCAAGGATATCAAGAAGAACCTTACGCTGGAAGAAGGGCAGGAGTATGACCCTGTAAAGGCAAGCAGCGATCTGGGTGAGATCTACAATATGGGTGACTTTAACGATGTATCCATGTTTCTTGAAGAAGTATCATCAGGTACCGTTAATGTCATATACAAGGTCGAAGAAAAACCTGTTATAAGCAAAGTCGTATTCAAGGGAAACGAGAATATTAATTCAAAAAAACTGAAAAATAAGATAGAACTCAAGGATGATGAGTTCTTCGATGAATTTCTTGTTACAGAAGATATTAGAAAGATAGAGGTCTTCTACCGCGAGGAAGGGTATGCTGAGTGTAAGACGGAAGGATATAAAACTCCTGATGAAGGAAAAAACTCTGTTACTGTGACATTTTATATCAACGAGGGGAACAAGATAAAGATCCAGGAGATAAACCTTGTAGGTGTTGTCAGGGAAAAATATAAGAAAGTCTTCAAGAATATAAAAAGTAAATCCGGTAAAGTATATAAACAGGATCAGCTTGATACTGATATGAAAAAACTGGCTGGATACTACAAGAATAGCGGTTACCTCAATATTGATATAGAAGAACCTCTTGCGACATACGATCCGGTTCATGAAAAGATGTTTCTTACGATCTTTGTACATGAAGGAAACAGGTATTACATAAAAGATATTTCTTTTACCGGTAACACGAAGCTTTCTGATGATGAACTCAAAAGTGTACTGGAGATAAAGAAAGAAGATATCTATTCCGAGCAAAAGCTGGAGTTATCCATGTTTTCCGTGCAGGAGCTCTACGGAAAAGATGGCTATATAAAGATGAATATATCCCCGAATTATACATACAGGGATGCCGAACAGGAGATAGATGTGGCATTCGAGATATTTGAAGGCCCTAAAGTCTATGTCCGTAATATATACGTGGACGGCAATTACGTAACAAAAGACTATGTTATTGAGAGAGAATTCAAACTTAAGAACGGCGATCCTTTTAACCTTGAAAAAGTAAGGGAGACACAGTCAGAAATATTCAAGCTGGGCTTTTTTACTGATGTCCAGATAGAGATGCTGCCTACGGGTTTACCGGACAAAACAGACCTCGTATTCATCGTTGAAGAGCAGAAAACGGGTATGGCGAGTATCGGAGCAGGGTATTCATCGGTTGATAAGCTTGTGGGTACTGTACGGGTATCACAGGATAATCTTTTCGGCCGCGGCCAGAAGATAGCCGTACTGTATGAATTCGGTACAGGTGAGACGAGGAAACAGAACTACAGGATAGATTTTACTGAGCCTTATCTGTTTAATACCCCGACGCCTTTCAGTGCCAGTATATATAATATGACAAGGACAAGGTTCTATAAAGATTATTCCTACGATGAACTCCGCCGGGGAGGAAGCCTGAGCCTGGGCCGTCATTTTACGGATGAGTTCAGTTCCTTTTTGAAATATTCACTTGAAGATATCCATATTTCGAATGTCAGCACAGTAATACAGGATGAGGTAGATGAAAGCAAAGAGATGACATCCAGTGTGACTCCCAGTGTTGTATTTGATAAAAGGGATTATCCGTTTGATCCTAGTACCGGGTTCTACCTGAGAGCGTCGAATCAGATCGCAGGAGGCATATTCGGCGGGAACAGGGATTTCTTCAAATTCGAGTTCCAGGGAACATATTTTCAGCCGGTAATCTGGAGAATAGTAGGTGTACTCAACCTTATTACAGGAGCGGTATCGGAATACGGCGATTCTGAAGATGTGCCTATCTACGAAAGGTTTAATGTCGGCGGTGCTGAATCGGTGCGAGGTTATGATTACTGGGAAATAGGTCCTCCTGAGGGCGGTAAATACAAGATGGTAGTCAATGCCGAGATAAAGTTCCCTATAGTTTCTGAAAAGAAACAGACAATACTCCAGGGTGCGTTCTTCTATGATATAGGTTCTTCGTGGAAATATACACAGGATATATACATGAAATCCGGATTGGAAGAAGATAAACTGAAAAGAGGCTACGGTTTCGGTATCAGGTTTAAAACAAGGGCATTTCCGATAAGGCTTGACTGGGGTTTCGGTGTGGATAAGGATCCTAAAGAGTCACAGTGGTATTTTACATTGGGGGACATTTTCTAAAATATTATGAGGATAAAAATAATAAGATACGGATTGTTCTGTTTGTTTATATTAACAGCCGTCCTGCGTCCGGCATGGAGTGTGATGATAACTTCGACCAGGATCGCGTATATTGATATCGAAAAAGTATTTAACGAGATGACGGAAGTAAAAAATGCCAGAAACGAAATAAATAATCTTATAACCCGGCGGCTGGGAAATATAGAAGAAATTGAAAGAGCTATTGCTTCTGTGAGAAATAAAATATCGAAGGACACTTCCGTGAAAAAAGCCGAGAAAAAGGCTGAGGAGCCCGAAAAAGATGATGGTTTGATACAGGAAGATGCTGAGGATGCCGTGCCGGGTGAGAATACAGTAACTGCTGATAAAGAAACTGCCGATACAGAGACTGCTGATACTGAACCACCGGCCGGAGATGAATCAGGTGAAGCGGCACCTGATGCAGGTATGCCTGACAGTTCCAGCTATATAAGGCAGGCAGAAAAAATACCTGATTTCGAGATAAAAGAATTGAATGAAATACTTAAGCAGAAAGAAATGGACCTTAAGGAACTGATGGAACAGAGTAAAAAACTGCTTAAAGAAAAAGAGAAAGAACTGAAGTATAAGATAATGGGCAAAATATATGATACGGTAAACAATGTGGCAGAAAAAAAGGGGTTTACTGTGATCATGGACAAGGAAGTTATACTTTTTTCCGAAGAATCAGTTGTTGATATTACTGATGAAATCATAAGGATTCTTAATGAAAGCCTCGAATAGGATAGCAACAGGAGAAATAGCGGCCCTTACAGGCGGGAAACTTATAGGTGATTCTGGAATTATGATCCGGGGCGCTAATACGCTTGAAAATGCCGGTGAAGGAGATATAAGTTTTCTATCGAATCCAAAATATAAGAAATGGCTCACCGGGACAAAAGCTTCATGCGTATTTGTACATGAGAGTTTTGAAATGGATATGCATACGGCGCTTATCAAAGTAGCTGATCCGGATATAGCTTTCAGCAAGGTGATAAAGAAACTATACGGAGAAAAAACGCATCCTGTAGAAAAGATAAGTCCGCAAGCCGATATAGATGATAAAGCTGTTGTTGGCCATGGAGTAAGAATAGGCAACTGGACAAAAATAGAGGCAGGTGTGTCTATAGGCGCCGGAACGGTGATATATCACAATGTCTATATAGGGAATAATTCTTCCATAGGAAAGAACTGTGTAATATATCCTTCCGTAACAATCCTTGATTCAGTGAAAATAGGCGATAATGTGACAATACATCCGGGGACAGTAATAGGGAGCGACGGGTTCGGCTATGTCACGAGCGGCGGTAAACATGATAAAATACCGCAGATCGGCGGAGTGCTGATAGAAGATAATGTCGAAATAGGGGCAAATGTGTGCATTGACAGAGGTACGCCCGGAGATACCGTTATTTCAGAAGGCGCCAAAATAGATAATCTTGTGCAGATAGCGCACAATGTCAAGATCGGCCGCAATTGCTTCATTATTTCCCAGGTTGGTATTGCCGGGTCGACCATAGTGGAAGACAATGCCGTTCTTGCCGGTCAGGCCGGCGTAGTAGGTCATATTACGATCGGTGCGGGTGCAAAAGTAGGTGCGCAGGCAGGAGTGACCCATGATATCAAACCCGGTCAGCTTGTTTCCGGTTATCCTGCAATGGAGCATAAGAAGGCAATAAAACTCAACGCTCTAACAAGAAAGCTCCCTGCTCTCTTCAAGGAAATTGAAAGACTGAAAAAAATTATCGGGCGCAGTGATGAGTGATTATCAGTGCACTATACAGAATGAAGTAACCCTCTCCGGTGTCGGGATACATACTGGAATAAAAGCAAATGTTAAATTCCGTCCTGCGCCGCCGGATACCGGTATAGTATTCATTAGAGTGGATCTTCCCGGTTCACCGAGCGTTCCTGCGAATATTGATTATGTTACTGATGTCGTAAGAGGTACGACAGTTCAGAAAGGCTCTGCAAAAGTGCAGACAGTGGAGCACCTGCTTGCAACTGCATACGGTCTGGGTATAGATAACCTGATCGTGGAAATAGATACTGATGAACTTCCTGTCGGTGACGGCAGCGCCCGGGATTATACAAATGCCGTAATCGAAGCCGGGATCGAAGAACAGAAAGCAAAAAAGCGGTATTTTACACCTTCCAGACCCATAAGTTATAAAAAAGGCAAGACAGAGCTTGTAGTTACTCCATCAGACAGATTTACAGTAAGTTCTACCATCCATTACAATAATAATATACTGCACACGCAATTTCTCGATATAGAGATAAATTCCGATAATTTTATGGATGATATCGCTTCGGCAAGAACATACTGTTTTGAAGAAGAGATAAAGGAGATCAAGGACTGGGGACTGGGAAAAGGCGGTAATTTTGAGAATACGATCGTCATTGGAGAAAAGGGTATAGTAAACACGGAATTGAGGTACGAAGACGAGTTCGTCAGACATAAGATCCTCGATCTGTTGGGGGATCTATATCTTCTCGGTGTACCGCTCAAGGCGGATGTGATGGCTGTCAGGAGCGGGCATTCTTCCAACATAGAGCTTGCGAGAAGATTAAAGGAAAACTATATCGAGATAGAGAGCAGCGATACTGAAGTAGTTATGGATATTGATATGATTATGAAGATACTTCCGCACAGGTATCCTTTTCTTCTGGTTGACAGGATAGAGATGGCGAGTTCACACAGACTCGCTACCGGGTATAAGAACGTGACTGTAAACGAACCTTTTTTTAAAGGACATTATCCGAACCGGCCTGTTTTTCCTCCTTCTCTGATAATAGAATTTATGGCCCAGTCATCCGCAGTCATGCTGCTGTCCAAACCGGAGGTGCAGAACAAGCTTGCTTTTTTCATTATTATAGAAAACGCCGAGTTTTACGGTGAAGTCAAGCCTCTGGATACTCTTATATCAAAAGTGGAGCTGACAAGGGAGCGCGCCAAAGGGGGGAAAATGCACGGTATCTCTTATGTGGGTGACAGGAAAGTCGCTGAAGCGGAGTTTATGTTCTCTCTGGTAGATAGATGATTGTTAAACAGGGATCAGTTATGTATGAAAGACAATAAAATACATCCGACAGCAATAATAGAAGAAGGAGCCAGGATCGACAGTACGGTAGAGATAGGTCCTTATGCTGTTATAAAATCCGGTGTTGAGATAGGGGCAGGCACTACAGTCGATGCTCATGCAGTTATAGAAGGGAATACGATAATAGGAAAAAATAATACTATAGGGATAGGCGTGGTCATAGGCAACCGTCCGCAGGATCTTAAATATAAAGACGAAGAAACGCATGTAACAATAGGAGATGGAAACATAATAAGGGAATATGTAACCATAAACCGGGGAACAATAGAGCGGGGTGTTACAAGTTTGGGAAACAATATAATGCTCATGTCGTATGTTCATATAGCTCATGACTGTATAGTCGGGGATGAAGTTATACTGGCAAATTGTGTCACACTGGCAGGCCATGTTACAATAGAAGACCAGGCCGTTATAGGCGGTCTTACTCCCATACACCAGTTTACCCGTATAGGAAAACTATCTATAATCGGCGGCAGTTCCCGTGTTCCCAAAGATATCCTTCCTTATTGCATGGCGGCGGGAAACCGTCTTAAGATCACCGGTTTGAATACAATAGGGCTTAAACGCAGGAATTTTTCCGCTGAAGACAGATCCCAACTTAAAAAGGCATACAGGATAATATTCCGTTCCGGTCTTAATACTGCTCAGGCAGTAGAAAAGATGAAATCCATGCAGGAACTTACATCTCCGCATGTTACCCGCATGATACAGTTTATTGAAACCTCCGAACGTGGGATATATAAAAGCTGATTATCTAAAGTGAAAACAATTTCAATAATCAAAAAGCTTTTCAGATTTGTAAAACCTTATCAAAAAGAATTCATATTAGCTCTTAGTTCTCTTGCAATGGTAAGTGCGCTCACTCCTTCTCTTCTAACCATGATAAAACCGGTAATGGACGGTATCTTCTCTCTTGAAAAGCAGGTAACCATACCTATTGCCGGTATAGTAGTTCCAAGAGCGAATCTTATAAATTATCTGGCACTGGTAATAACCTGTCTTGCAGTATTGCGCGGGTTATTCGAGTATATTTCAAAATACATGATGGCATACATAGGGCAAAATGTTACAAAGGATCTCCGTAACAGGATATTCAGGCACTTGATGTATCTGTCGTTATCTTATTATATGTCGAACCCAACGGGTCAACTGCTCTCAAGGATAACAAATGATGTAAAATTCCTCGAGGATTCTGTCGTCAAGATACCTTCAAGACTTATCCGTGACGGACTGCAGCTTATTTTTCTTGTATTCCTGCTGTTTTATTTTAACTGGCAGTGGGCTATATTCTCTATTGTAGGATTTTTATTTATCATACTCCCTTTTGCTAAATTTTCCAAGATACTGCGCAAGATCGGTATGCGCGGGCACCAGAAGATGGCTGATATATACGATTTTCTTGCTGAAAAAATATCCGGAGTCCGGCTGATAAAGGCGTTTTCCATGGAAAAGGAAGAACAGAGGTGCATGAGGGAAGTAAATCAGAAATTCATAGATGTGATACTGAAATCGGAGAAGATAGACGCTATACAGGGGCCTTTTATTGAACTGTTGAGTACTTTTGGTATTGTAGGCATAATAGTGCTCGGGGGCCACGCAGTGATCGAAGGTAATTCTACTCCCGGGGATTTTTTTGTATTCATGGGTCTTCTGGCCGGGATGTACATGCCTGCAAAGAACTTTGCGGGAATAAACCAGCAGCTTCAGAGAGCGCTTGCGGCGGCGGAACGCATATTTACTGTTCTTGAACATAAAGAACATATATTACAGGATGAGAATCCTGAAATACTGACTTCTGTCAAAGAGAATATAGTTTTTAATAATGTCTGTTTTGCGTATGAAAAAGAGAATTATGTTTTGAATGACATGAATTTCAGTATACGCCGCGGGGATATTATTGCATTTGTAGGACCTTCAGGTGCAGGTAAGACCACCCTGGTAAATCTTGTACCGAGGTTTTTCGATCCTCAGAAGGGGAATATCACGATAGACGGAATTAATATCAACAAATATACTATCAAGTCATTAAGGCATAAAGTTGCCATGGTTATGCAGGATATTATACTCTTCAATGTGAGTGTCAGGGAAAATATATGTTACGGGTTAGGGAATTTCACAGAAGAGGATGTAGAAAAATACGCACAGGCAGCCAATGCCCACGATTTTATTAAGGAGCTTCCATACGGGTATGATACTATTGTGGGCGAAAGAGGGGTTAAACTGTCCGGGGGACGGAAGCAGAGGATATCTATAGCCAGAGCACTTATCAAGAATCCTGAGATACTGATCCTTGATGAAGCGACATCCCATCTTGATACGGAATCGGAAAAACTCGTTCAGGAGGCAATGGATAATCTGATAAAGGGCAGGACAACACTGATAATCGCGCACAGGCTTTCAACAGTACGAAAAGCTGATAAAATAGTCGTTATGGACGGGGGAAGAATAGTTGAGCAGGGCAGGCACGAGGAACTGCTTGCTATTACAGGATTGTATAGAAAGATGTTTGAGATGCAGTCTTTATAGGTTGCAGTCTTTCAAAAGTTTTATTATATTTAATAGGAAATAGGTGGCGCCATCGTCTAGCCTGGTTTAGGACACAGCCCTCTCAAGGCTGCGGCACGGGTTCAAATCCCGTTGGCGCTACCAAAATCATTTGTTTTTTAACCGTAACTTCTAATATGTACCAGTCAACAATAAAAGTACCGGCAATATAATGAAAACTAAGAACATGGTTTCGGTGTCACTTTTTGCAGTACTTACTGCGGCAGGAGCATTGATAGTTGTCCCTGTGCCTTTTTCTCCCGTACCGATTACGCTTCAGACGATGTTTACTATACTCGCCGGGGCAATACTTGGAAAGAAACTGGGTATGTTCAGCCAGTTGGTGTATATACTGATGGGCGTTGCGGGATTGCCTGTTTTTTCAAAAGGCGGCAGCGGCATAGGGGTTCTGTTCGGGCCGACAGGAGGTTATATTATAGGATTTGTACTGGCGGCATATGTATGCGGTCTGCTGGTCGAAAAAGGGTATGACCTTATTGGTATGGTAAGCGGTATAGTATTGATATATATAACAGGCATCATTCAGCTCAAATACGTGCTCGGCCTGATATGGCTGAAGGCGTTTGCCGTAGGGGTATTTCCTTTTATTCCGGGTGCTGTTATTAAGATAGTAATAGCACTGGCTGTATATAGAAAACTGAAAAAGACAGGAATACCTGGAACTGTTTTGTGAATATAGTATATACTGTCATAATAATCGTTGCGGCTATACTGGGAACTATCCTGTCAGCTGCAGGGTTTGCCGGTACTGTGGTATTATGGCTGGGAATTTTTATATGTTCACTGTTGAACGGTTTTAACACTATAGGTGCCGGTCTCCTTGTCCTGTTCCTTTTGCTATCGGCCGTGGGTGAGGCTTCGGAATACTTGAGCGGAATGATGGGCGCTAAAAAATACGGTGCATCAAAAGCCGGTATCATCGGTGCGCTGCTGGGAGGTCTGGCAGGCGGTATTCTGTTCAGTTTCTTATTTATAGGAATAGGTACTGTACTGGGAGTATTTTTTGGTACTTTTCTTGGTGCATTTACCGGAGAATACATATCAGGAAAGGGAATAATCGCCTCGGGTAAAGCGGGCCTCGGTGCGTTTATAGGCAGGGTTGCAGCCGTAGGTATTAAAATACTTGTTATACTGGTTATGACGATGGTCTCTCTTGTAAAATATCTTACGGCATAATGAAAAGATATCTGCTTAACAGGGTGTTCCTTTTAGTACCGCTGATCCTGGGTATAACTGTGATCAGTTTCTTTATAATGCACCTCACACCGGGTTCACCGGTGGATTCGGTAAAGATGAGCCCGGATATAGATACAAGGGCCCAGATGCGTCTTTATAAAGCTTACGGCCTGGATAAACCGCTCCATATCCAGTATGCCGGCTGGCTGGGACGTGTAGTTACACTGGATTTCGGTACATCTTTTAAAGACGGCAGAAAAGTAACGGAAAAAATAATTGAAAGGCTTCCTGCTACAATACTGCTGAATATACTTTCACTTATACTTATTTTTGGGATAGCCATACCGGTGGGTATAATATCGGCTGTTAAGCATAACAGTTTTACAGACAGGTTTTTTACTGTAATGGTGTTTATAGGTTATTCCATACCGACTTTTGCGCTGGCTCTTGTGTTGATGTATATCTTTGGTGTTAAACTCGCATGGCTGCCTGTATCCGGTATGTTGTCTGTCAATTATGAATACCTTTCTGCATGGGGGAGGATCACGGACATAGCACGGCATCTTGTACTGCCGGTAGTCACATCTGCAATAGGCGGATTGGCATTTATTTCCAGGTATATGCGTTCATCTATGCTGGAGGTGATAGGCCGGGATTTTATTAAGGCGGCCAGGGCAAGAGGTATATCCGAAAAAAGGATAATACTCGTGCATGCGCTCAGAAACGCTCTTATTCCGATTGTTACAATGCTTGGACTTCTGTTGCCGATACTGATGAGCGGGTCAGTAATATTCGAGACTATATTCTCATGGCCCGGAATGGGCAGGCTGGCTTATAATGCCATCATGTCCAGAGATTATCCTGTTATTATGGGTGTCGGCGTAATAATGGCCATACTTACTCTTATAGGAAATCTCCTGGCAGATCTGGGTTATGCAGCGGTTGATCCGCGGATAAGGTACAGGGAATAATGGGCGCAAGACTATTTAAAAACAGGATGGTTATGGCAGGTACAGCAGTTATGGCTATACTGTTCCTGGTTGCCCTGATAGGCCCTTTACTTGTAAGGTATTCACCTCTGGAACAGGACCTTTCAAGCAGACTGACAGTTCCGGGAGCACAGCATCTGATGGGCACAGATGACCTCGGGAGGGATGTCTTTGCCAGGGTGGTATATGGCAGCAGGATATCTTTGATGGTCGGTTTTATTTCTGTCGGCATATCTCTTCTTATAGGAGTACCTTTGGGGCTTATAGCCGGTTTCTACGGCGGGTGGACAGACCGGATTATTATGAGGATAGTCGATATGATGCTCTGTTTTCCAACGCTTTTTCTGATACTGATGGTAATCACATTCCTTGAACCGAGTATAGTGAATGTTATGATTGTCATAGGGATCACTTCCTGGCCCAGGCTGACGCGGTATGTCCGCGGCGAATCTCTGGTGATCAGGGAGAGGGAATTTATACAGGCGGTAAGGGTTATGGGTATAAGCAGGTCACGGATCCTTTTTATACATATGCTTCCCAATGTTATCGCTCCTGTGATAATATCCGCTACGCTCGGTGTGGGTTCCGCAATACTGACTGAATCAGTTCTTTCTTTTTTGGGACTGGGTGTACAGCCGCCGAATCCTTCTTGGGGAAATATACTTACATTAGGCAAGGAGTATATAGGCCAGCAGGTCTGGTGGCTGATGCTGTTCCCGGGACTTGCTATACTTGTAACGGTGTTTTCGTTCAATATGATCGGCGAAGGGTTAAGGGATGTCCTTGATCCACGGACAGGAGAGCAAAACGGCTGATGGATAAGATATTAAGTATAAAAGGCCTTAGAGTCGAATATGGCTCCGCCCTCAGATACGTAGAGGCTTTAAGAGGAGTTGATGTTGTTCTCGGTAAAGGCGAATGCATCGGTATAGTCGGAGAATCCGGCTGCGGGAAAACCACTCTGGCTGCAGCTATACTCGGTCTGATAGATCCATCTGAAGGAAGAACTGTTTCCGAAACCATAAGTTTCAAACCGTCGGACAATAAAGGTGAGGTAGAACTTTCCGGAAGATCTCCCGTCTGGATGAGAGAGATAAGAGGGAAAAAGATATCACTTGTATTACAGGATCCGTATAATTCACTGAATCCGGTGATACGGATAGGTAAACAGCTCAAAGAAGCCTATTTTGCACATAACAGGCGGGATAGAGAGGCGGTTGAAAAAGTCATCAGAAAGAAACTTGAAGAAGTCCGGCTGCCTTCGGATGGCAGTATATCAAAGTCATACCCGCATCAGCTTTCCGGCGGCATGCTGCAGAGAGTCTGTATAGCAATGGCTCTGTTGAATGAGCCTGAAGTGCTGATAGCTGACGAGCCTACGAGTAACCTGGACGTTACCATACAGAAAGAGATAATGCACCTTCTTAAACGGCTGAAACATGAGTTTAACCTGAGTATGATATTTATAACGCATAATCTGAACCTTGTTTCTGAATTTGCTGACAGGATATATATCCTGTATGCGGGAGAGGTTGTGGAATACGGGCCTGCCGAATATATTTTCAAGAACCCGGTTCATTTTTATACAAAAGGCCTGATAAGCGCTCTTCCCAGTATATCCGATATCAAGAGGGATATCCGTCCTATACCCGGCAAAGTGCCTTCACCCGGCAAAATACCGCCGGGATGCGGTTTCTTGCCCCGCTGCAGCCATAAGACTGATATCTGTTCCGGGAAACCGATAGGTATGAAAAAAGCCGGGCCGGATCATTTTGCGAGGTGTACCCATATATGATTCTTGAAGGCAGAAAGATCATAAAGGATTATGTCAGCGAGGGTTTTCTCGGAACCGGGAAAACAGCTCTGCGGGCTTTGAACGGAGTTGATTTCAAAGTAAAGAAGAATGATATACTCGGTATAGTAGGTGAATCCGGAAGCGGAAAAACTACGCTGGCAAAGATAATATGCGGATTGGAAGAAATGACTTCTGGAGAACTCGTATGGGGTCTTTCGGATGCAGTTAAGAAACAGAATCCCGCACAAATGGTGTTTCAGAACCCCTATAATTCCCTTAATCCCAAATTAGCCGTAGGTTATATGCTCAGGGAAGCAATATCAGCCGGACGGGATACCGGATTCAGGGAAGTTAAAGACCGTGAAGTGATCGAACTGCTTGCGAAAGTCGGAATGGAAGATATAGAGATATTAAATTATCCGCACCAGTTTTCCGGCGGCCAGCGCCAGAGGCTTGGTATTGCCAGGGCGCTGGCGCTCAAGCCGCAGGTACTCGTTTGCGACGAGCCGGTTTCTGCTCTTGATATATCAATACAGGCCCAGATAGTTAATTTACTTACCCGGATAAACAGAGAGTACGGATTGACGATAATATTTATTGCGCACGATATTGAGGTAATAGGGGTGATCTCGCAAAATATACTGGTAATGAAGAACGGTGAAGTAATGGAATATGCCGATAAGGAAACATTGCTGGATTCGCCGGAAAACCCGTATACAAAAACTCTTCTTGAGGCTGTACCCAGGAACCCCTGGTTTTAAACCTTCGGAATATGGTTGATAATAATACTCTGCTTGCAAAAAACAGTCTTAGACTTCTTTCCGGACCGGTTGTCACGGGCAGGGAAGTGATGGAATTTCTGGAGAAAGACCCCGGCAAGACTGTAGGCATGCTGGATGATATAATGAAGGAACAGTTTGTAGGGAGAATAACAAACAGGGATGATGAGATCGGATATCTCAGGAATAAAACTGAATAAATACTTTTTTGCCTGGTTATGCTTTGTTATAGCCGCAGTATTTTATATTTCTACCTGTTCAAGGACTGTTCCTCCCTACAGGGACAGCGGTGAACTGATAACATCCGCTACAACGCTGAGTATAGCGCATTCACCCGGTTATCCTGTCTATATGGTACTGGGCAAACTGGCTACTGTTATAGGCGGGGTTTTTGATATAAATCCTGCATGGAGTGTAAATCTGCTCTCAAGTATTGCCGGGGCGTTCACAGCTTTTTTTATCGTACTGCTTCTTTTTGAGATCACCGGTAATATGGCGGCATCAGTGCTGGGAAGCCTGATAGCGGTTTTTGCTCATATGAACTGGTACCTGGCTGTTGTGGCCGAAATGTATTCGCTCAACCTGATGTTTGTGGCAATACTGCTTTATTTGCTCTATACGGGCAGATACGGCAGTTTCAGTTTTATTGCCGGCTTGATGCTCGGTAATCATCTGACATCATTATTCGCATTTCTGCCCATGGCAGTATATGTTCTTATTCCGGGTAATAAAAAGCCTGCTGTAATAAAGAACTGCCTGTATTTTGCTCTTGGTCTGAGTGTATATATATATCTTCCTGTAAGGGCAGCAGCGGGCCCTTTTACAAACTGGGGAGACCCGTCTACTCTTGCAGGATTATGGAAAGTTGTAACAAGGTCGGCATACGGCCATACTCTTGATCTGGTCTCAAAGGAAGTCACGTTAAAACAGGTGTTTATGCCGCATATCCTGCTTTTCGTGAAATCAGTTATAAGGGATATTTCTCCTTTTGCCCTGGTTTTGTCGTCAGGCGGAATATATCTTTCACTAAAAACGGGCAAGAGGGATCAGAAACTTTTCAGCGTTATTCTGATTGCTATATTCCTGCTTACGGGGCCGTTCTTTCTTTTTATGGCAAAAATGCCTGTAAATCCCCATGCTGTCGCAATAGTAGAAGTCGGGTACATGATACCAGAACTGGTACTGGCTCTGTTTGCCGGTATCGGATTTGCTGCTGTTCTCGGGTTTATCAAGAAAAAAAACGTCAGGACAGGAGTTGTATTTCTTTCCATGCTGATTCCTGCAGCGAATGTATACAGAATCTATCCACAGGTGGATATGAGCAGTAATTACATTGCCCGGGATTATGCTCATGATATACTGAATTCGGTAGAAAAGCGGGCGGCAGTTATAATGAGGAGGGATCATACTCTCTTTGCTCTCTGGTATTTGAAGGATATTGAAGGTTTTAGAAAGGACGTAATGGTACTGTCTAAAGGCCTTTTGTCGGCAGCCTGGTACAGGCAGAAGCTTCAAATAGATCACAATGAAGTGAAATGGAAAAAAGATTTTATTAATGATGAAGAGTACATGGAATGGTTTTACGGGGTTTATTCCGGGATAGCCCCGGTATATATGACTCCGGCAGCGGCAGGCGGACTAAGTGAGGATTTCTATAAAAAGTACCGTCTTGTCCCGTACGGCCTTTTACTGAAAATGGTACCTGCAGATACAGATTATGATCCGGATGCAGCTCTTGAAAAGATAGATGCTGCTTACAGGTTTGATGCCGGTTTATATAACTTGGATACAGCGGATTTTTTCACAAAGGATTTTATAGGGCTTTATGCAAAGTTCTATGACAGGCTGGGTATGGAATATTTTAAGTTATCAAAACACGCGGAATCCGAAAAAATGTTCCTTAAGTCATCCAGGATCGATCCCGGTTATTATAAACCATACTCGAACCTGGCGTATCTTTTTTTCTCTAAAGGCCAGCTTGACAAGGCTGTAGCAGAATATCTGAATGCGGCAGAACTGCTGGAAAAAATGATCAGCCATTATACCCGCAATAAACATTTAAAGAAAGAACTGGCCGAGATATATAATAATATTGGAGCTATATACGAGAAAAGAATGAGACAGACCGGGGAGTCGAGATGGTTCGATCATGCATTAGAAAACTATAAAAAGTCGATAATTTTCGATGAAAAATATTCTCAGGCGTATTTTAATATGGGTGTGCTTTACTGGGGTAAGAAAGATTGGCCGCGCGTTATAGCGTATCTGGAAACCGCATTGAAGTATGAGCCGTTGAATGAAAACACAAAAAAGTATCTTATTGCCGCCCGGAGAAATTTGCGTCAAAATCAGTAATTTTGGTATTATATCCTTTAAGTGTTTCTAAATGATACTATGATAAAAGAACTTGGAGATCGCAGGCCTCGAATCAGCGAGTCTGTTTATATCGACGAAACTGCGCAGGTGATAGGAGACGTGATACTTGAGAAAAACGTATCTGTCTGGTCATATGTCGTATTGCGCGGTAATGTCAGCAGAATACAGGTATGCGAAAACTCCAATATACAGGACGGTACTATTATCCATACTAATTACGAGATGCCCACGCTGATAGGAAAGAATGTGACAGTGGGTCACGGCGCTATACTTCACGGCTGCAGTATTAAGGATAACTGCCTGATAGGCATGGGTGCTGTCCTGCTTGATGGATGTGAAATAGATGAGTTTTCAATAATCGCAGCAAGTTCACTGGTACCTGAAGGCCGCAGGCTCTCAAGCGGTGTATATATGGGAACTCCTGCAATAAAAGTCAGGGATATTAATCATGAAGACAGGTCGTTAATAGAGAAACGCGCACTTGAATATGTCGGTTTCAATAAAGAGTTTAGGGATAATGGCTGGTAAAAAGAACACGATCACTGTTTTGGTCTTTTCCATTCTGATGCTGTTTGCTGTCCATGTTTTTAATACAGAAGCGCGGGCGGAAGAATGGCTTGCAGAAATAAACCCGAACGCAAGGATGAAAGCGCTGGGAAGTGCCGGTGTGGCTCTTAGCGACAACCTTTCACTGCTTTATGTGAATCCCGGCAGTATGTCTCATAACCCGTATGGGAGATTGAGCCTTTTTTACGGCAATCTGTCTGAAGGTTCGCATTTCACTTACCTGGAGTATGTATATCCTTTTACTGCGTCCGGCAGCCTCGGGGCAGGTATCGAAGCGAGGATAAAGGATTCTTCCAACTATATACAGAATTATTACTTCGGATTTTCTTTTTCCCTGTTAAAAGCATTGTCAGTAGGTATTGCGGCTGAATCGATCATAAAAAAACTTTCGGATGATACTGCAAAAGCAATAACACTCAATGCCGGATTCCATATAGCTATGTTTAAATGGCTGAATCTCGGGATAACCGGGGAGAACCTTCTTGCTCCGGAACTTGAATACAGCCAGTCTAAGACGATCGAAACAACATCAAGGAAGATAAAAGCCGGTTTGAATATATATCATGCGGATTACTTCAGTTTTGTAGCTGATATATACGCACAGGGTTTTGACAGTACAGAGGCTGACCTTGATATAACTGATTCCTATGGATTGGAGATCCGTCCTGATCCGGCTTTAGCATTGAGGACAGGTGTAACAGGCGGGCATATGCGTTTTGGGTTTGGTCTTGTATCGAAAAACATGGATTTTGATTATGCCATAGTCACGGAATATGACAATATAGCGCATTTTTTCAATATTGCGTATAAATTCGGAATGTCTCCCAGCCGCAGGGAAATTGCAGTGATTGAAAAAGAGAAAGCTCTGCTTCAAAAGGAAGCAGAGCTGGGAAAAGATGGTCTTTATAATGAAGGGTTAGTGCTTCTTAATATGGGCGAAGCTGCTGCTGCTATGGAAAAAGCCGAAGAATATCGCGAGACATACGGTACGGATGACAGGGTAGAGGACTTGAAACGGGAAATAGACAGATGGCTGAACAATGTGAGAAAAGAAAAACTCGGCCGTGCAGAAGACCTTAAAAAAGATATACTGGTAGAATTCTATCATGGCAGACTTGACCAGGCGCGTATTAAACTGGCTAATCTGAAACTCCTTGCGCCTAAATACGAAGATGCATATTATCTTGAATATCTCTTGAATGCGAGTAATCTCCTTGAAAAAGGAGAGTATACTCAGGCGGAGGAAGAACTGGTGAATGCTTTGAAAATAAACCCCGATTCTATTGAAGTCCGGGATCTGTATAACAGACTTAAGGAGGTAATGAAGCTAAGTGAATAAAAGAAGAATTATCTGTATTTTTTCGGTCATCCTGTTTTGCGGCGCATATCTATTTTCGCAGTCAGATGACCTGATGGATCGTGCGACAAAGGAATATCTCAGGGGAGATTATGCCGGAGCTATTGAGGATTTTGAACGGGTACTTGAACTTGATGAAAATGATAATGCGAAGACGCTTTTATATAAGTCCATAGTTGAAGAAGGGAAAAGACGAGCAGGTAATAACCAGCTTGAAAAAGCGAAGATGTATTTCGAAAGGGCGCTCGGATTGAACCCGGATGACTGGGAAGTAAAAAAGAACCTTGAAGAAGTAAATGATAAACTTGGCGGGATATCAAAATCACAAAAGGAAACCGGAGCTGCAGTTGATGTGCTGCAGGAAAAGATAAATAAAGAACGCCAGGCAAATAGCAGCTATCAGAACAGGATAAACTCGCTGGCATCGGAAAAGAAGAAAAGTGAAAAAGAGTTGCAGGAATACAGGAAAAAGCTTGAAGAATCCCGTATCGAGATCGAAGAACTGGCTAAAGAAGCGATCAAGAAACAGAAATACATAGGCATTTTTTTGCTAGCCGGTTCAGTAGTATTCATAGTTATCTGCGTGCTCCTGATACTTACATTAAGGAAAGTATACACTGCTTCAACTGACAGCCAGTATCAGCTTGATGAACTGCAGGAGAAATTCTCCGGCAAGATGCAGGAAGCAGAGAAAGACGCCGCTGAACTTGAACAGAAAGTGGCAAGCAGCATAAATAAGATGCTTGAAGAACAGAAAAGTGTCGTTAAACAGATATCCATGTCAGCAGCCGGTAAGACGCAGGAAGATATTGAAGAGATAAAAGTCAAACTGGAAAACCAGTTCAGTTCCCAGCAGGAAAAACTTATAGAATTGCTTAGCCTTCAGGCGCGTGCTTTTTCAGTCGAAAAAACTGAGAAGATAGACCTCGGTGAAAGGGTGATAACGGATGTTAATCCACATATACGGGCACGGGCGGACAGTGTTGAGCTTATACCAAAAACTGTTTCTGACAGCAGAGTGGCAGAAAAGATGCTCCGGCCGTATTTAACTGATTCTAATAACCGCGTCAGGGGTAATGCATGTGTGGCAATATACCAGTATAACCCGGAGCTTTCTGCCAAAACGCTGCAGGACATGGTGAACAGTCCTGATAAATGGATGAGGCTCACAGCGGCCTGGGCAATAGGGGAAATAGGAGCTCCGGGACTCATAGAATATCTCAGAAAGCTACTGGATGATATAGACCCGAGGGTCAAGGACCGTGCCGTAATGGCCTTTGAAAGCATGGCTGAAGTCAAGGATGACGTAGCTAGCGAGATCAGAAAGATGATAAGAAAAAGCAGAAAAGAGGAAGAGTGATAGAAGAAGTAAAAAAAGTCGATCTTCATATACATACGACATATTCTGACGGTACGAGTACCCCTGAAGAAGTTGTCAGGGCCGCTAAAGATAACGGCTTGTCAGCGGTTGCTATTACCGATCACGATATCACGGACGGTATAGAACCGGCGTTGAAGTACGGTGCTAAAATGGGTATAGAGGTCATACCGGGGATAGAATTATCATGCGAATACAGTTCTGTCGAAATACATATACTCGGTTACTATATTAACTGGGAGAATAGCTGGTTTCAGGGAAAGTTGAAGGTTTTTCAGAGAGCCCGGGAGCGCCGGGCTTATTACATATTGAATAAATTGAGAGAAATCGGTATCGAGATCGATGAACAGATGCTTTTTTCCCAGGCATCTACAGGTTCAATAAGCAGGATACATTTTGCGAGATGTCTGCTTGAAAAGGGTATTGTAGGAAGTTTATATGAGGCATTTCAGAAATATCTGATAGAAGGCAGGCCCGCTTTTGTAAAGAAACTCAGGATATTCCCTGAAGAAGCTCTTAATATGATACACAGGGTAGGGGGAGTATCTGTTCTTGCTCATCCGGTCTTCGGAGGAAAACATAAAAATTTCATAGGAAAACTTAAAAGGTTCGGACTTTCCGGCCTTGAAGCATATCATCCCAGCCAGTCAGCGATGTTTACAAGGAAATTTGAGAAGATAGCCGACGAACTTGGCCTGATCATGACCGGCGGTACTGATTCTCATGGCAAAAGAGATGAAGAGAACCCTATAGGCAGTTTGAAAGCGGACTACTCTCTTGTAGACAAACTGAAGGAAGCCAAGGATTTTAGTGAGAGGAAGAACAGGATAATACTTTCCCATCACCATTAGATATCTATCAGGTAGGTGTGATTGCTCAAGGTAAAAGACTGTCTTTTTGAGAAACAGAAAAAAGTCGAGCGTGGGACTACGCTTAAAGAGATAATAAAAATATTCCGGAATAACCGCTCGAACAATCTGCCGGTCGTGGATAGCGAAGGCAGAATTGTCGGCCGGATTGCGCTGGAAGAGATACTGTCGGTTTTTCAGCCCCATTCCGCAGAGATAAATCAGCTACTCAAGACAGTGCCTTTTCTGGATAATGTGCCTGAAGAGGAAATAGACATTGATTTTATAACACCAGAGATGGGTATACTTATCGTAGCCGATGAGATAATGAACAGGCAGCTGCTCACGATACGTCCTGAAAACACCATTGCGGAAGCATTTGCGGTCATGAAAGCCAATCAGACAGAGTTCCTTATAGTCACGGATGATGAAAACCGCCTGAACGGTACGCTTGAGATGTTTGATATAATGTATGCGATTTTTACGGAAAAAGGCGTAATATATTGATAATAAACAGTCTGTTATCCCTCGGGCTGATACTGCTTTTGGGACTTGTTTCGGCGCAATAGCTACTGCAACAGCTCCTGCGGCTGTAGTGATGGTTGTAAGAGAATATAAAGCCAAGGGAAAATTCACTAATACACTTCTTGGTGTAGTGGCTTTTGACGACGGACTGGAACTGATGTTTTTTGCGATTATACTTGCTGTGGCAAGGAGTATGGTTGGTGTGAAAGGAAGTGTAATATCTCATGTGTTCACCGGCGTGATGCACGGGCTTGTAGAGATCGCAGGCGCTGTTATTGTAGGTGTTGTCTTCGGCTGGCTGCTGTCGGTATTATCTAAGTATGTAAAAAGCTCTTCCGAACTTCTTATATATATACTGGGTTTTATACTGCTCAATGCGGGATTGTCACTCTTTCTAGGAGTATCATTGCTTCTTTCCAATATGACCATGGCCGGGGTTCTTGTTAATATTGATAAGACCTGTTTCAGGTTCTTTGACAGTATCGGGAGTATTGATTCTCCTTTGTACCTGCTGTTTTTCGTGCTTGCGGGAGCTAACCTGGAACTGAACCTGCTCGGCAGTATAGGTATGGTGGGAATTATATACATACTTGCGAGGATGCTGGGTAAGGTACTGGGATCCTATATCAGTGCCAGGCTGATATCCGCACCCGGTAACGTATGTAAATACCTGGGTATCGCGCTTGCGCCTCAGGCCGGTGTAGCTCTGGGTATGGCAATGGTCTTGAAAAATGTCTTTCCGAATGAGGGAAGCTATATCGTTTCTACAATAATAGCAACGACGGTTGTATACGAGATACTTGGTCCGCCTATGACAAAATATGCGCTCAAAGCGGCCCGCAATATTGAAATATAGAATAAAATCTGATATATAATAGATGTAAATTAACAGGGGAAATTCCGTTAGAATCGGATACTGCCCCGCAACGGTGATAAGTCCGGATACCTGTTGATTATAATTACTTTCGAGGGAAAGAGAGGAATAATAAATAAGCCTTACCCGCGGGAGTTTACCGCGGGTTTTTTTATTTTCATTATTATGATTACTTTAATAACAGGCGGAATAAAGTCAGGTAAGAGTAATTTTGCGCTTTCATTAGTGGAAAAGTCACGTGATAATAAAAACTTATATTTTCTTGCCACCGCCCAGCCCCTGGATCCTGAAATGACCGAACGGATCGAGAGACACAAAACTAATAGAAAAGATTATTGGAAGACCATAGAAGAACCGGAAGATCTGACAGGTGCAATTGAGAGTATTCCTGTAGGGAGTACCGTATTAATAGATTGTGTTACTCTCTGGCTTATAAATATATTAGGTAAGATGGAATTGGATTCCATGGGTTTTGAAGAAATTAAAAACAGGATGGAGAAAACTATTGCTGCTGTAAAAGAGAAACAATTAAATGCCATTTTTATTACAAACGAAGTAGGCAGCGGTATTATTCCTGAAAATAAACTGGCACGTCTTTATGGTGATATTATTGGAAAAATCAATCAGTTAATATCTTCGAAAGCTGATGAAGTATATTGGATGGTTTCTGGTGTAGATGTGAAGATTAAGCCCGGTTATTGCGATAACCGGGCTTAGTAGGGATAAAAAAAATCATGAATTTAAAAGAATGCCTGGAAAAAATATCATCTGTCAATAAAGCAATTGAAAATGATATACAGAAGAAACTGGATTTTCTTACAAAGCCGCCAGGCAGCCTCGGTGTACTGGAGGAACTTGCAAAGAAGTACTGTCTGATAAAGGAAACGTTGTCACCAAACTTAAAAGATAAGGTTGTTTTTACACTGGCCGGGGATCACGGGGTAGTTGAGGAGGGGGTAAGCGCATTCCCGCAGGAAGTTACTCTGCAAATGGTTTTGAATTTTATAAATGGCGGCGCGGGGATAAATGTTCTGGCCGGGCATGCGGGAGCCAGGGTCATTGTGGCTGACCTGGGAGTAAAAGACGAATTGGTGATTAACAGCCCTGTGTTTAAGAATAAAAAAATTAGAAAAGGTACGGATAATATGGTAAAAGGCCCGGCAATGACCAGAGATGAAGCGATAAGAGCTATTGAAGCTGGTATTGAACTTGTAGAAGAAGAAATGAAAAACGGATTGGATATTATAGGTACGGGAGATATGGGAATAGGCAATACTACGCCTTCAAGCGCTATTGTTGCTGCTGTCACCGGAAGAGATGTCAGAGAAATCACCGGAAGAGGAACCGGTATTGATGATTCAGGGCTTGAAACTAAGATTAAAGTCATAGAAAAAGCTCTTCAGGTAAATATGCCCGATGCAAATGATGCGATAGACATTTTAATGAAGGTGGGCGGCTTTGAGATAGGCGGCCTGGCCGGTGTTATTCTGGCCGGAGCAGCAAATAATATACCTGTTGTTATAGATGGTTTTATTTCAGGCGCTGCCGCATTAATAGCATACGGGTTAAAGCCTGAATCAGTAGAATATATGATTGCTTCGCATTGCTCCGTAGAACAGGGGCATAAGGTTGTTTTGGAGCATCTTGGACTTAAGCCGCTGGTGGATTTCAACCTGAGGCTGGGAGAAGGAACGGGAGCTGTTATTGGGATTTCGATAGTTGAAATGGGGGTAAAGATCCTGAAAGAGATGGCAACCTTTGAAAGCGCGGGTGTCTCGGAAAAAGAGGAAGAGTAGTTGTGGAGTTATTATAGTTGAAAAGTTTTATTTTTGCGTTACGATTTCTTACTATTATACCGCTGGGTTTTAAACATGACAGTGAGAAAAATACTATTGCTGAGTCAATAGTGTCTTTTCCTTTAGTCGGGCTCTTAATTGGAATAATACTTGCCTTTACTGCCAGTTTATTGGGAAATCTGGTTCCCAATTTGCTGTTATGTATAATTGTTATTCTGGTATCGGCAGTTATTACCGGAGGGCTACACATAGATGGGCTGGCAGATACCATGGATGGGTTTTATGCCGGCAGAAACAGGGATGAAATCTTAAGTATTATGCGTGACAGTCATGTCGGCACAATGGGAGTACTGGGTATTGTCGGTATTGTTCTATTAAAGATCGGTTTTTTGAGTGCGCTTGTATCAGATGTAAGGTTTAAGGCTTTACTTATTATGCCGGCTGTAAGCAGATGGAGTCTGGTTGTTGCTGTTTATCTGTTTGATTATGCCCGCCAACAGGGTAAGGCGGAGTCATTTTTTAAGGATTTAAAGTTGATAAGACTTTTAATTGCAACATTAAGTGTTTTAGTCATAGTTTATTTTGTTCTGGGTGTTATCGGGTGCACGGCATTAGTTTTTATTTTTTTGGTTACATGTATTTTCGGGTTAATTATTAAAAAGAAAATTGGTGGTGTTACCGGCGATACGCTGGGAGCATTGAACGAAGTGAATGAAGTGCTGGTTCTTTTATTGTTGTATGCAGGAAGAGGTTTTCTGGTTTAATGAGTAAGGCAAAGGCAATTATGGTTCAGGGGACGGGTTCCGGTGTAGGTAAGAGCGTGCTGGTTTCGGCCCTCTGTCGTATTTTTTTACAGGACGGGTATTCAGTTGCGCCATTTAAATCCCAGAATATGGCCCTGAATTCATTTGTTACGGAAAATGGGGGTGAGATAGGCAGGGCGCAGGCTACGCAGGCATTGGCGGCTAAGATAAAACCGACCGTAGAAATGAATCCTGTTTTAATAAAACCCACAGCGGATACTTCTGCACAGATAATATTGATGGGGCAGCCGGTGAATAATATGTCCGTATATGAGTATAAAAATTATAAGAAGGTTGCTTTTGGTGAGGTTAAAAAATCGTTTAAGAAGTTAAGCAATGAGTACGATATAATAGTAATAGAGGGAGCCGGCAGTCCTGCGGAAGTAAATCTCAGGGAAGATGATATTGTAAACATGAAGACTGCTGAAATGTCCGGGGCGCCGGTCATACTGGTAGGAGACATAGATAAGGGCGGAGTTTTTGCATGGGTTGTAGGGACATTGCAGTTATTGACAGAAAAAGAGAGGGCAATGGTTAAGGGGATTATAATAAACAAGTTTCGCGGAGATAAAAGATTATTAAGATCCGGTATTACTTTTCTTGAAAAATATACCGGGATAAAAGTTCTGGGGGTTATACCGTATTTTCATGATATAAAAATACCGGAGGAGGATTCTGTACCGCTGGAAACTAAATCAGTGATAAAAGATCAAAGTAATAAAATTAAAGTAAGTGTTATATATCTGCCGCATATCTCAAATTTTACTGATTTCGATGCGCTGGAGATGGAGCAGGATGTGTCATTGAGGTATATTAAAGAGAATGATGATCTGGCGGATTCAGACGTTATAATTATTCCGGGAACAAAGAATACCATAGGAGATTTGAAGTATTTAAAAAAAAGCGGTTTGGCACAGAAAATTATTTCGGAGTTTGCCGGCGGGTCAGGAGCAATGCTTATGGGTATCTGTGGCGGGTATCAAATGCTGGGCGGGAAAATATATGACAAAGACAGTGTGGAATCAAAAGAAAAAGAGATCGCTGGACTTGGAGTATTACCCGTAAAAACTTATTTTTCAATGGAAAAGAAATTATCTCAGGTAAATGCAGAAGATATTGAAACAGGCAGTAAAATATCGGGTTATGAAATACATCATGGTTTGACTGAGATGGGTGATAGTATGAAGGGTTTGTTCAGGGTATATAGTGGGGGAGATTATTATGATGATGGTGCTGTCAGTTACGGTGGGCGGTGTTTGGGAACATATTTACATGGGATATTTGATAACGATATTTACAGGAGAAACTTTCTGAATAAAATTAGAAAAGAAAAAGGATGGACAGCCCTTAAAAAAGGTGCCCGGTATGATGTGGATAAGGAATTTGAAAAATTGGCCCGGCATGTACGCAGGAATCTTAATATGAAACGCCTGTATAGTATCTTAAATGCTGAATAAATATGAAAAAAACAATAAGTTTTTTTAAGTATGGAAAACTAAATATTTTTATTATAATTATCCAGATTGTTATGCTGCAAAATATTTTTGCGGCAGATTTGCCTGAAAGGATTATATCTCTTGGCCCTGCAGTTACGGAGTGGATCTATCTGCTTGGATGCGGGGACAGGCTGGTTGCTAATACATCTTACTGTAAACGTCCGGCAGAGGCTGTTGATAAGGAAAAGATAGGAAGTGTAGTTGATGCGGATATAGAAAAGATAGTATCTCTTAAACCTGATCTGGTGCTGGCTATTTCATTGACTAATCCAAGGCTCATAAGAAAATTAGGAAAACTGGGTTTAAGGGTGGAAGTATTCAAACAGCCGGAGAATTTTTTACAGTTGTTAAATGATTTCCAGCGGTTAGGGAGAATGCTGGGTAAGGAAGCAGCAGCCCGTGTGATAGTTAATACTGTTAAAAATAAACTTATGGAAGTTAAAGATAAAGCAGCGGATTTATCAAAGCCAAGAGTCTTCTTTCAGATAGGCGCTGATCCGTTATTTACTGCAACAGGAGACACGTTTGTTAATGATTTTCTGGAATACTCAGGAGGGGTTAATATCGCGAAAAAAGCAAAAAGCGGCCTTTATAGCCGCGAGGAAGTACTTAAGGCAAATCCAGAAGTAATATTTATTATTACAATGGGTATTACCGGAGAACGTGAAAAAAATGTATGGGGAAGTTATAGAACTCTGAATGCTGCAAAAAATAACAGGATTCATATTGTTGATGCCTATGAAATATGCAGTCCTACGCCAACCGGATTAATTAAGAGCATTGATAAGATATTCGCTCTGCTGCATCCCGGATATGCGAGTGAATTAAATGAATAAAAAACATTTAAGCTGGCTTGTATGGATTTGTGTACTGGCGGGTATTTTGTTTGGTATAGCTGTAGTATCTTTATCAATAGGATCGGTCAGTATTCCTTTTAAGAAGGCACTTGAGTTACTCTTGCGGCCGGATAACAGTATCGAATATAGTATCCTTGTTGATATACGCCTTCCCCGGATTCTTCTGGGGCTGGCCATCGGCGGTGCATTAAGTGTTGCCGGCGTGTTGCTGCAGGGAATGTTTCGTAATCCGCTTGTAGAACCGTATACTCTTGGGATTTCCGGTGGCGCTGCTTTAGGGGTAAGTCTGAATATTGTTTTTGGGCTAAACCGTTTTATGGGTGATATGTCTCTTTCAGTCTTTGGCCTTGCCGGAGCGCTTTTAGTAGTATTTCTCGTCTATTCATTCAGTATGAAAAGGGGTGTTCTGGAAATACAGGGGATCTTGCTTACAGGAGTTATGATAAGTTTTATGTCCTCTGCGCTGATTATGCTTATTATGGCTGTTTCACATACGGATGATTTGCATGGAATAGTTTTCTGGGTAATGGGTTCGCTGGCAGAGCCGGACTGGATATTTATTAAGCTTGCTCTTATCGTATCGTTAGTGGGGCTGCTGGCGGCATATTTTTTCTGTTTTGACTTAAACGGGTTGTCTTTAGGGGAGGAAGAGGCAAGACACATTGGAATAAATGTAGAGCGTACAAAGAAATATTTATTTTTCATAGCGTCGCTGCTTACAGGTATGAGTGTTTCAGTCGCGGGAATAATAGGTTTCATAGGTCTTGTTGTTCCTCATTTTGTCAGGATGTTTATCGGCAGTGATCATCGTATACTGTTAATAGGCTCTTATCTTGCCGGCGCTCTTTTTCTGATTTTCTGTGATACGCTCGCAAGGACGATTGTTGCTCCCATGGAGCTGCCGGTAGGCGTTATAACAGGAATCCTTGGAGGTGCGCTTTTTATATATGCTTTGTCAAAGAGGCCGGTGGCGTTAAAATAATATGCTTGATATAGATAAACTTACATGTGGTTACGGTTCAAAGGTCGTTCTCCGCGATATCAGTTTTAATGTGAATAGCGGGGAGATTATTGGAATTGTCGGCCCCAATGGTTCAGGTAAAACAACTATGCTCAGGGCAATAACCGCTATAATAAATCCTGTAAGCGGGACAATACGGATTGACGGAAAAGATACGTCGAAGACTAGCATAAGGGAAATGGCCCGGAGAGTTGCTGTAGTTTCTCAGGGTGTTGAAGACAGTTATATGACTGTAGAGGAGTTTGTCCTTATGGGCCGGATACCTTATTACGGCAGGTTGCAGTTTTTTGAGACCAGCAGGGATGAAGAGTTGGCAGCGAAGTATATGGAGATGTCCGGGATCAGTAAATTAAAGGATCATGCTTTAAAAGAAATAAGCGGAGGAGAGAGGCAGCTTGCTATGATTGCCAGAGCGTTGTGTCAGGAAACAAAGCTGATTCTGCTTGACGAACCTACGGCACATCTGGATATATCTCACCAGTCTGCAATCCTTGATTTGATACGCGAATTAAAGAAAGAACATGGTATTACTGTAGTAATGGTACTTCATGACCTTAACCTTGCCAGCGAATATTGTGACCGGCTGGTGCTTATAAACAATGGACGGGTACATAGTGCCGGAGAGCCAGGTGAAGTACTTAGTTACAAGAACATAGAAGAAGTCTACAAAACAGTTGTGGTTGTAAAAGAGAATCCTGTTTCAAAAAAACCTCATGTATTTGTAGTATCAAAGGATTCTATAAAAAATGAGTTTTAATTATAGAATAGGAACTACCTCATATATTTACCCTGAAAGTATGCTGGAAAATATAAGGAAGTTAAAGAATAAAGTAGATGATATAGAGCTGCTCTTCTTTGAGCAGGGGTATAGCCCCGGTAAAGATGAACTGGATGCTATGAAGCAGAGCAGTGAAAAAGATGGATTTTCATATACAGTACATTTACCGCTTGATCTAGAATTAGGTAGTTCTGAAGAAGCAGTTCGTCGGCAGGCTGTTGATGAAGTAAGACGTATTATAAAAGAAGTATTTTTCCTTGAACCATATGCATACATACTTCATATAAATAAAACGGATGATCTTGAGTGGGAAAAAAATATCAGATGTTCACTGCAAAGCATTGTAAAAGATATTTCAATTAGTCCGGATAAAATATGTGTAGAAAATCTGGAGTATCCGCTTGAACTGATTGAAAAAATAATTAATGAATTTGGTTTTTCCATATGTCTGGATATAGGACATATGATTGAGAATAAATATGATATTAAAAGATATTTTAACAGGTACATAAATAAAACCAGAGTGATACATTTATATGAAATTGACGGGAAGGGCCGGCATGGCTCGTTAAATAAAGTTGATTCTGAAATTATTAGCTGGCTAAAAGATATGTTGGCGTTTATAAAATATGATGGGTTGATTACTCTGGAGGTATTTTCAGAAGAGGATTTTATAGAATCTTTGGCGATATTAACCGGTAGGAATAATATAAGGCCGGTTGTTGAAGAAAAAGAGAGATATAGTAGGTTGGCTGAGTAGAGGAAGTGAAGGTGAGATTCCTTCCGCTGCCCCGCAACGGTAATACCAGAAATGGTTAGTCCGGGCGATTACTTAGCCGGGAAGTTCCCTCGAGGGAGGAGAAGGAGTGAGTATGAAGAATGTGAGATTGTTATTGGGGGCAGGTTTGCTGGTTTTTCAGCTTGGAAATCTGAAGGCGCAGGATGATTCCAGTTATCTGGGAAATATGGGAGTAGTTGTAGTAACGCCTTCAAGGCATGAGGGTACATTGTCTGATTACGGAACGAATGTGGAGGTTATTACAAAAAAAGAAATTGATGATAAAGGCGCAAATACAGTTGCAGAAGCCCTTGAATCGATAGCCGGGATATCAGATGTCAGCAGCAGGGGCACCCGCGGAGCAACGCGTGATATCAGAATAAGAAGCGGAGGGGATACGTCGAAACAGGTTCTTGTAATGATAGATAATCAGCCGATAAATAATGCCGCAATGGGCAGCGCCGACCTGGAGGAGATACCTGTAGATTTTATTGAGCGTATAGAGATTATCCGCGGGCCGTCTTCGGCAGTCTGGGGTGCAAATGCATTAGGAGGCATAATAAACATTATTACTCAAAAACCGGCTGTCGCCCAGCCTTCGTTAATAATAAATTTAAAAGAAAGCGCCTTTCATACCAGTAAATATAACGTACTGCTTCAGCATAATAACGGTTCAAACAGGGCTATGGTTTCTGCTGCCGTTGAAGATTCGGATGGATGGAGGGAAAACAGCGCTTATGACGGGAATGATTACATTGTAAAAGCCGGGAAAACAATTAAGGGTTTTGGTGATATAGATGGACAGTTTATACTGCATAAAGGTATGATTGGAGTGCCAGGTAAGAATACTACAGATATAGCTGATTACGACGGAGATGTGGAGAGGATTGCGCAGTCACCTGAAGCTACCATGGATATATTGAACAGGTTTCTGCTGATTGAATCGAATAACGAAGTAAATGAGACACTTTCAATTAAAACAAGGCTTTATGCGAATTATACTGATAGCAGGTACGATGCTCCGTCAGCATATACGGATGATTTATCGCAGACAGTAACTTACGGTGTTGAAATACAGGGTAATACGTCATTCGGATTTGTTTCCGGCGGTAATATTTCCTGGGATAATTTTACAAGAAATGATAAAACAGTTACTCCGGCAATAACAGATATAGATAAGGACACTTCCAACAAAGCTGTTTTTATTCAGCAGACACTTGATTATAATCCGGTCAGTTTTATTTTAGGATTGCGTTATGATGCCCACTCAGTCTATGAGGGACAGCTAAACCCGCAGGGAACAGTTGTATATAGAATGTCTGATGACCTGAAATTTTCAGCTAACATCGGCCGGTCTTTCAGAGCTCCGACATTTGAAGACTTATATTCTCCTTACACAAGCTGGCCGGCCAGTGCCTGGGGCTCGGCGGGAGATACAAAAGGGAATACTGATATTAAACCGGAAACGGCATGGGGTTATGACGTCGGAGTTGAATATGTATTAAGCAATATTTTGTTGGGCAGACTTACACTTTTTAGAAGTGATATTGAAAATTTGATTGAATGGGCAGAGGTTGACCCTGATCTGGCCTATGATCAATGGCGGCCCAGCAATGTGGGCAAAACATATAACCAGGGAATTGAAATTGAATTGGATTCAAAGATATTTCATAAGCTGCATCAAACTCTCAACTATACATATTTAGAGAGTAAAGGAAAGGATGAGGATGATACGGAATTCAGTATTCTTCAATATACTCCACATAACAGAATAAATTATCGCTTAGACTATACTGCGCCTGAGGAAATTAAACTCAGTGCAGGTATTAATTATACAAGCAGGGTAGAATGGAAAGATGATTTTAATATTTCCCACAAACTGGATGAATATACAGTGGTAAATGCCCGCGTGTCAAAAAAAATCAGCTATATGGAGTTATTTTTTGGTGTAAAAAATGTATTTGATAAAAAATACCAGACACGAGAGGATTTCCCTCTTCCAGGAAGAACACTTAATGGAGGAATTAAATTAGCTTTTTAAAATAGTAGTCAATAAAAGTATATTTAACGAAATATTGAAACTCACAGTAACATGAATTAAACTTGTATGAAGAAGGCCCGTTATTAAACTGGAAAGTTCCTTTTGTTAAATTTCCAAGCGGGTATGAATAGTCTTTACTGCACTTATAGGTTTCGCCAACAGTTGCTATATGTGCATAATCTCTTCCATGAGGCGCATGTGACGGAAACGATGTGCTGGGTATTCCGTCAGTGATAATATCGGATTCTATGGTTTACCGTTTTCTTGACGGCTTCAGGGTCAGCGCGGATATAGAAAGCGTAGGCAAGAGGTACTTTGCCAGCTAGTACGCAAAGATGCATAGCCATACAAGGCTAAAGCTATCGCTTAAATACAGCATGGAGAATATGTTTGTGTTGCTCAAAGTAAATAATGTTTTTTTCCGCGAAGTATTTCGAGTGAGCAGCGGTAAATGGTGCGGGAGTCAGCGGATATTACCCTTCACCGGAAGGAAATTCCCTTATTGAAGCCGGCGATAAATACTTATAATTAATTATAATTTTTACTTTATTTAAAAAATAAGTATACTATCATTAAATTATTCAGTAGCATTGGATTATTTTTGGAGGTTATCTTATGGCGACAAAGAAAAAAGCAGTCAGATGCGCAGCTGAAGTCAAAGACAAAAAAACCGGCAAAAAGAGAAATTGCAAGAATAAAGCAGCCGTTAAGTCGAAACACTGCGTTTCACATAAGTAATAACAGACCAAAGATTATTTAGGTGGGGTGGTAGTTCAGCCCGGTTAGAACGCTGGCCTGTCAAGCCAGAGGTCGCGAGTTCAACTCTCGTCCACCCCGCCACGATTCTTTAAGTAAAGCCGGCTTACTGGCAGACAGTGTCTTGCAGAATTATAAAACATCTTTTTAATGGAAAATAAAGAAAAGACAAAAGACTTACAATTAATACTATCCGCGAGAAAAGATGCACGCAAAAGACTGCTGGAAGCACTCAATGAATTTGATCCTTCCGAAGACAGGGAAAAGATAGAAAAAGTAAAAAGTACCCTCGCCCATATCAACACCGAGATAAAAGATATCAAGCAGAAGATACTGGAAAAACAGGTCTCTGAACAGAAACCACCCTCAAGATCTACCCACTCAAGGTCCATAAGTGAAATAGACGATTCAAAAAAGAACTTGGAGAGTGCGGTGACCGGCCTTAAGAAAGAGATAACCGATGAAAGGGAGATCTGGGAAGAAAAACTCACTAAAAAGCAGCAGGAGATAAACCGGCTCAGGAAAAACATGAACCTGCGCCAGGCGCATCTGCGCGCAGAGTATCAGCTTAAGAGGCAGTCTCTTGAAAAGGTGAGATCCGAGCTCGAGAGCAAACTCAGAAAAGAAATACAGAAAGATTCTTCTTTCGAGGAAGAGCGCCAACGCTGGATAGCAAGGATGAACGAAAAACAGCGCATGATCGACAGCTTGAAAGTGGAGCTTACCGGTGAGACTGCTGTTTTTCACGGTCAGCTCAATGAACTGAGGGATGAATACAGCAAAAAAATAGCAGCTCTGGAAGAAGAAAACCATATTCTGCGTGAACAGAAACTGCGTGAATACGACAAGATGAAAGCAGAACTCTCCAACAGGCAGCATACTATAATAGAGGTAAAAGAGCAGCTGAGTCTTGAGTCAGCAAGACATAAAAAAGAGCTGCAGGTAGAAAAAAAGAATCATGCGCTCGAGATGGAAGCTCTTAAGGATATTGAGAATGACCATCGGGAGAAGGTCGTCCAGGAAAAGAACGCTTTAGATGCCGAGTCGATGGAAATGCAGGCAGCGAGTGAGAATACAATAAGGGAATTAAAGGAAAAACTGGCTGTTAGTGATAAGAAAAATACCAATTTGGCCTTTGAAAGAGCAAAAGATATCAAGGAGCTTGAAGAACATCATAAGGACGAGATCACTGAGCATATAGGGAAAATAACCGGACTTAACCAGGTGATCAGTGAGTTGAAAAACGCTCTTGCTGACAGGGAAAGGAATTATTCGATCAGGCTTAATGATCTTGAAAAAGACAAGCAGAATACAGCCGAAAAAACCGTAGAACTGAAAAGACAGTTTGACCAGAAGATAAAAGAAATGCTGCTCAGGCAGAAAGAACTGGAGAGACAGGATGAGATAAAGGAAAAAAAGGTTATTAACCTGAATAATTCTATCAAAAAGCTCAGATCAGAGCTTGCAAATACTACAAAGAAATATGAGAGCATGAGAGTACAGAAGCAGGACCTTGATAGGGAAAACAGTCTGGTGCAGCAGAAGGAGACAGAAAACCGGAAAATAGTCGAAGATAATCTCAATAACATTATAAAGCAGAAGACAGGCATGATATCGGGACTTGAGGCCGAACTGGGAGTTCTTAAGGGAAAACTGGAGAGCGAAAGAGTCTTTTTTGAAGAGGAACTGTTTACTGTTAAGAGCAGCGGCGAAGTAGACCTGAATGACAGGATTTCGGAAATAGATGACCTGAAATCTTTTGTAGCTGACCTAAGATCAGAGCTTTCATCAGAAACAACAGCCAGGAAACAGGAAAATAATGCCTGGGCGGAAAAACTGGGTCAAAAGGAAAACCTCATATCAGGGCTTCTTCATCAGATCGAGGTCGGCAGAATAAACATAGAGACGGTTGAAAAGGAGTTTAAAGAGTTCAGGAACAAAAGTCAGGAACAGAAAGATGCGTTGATGGGTGAAATTGCCGGATTAAAGGATAAGACAGCTTCCAGCGAGCAGCAGTATAATGTCGAACTCGAAGGAATGAAGGAAAAGCTGGTCGGTATCATGAATGAAAGGAACAGGATCCTCTCAGGACAGGAAACGCTTGTCAGCAAGCTGAACACTGATGTTGAGAATGAGAGGAACGAAAAAAAACGCCTTCAAAAAGAGCATAAGAACGAAAAAGAGAGTATGCTGCTGAATATAAGGAATTATGACGATAGGTATGAAAAATTAAAAGAGGATTTATTCTCGCTGTCCGGCGAAATGCTGGATGAACAGAAGAAGAATGAACAGATTGCGGCAAGACTGGCTGAAACGTCTCAACTTCTTAAATTTGAGAAAAAGAAAAACGAAGAAACTCTGTTTCAAATGGAACATAAGCATTCTATTGAAAGGCAGGAGATTATTACTTCCCTGGAAGCATCAAAGGCCGAAGAGAAGAAACTTGAAGAAGAGATACAGAATCTTAATGCCGCTGCGGTATCCCAGGCTGAGGAAGATATAAAGAAGATAAGCAGTCTGCAGCAGATAATTATCAGGAAAGAAGGTGAACATAAACTCGAAGTAAGCGGTCAGGCAGATATGATCCGCAGCTTGAAAAGAAGAATAGAAGAACTCAAGAACATGCATGCTGATGAGTTGAATGCGGCGGACAAAAATTTATTAGAAACCAAGAAAATACTTCTTTCGGAGAAGACTGATGTTCAGAACGAGCTTAACGCATCCCTGGAAAAATCGGAAAAGTTCGGATTGAATATATCTGATATGGAAAAACAGCTGTATGCCGGAGAAAAAAGGTATGCGGTGCTGCTTACAGAATTTGAATCCCTGAAGAAGATATCCAATTCAGAAAAAGAAAAACTGTATAATAAAATTAACGAAATAACTGAAAATTCAGAGACGATGAAGCAGGAATATGAAGGCAGGCTCGAAGAGGCAAAATCCGAGATAACAGGACTCAGAGAGGATATAACCAAGGTCAGTGACGAATATAATATAGAACTGGATGCCAGGGATAAAAAGATAATCAGCATTGAAGATAATGCGAAAAAAGTGGAATATGAGTATAAAACGGAAGCCGAAAGACAGATAAATCTTATCCAGAAACTGAGGGATGAGATACAAAATTTAAAAATAGTCCATATGGAAAATACAGATGCCCGTGAGAAAACACTCAGGGAGCATGATGAAGCTGCAGCAAAAGAAAAGAATACCCTGGTGTCGGAGCTGAAAAGCATAAAAGAAGCATTTAAGGAAGAAAAGACAGCGCTGGCAACCGGAAGTGAGGCAAGGAGCAGGGAGATGAACGCTGCAATAGATTCTTTGAAGCTGCATATAGAAGAATCTGAACAAAAAAGCCGCAAGATAATAGACAGGTTGATGCTGGAAAAAGAAGAAAAGGCAAAAGTCTTTGAAAAAGAAATAACTGATAATAAAGAGGAATTCCTGAAAAGAATTGATATACTTAAACAGACAAAAGAGGAGTTGAAAGACAACCTCGACAGGAAAACGTGGGAGGTAAATAAGGTGCGAGAAGAACTGGAAAATCTATTAAGAGAATACGATGAAAGGTTAATCGCTCAGAAAAATATATGGGAAGAAAAACTTAAGAACAGGGATGAGCGGATAAATGCGATAAAAACGGAATCTGAGAAGAACAAGAATTCTCTTGAAGAACTTCTTGAGGAATTGAAGGATTCCAACTGGAGGTTACAGGTCCAACTGGAAGAGGAACGCAGGAGCCTGAACGACAGATACGAACAAAGAAACCATGAATATGAGAAACTTAAGGCGGAAAAAGAAGAAAATGAGAGACTGTACAGCGAAAAGCTGGAGATACAAAATAGAAAACTGGTTAAAGAGAACATAGAACTTCAGAAAGCCGAAGCAAGGATAGAGAATATACTGAAGACAGAAATACCCGGAAAAGATGCCGACATATTAAAACACAGGCAGGAAGTGAACGACACACTTAAAAGACTCGAATTGGAGAGAGCCGCACATACGAAAGAAATACAGGAACTAAAAGAGGAGTTATCGTCCAAACTTGCAGATCTGGAGATTTCTTTACTAAAGCTTGAGGATGTAAACAGGCACAATAAATCCCTTATAGCCGAAAGAGATACAGAGATCATAACACAGAAAAGTAAATACGAAAATGAAATATCCATAACAGAAGACCGCTATGAAGCAAGACTGATACAGCTCCGTGCCGAACTGCATGCAGTTAAGGAAGAAAATTCAAAGTTAAAAGAAGAGATGCTGACCAAAGCAGATATAATAGAAGAAGAAAAAACCGAGAAAATAGAAGAGTTTGATGAATTGAGAAGAAGGCTTGAACAAAGTATAGAAAATGTGAAAATGGAGATAGGGGATGAATCCGGAGAAATCTATAAAACTGAAACTCCTCTCGGTATGAATACCGGTCAGGGAACATCGCCTGTCGTTGATGATGCCGGGCAGGATCCGGTATCGGAAGATATTGCTCAGAAAGATCTGGACAGGATCAGAAAAAAATGGATGAAAAAAAAGAAGAACCTGAAAAAACAGATATCAAAATTGAGGAAACTGGATAAGTAAAATGTCGGAAAAAGACCTGAAACAACAGATAGAATATCTCGATAAGAAACTCCGGGATGAGCAGCTTGCGTGGAACGAGAAGCTGCGCGAAAAAGAAAAAGAGAATTTTATACTCAGCCAGGAGTATAACCAGGCCAAGGTAGAGCAGGACAATGAGATAGCGCGGCTGAAAAGGGAAATATTCCATATCCGGCATGAGAAAGAAGAACAGGTACTGAAAAACAGCGAGGAATACAACACACGAATACGCAGCAAGGAGAAAAAAATAGAAGAACTGCTTTATGAAAAGGAACAGTTAAAGCAGAAAAGCGCTCTGGAACTGAAAAATAAACAGGCACTGCATGAACAGAAGATAAATGATCTTCAGAAGACCAGGGATGAACAGGAAAAAGAATTAAAAGAGTATAAAAAAGGCAACACAGAACTTGAAGAACAGCTCAGGGAGGCCAAAAGATTCTATGAACACGAACAGAGCATACTGGAAGCCAAATATGAGAAGGAAAAAGCTGTTCTTAATGAAGAATACAGATTTAAAACAGAAGAGCTTGAAGACAATACAGCTCTGCTCGGTAATAAACTGACCTCACTTGAAGGAAAACTCAGCGATAAGGAGATAGATCTTGAAAGGGGACAGAAAATACGGGAAGCCGAGACAAATGCGGTCAGAGAAGAGAATATTCAGAAAATAAACCATCTCAGCAACATGCTGGAAGAAGCAACCAGGCAAAGAGATTTCTACATAAGGGAGCTTGAGGACAATACAGGTGCCCTTAAAGATGAGATAGCAGAGGAACGGAACGAGAACGAGTTTCTGCATTCAAAACTGGTTCTTAGGGAAGAGGAACTTTCCCGCGAAATACAGGATAAGAACGATATAATCCGGAACCTGAACGAAGAGATCCCGTATCTACAGAATACCCATTCAGAAAAGATAGTCGATATGGAAAAGGTGTGGTCTGCCCAAAAGAGCGGTTACCTGAAGGATGTTGATTCTCTTAATGTCGAGATCGAAAGGCTGAAGCTGGAGTTATCGGGCCTCGGTGAACTGCGAGAAGCCGAAGGAGACCGGCTGCGCAAGAGACTGGAAGATCTGGACGGCGATTATAATGTCAGGCTGGCTGAGATGGAAATAGAGCATGAGGAGAACGAAAACGCTTATAACGAAAGGATAACCGAGTTAGAAAAACAGCTCGAAGAAACTGAGAATAACCTTCAGCTTGCAGAGAGTGACAAAGAAAAGCTCACAGATGATGTGAAGAAAAGGCTTTCGGACAAACAGGATGAAATAGACGAACTCAAGCGGGCTATAGACAACCTGTCTGCTGACAAGGAAGAAGATCTTGCCAGAAAAACTGCTGAATTCGAAAGGAAAGAGCAAAAATTAAACGCGCGTATTGAAGACCTTGAAGGATCCTGGAAAGAAGAGAGAAACCGGCTTGAGGAAAAACTGGAGAACCTGGTATCCGAAAAGCATAAAATAGAACTGGAAAAAGGCAGGAAAATAGAAACCCTGCTCCAGGAACTCAAATCAAAAAAGGAAGAAGAAGAGAAATCCAGGAAGATTGCAATAGAAAGAGAAGCGGAGTGGAATAAGCGTGTTCTCGAGATAAAGCAGGAAAAGGAGCTGACCGAAGAAGAAAAGAATATCAAGGCAGAGCAGCTTGAGAAGCTCAAGGAAAGGCTCGGGCAGGAAATAAGCGAAATGGCCGGTCAGCTGGAAGCAAAGCGTGAACACTGGGAATGGCTTATTTCACAGAAGCAGACGGAGATAAACAAAGTCAGGGAGCGTTCCAGGGAAGAGATAATAAGGCTGAAAGAAGAATACAGTAAAAAAGAACTTCAGCTTGATGCTACAAGAGCCGGTCTTGAAAATGCCGTCAGGGAATTGTCCGACAGGATGGAAAAGGAAAGGGCGGATAAATACAGTCAGCTCAAGCAGAAAGACGAGACAATACGTGATCTTGAGATCCAGTATGAGACTGAAAAGATCAAGATAAAGGAAAAATACGAGCTGGAATTCGGGGCGCTTGGCGAACGCCAGGACAGTCTGCTGCAGAATACCCGTGAACTCGAAGAAAAACTTAAACTGCGGCAGGAGGTCTGGGATGAGAAACTCGCCCTCAAGGAACGGGAATCAGAGCAGATAAGACAGAAGATGAAAGACCGTGAGGAAGAGCTCTACAGCATGTGGAAGGAAAAACAGAAGAGTTCCGGCCAGAAAATACTTGAGCTATCCAGGCAGATAGAAGAGATCAAATCAAAAAATAAACAGCAGGAAGAGACTTTTAAACATGAGCTGGAAGCACAGATGAAGTCGGGCTGGGAGAACGAACTGAAGGGGGTTAAAAAGTCAAAGGAGATCGAGCTTGATTACAGTTCCAGGCTGGACGAAGCAGAAAGGGATAAGGATAAGCTTGAAAATGAGATCAGTATTCTTCGCGAACAGCTCAATACTGAAAGGATAAATGCTTTCAGGAAACTCCGGGAACGGGAAGATGAGATAAAAGGTATCAAGGAAGAGGCGCTCAGTGAAAGCGAGGGTATATACAGGAGATATACTGAAAAATCAGTCCAGCTTGAAGAAGTAAAATCCGCGCTCAATATATTGAGTACGGAAAAAGATACAGAGATTAAGCAGCTTTCAAGAAATCTGGAAGCGGAAAAAGAAGAAAAAGAAAACATGGCCCGGGCTATTGAGCTGACCGAAAAAGAGTATAAACGCATCATAGAACAGAAACAGGAAGATTTTACCAGGGAAAGGAATATACTGCTTACCGAACTGGAAAAGCTCAAAATCAGGCAGGATGAACTCATTTCCGAGCTCAAGGAAATGGAACAGGAAAAAGCGGCTGAGATCAATAAACTCAAAGAAGAAAATGCCCTGAAAGAAAAGCAGCTTATAGAAGATTTCAGGATAAAAGAACACGAAATAGTGGTAAAGAAAGCCGAGCTCGAAGATGAATTGAGCAGAACTGTCATGGAACTGGGCGCGGCAAAAAAACAGCTCGATCTTAAAGAGAGCGAAGTAAGAAGAGAAGTATCCGGGGAATACGAGAATAAGATATATAAATTAAAACTTGATGAAGCGTTATCCAGGTCCGAACTGGAATGGACCAAAGAAAAGCTGGCTAGTGAAAGAGAGAGAGGGCTATCCGAGATAAATGAGACCAGAAAAGAGAACAGTGAACTAAAAAAAGAGGTGTCTGCCAGAATAAAAGAGCTGGAGACAGATTACAGTGAAAGATTGAAACAGATCGATGAGAAGCGTGCTGTACTGGAACGTGAAAAAGAAGAACACAGGGATCGTATGGAAGTTTTGAGGGTATCTCATCAGAAAAAAGTAGATACGCTTTATGACGAAGTGCAGCAGCAGCGGGCGGAGTATGAAACACGGATAAAAGAGGTCAGGCACCGTTATGCCGAGGCTGACAAGGAAGCTTCACTGGTAAGACATACATTAGAATTGAAGATACAGGAACTGAATTCCCAGGTAGGCATAAGTTCGAGGGATAACCAGGAAATACTGGCGGAACTCTCCGAATACCGGCTTAAATATGACAATACCTGCCGGCAGATGCAGGAAGAGAACCTTGAATATTCAAATAAGATCAGAGAACTGAATTTCAAAATTGATAACATTAATGCAGAACTTGCGGCCAGCGTAAGGGATGCGGAATTGAGGTCCGAAAGAGAAAAGAAAGAACTTCAGGCCAGGTACCTCCAGAACGAGAGGAACCTGCGTGTACAGATCGAAGAGAAACGCCATAAACTCGTTGCGCGTGAGAATGAGATAAACAATATAAAAAGTGAACTGAAGCGTGTAAACGAGACTATGTCCCTGGATGTCAAAACAGCCAGGGAGCGTATGGAAAAATGGCATGAGAAAGAGACAGAACTAAAGGAAAAGATAGAAGCTCTCCAGCAGCAGCTTTACAGTACCGAGAGGTCGGCCCTTGAGTCTGACCTGAAAGCCGAAAATACCGCTAAGAGCATGGAGTTTGAAAAAGCCAGGTTGAAAGAAGAGATCCGAAGGGCTAAAGCAGATTATCTTGATGAACTTAGGACAGTGCAGGCAAGACTTGACAGCAGTATTGCCGGGGAATATCAGCTGAAACAGCAAATGGAAATACTGAATGGAAAATATTCGGATGCTGAAAGGAAAGCCGCGCAGGCCGAGATAAAAACCGAAGCTTTGAACACGAGAAGAGAAACGGAAATAAACAGCATTGTTGAAGAATCCGAAAGAATTAAAACGGGTCTTGCTGCTGAACTTGAATCAGCGGCTGCGAGGCTTAACAAGTGGGATGAAAAGGGACAATTGCTGGAAAATAAGATATCAGATCTTCAGGAACGGCTGATTTTGAGCAGGGCCGAAGCAGCCGAGGCGCAGTTAAAGACCGAATCCCTGCAGAAAAAATATGAGTATGAGATCGACAGCCTGAGAGACGAATACAGAAAAGAGAGGAATAGCATGCTGGCCGAACTGGAAGTATCGTCGGAAAAGATCTCAGGATGGAGTGAAAAAGAGAGTAAACTTAAAGAAGATATTGAAAAGATGCAGAAAGCTCTTCAGGAAGCAGAGAGTAAAGCGAATACTATGCAGATTGAATACAGCAATGCTGTCGGCAATTTCGAATCTGATATAAGAAGGCTGAAAACTGAACTCAAAGAAGTGCAGATAAAACATGCAGAAGAGATGAAGACTGCCCGAATACTCAGGGAAAAAGCGGAGTTGATACAGCAAAAGCTCAATGAATCCGAGAATAGCCTGCTTCAGGCTGATCTCAGGAATGAATCCATAAAAAGAGACAAGGATGCCGAGATCGTGCATCTGAATAAAGAGATAGAAAGGATACAGCAGGGTCATGCGGCGGAAATAGGGCTGTATAAAGGAGACCGCGACCGTTTAAATGAAGAGATAAACGACATAAGAGAGAATAAGAACATACTCCAGGAAATGGTCTCTGTTAAGGAAAAGCAGTTTGAAAAACTGAATAATGAAAATCTCTCAATACGCAAGGATGCCGAACAGCGATTTGCAGAGAAACAGGCAGAAATAAACAAAATACGTGAAAATAACGCTGTAAGGGAAAAAGAATGGGAGAGCAAGATACTTGAAAAGGAAAGAGAACTCAGCGTATCATTTGAACGGAAGTCCAGCGAGAGGGAATCATACTGGCAGGATATATATTCTTCCAGGGAAAAAGAACTGCTTGAGTTCAGGAACAGATTGCAGGAAGAGATAGACCAGCTTAAAAAAGAGAAACTGAGCAGTGACAGGATCTGGGATATGAGGTTAAAGGAAAAAGAAGAAGAACTCAAGGATATACAGCTTGAAAAAGCGCAGAATGAATCCCGCCTGAAGACGCTGCTCGCACGTATGCAGAAGGAACTTAATGAATACAAGGCAAGGTTTAAAAATGCCAGGGAAGTATTAAGGGAAAGGGAAGGACAGAACAGGGAACTCAGAGCAAGAATGGCTCAGAGAGATATACAGTGGAAAACAGCTTACAAGAAAAAACAGATAGAAGCAAAAAAGCTTATATTCGAAGTGCAGCAGAGCCAGAGAGGATTATTAAAGAAAATAACTGATTCTGTGACCGGCGCGGGAAAAAGAAAAAAGGAAATGTTCCAGATAGAGTTAGAACATGAAAAGGATTCTGCCGGCATCAGTAATATATAGGCATATTAATAATATGACCGGTAAAAAATGCTGTTAAATCCGCCTTCTGATAACTGTTGCTGTCTGTCTGATATACCCGGTTCACGTGTATACATCTATTGTACTGCAAAACGGTTTCCGGAAAAAAGTATCCTGAGACAACTGTCCTTATAGAACATACAGGCAAAAGGAATATCAAAATGGGAAATCTAATATCCGCAGATAAGATATATTGGCGTTCTGATAATGATTCAGGGTACGAAGTACTGAATAATATCAACCTGGAATTAAAAAGAAATGATTTTGTCGTGCTTAGAGGACCCGCAGGAAGCGGTAAGACCACTCTTCTTAAGATACTGTGCGGAAGGCTCCGGCCATCGTCCGGTGTGCTGAAATACGGGGAGAAAAATGCCGGCCAGGTCGCTGATCCCGAATTAAAAAGGATCGTGAGCACTATCGGTTATATACCTGAAGAACCAGTCTTTATGGAAAAAAAGAACCTGTATCATAACGTGGAATATGCGTTAAAACTGCATAATACACCTTCGGGTATAATTTTTGACAGGGCGCTGCATTTCCTTAAACTGACAAATCTCCTTTCCAGAAGGGATGTCGCACCGGAAAATCTTTCTTCACTGGAAAGAAAAAACCTTGCGTTGACAATGGTTCTGGCTTCTGAGCCGGCGATCATGATGTGTGACCTGAATATGACAGGCAGAGAGGATGAGGATGATATGCTGAGAGTCCTGAAAAATACGACGTACAGGGGTTCAGCAGTGATCGCGACAGCAAGGCCTTCATCAGAAGTTAAGTCTGTCAGGGTGAAATACATAGACATAGAAGATGGAAAGATCAAGTAGGATACTGTCTTTTGTATGCCTCTTTTTTGCGGCGCTCCTGTGTTTTGTGTGGTTGGGCATGATCACTGTTACCGGCAGGTTACATAAAAGGATTCTGTCTTCCCTGGTATTTATGGTCTACCTCGACAAGACAGCCTCCGATGAAGATATAAATGCTTTCAGGAAAAAGCTGGACAATTATAAACAGGTCAGATTGATTTTATACGAAGATTCGGCGACCATATATGATAAACTGCGAAAAGACCCTGACCTCAGCGAACAGATGGAAATACTGAAAGACAAGGTAGATCTGCCGCCCAGGTTTAAGATAGGTATTAATACCCCGGACTATCTAAAAATAAACAATATACTTGAAAAACTGAAAAAAGGAAAAAGTGTCGAACACCTTGATACAAGGAACAGTTTTGTAAAAAAAACAGCAATGATGATGGAAAAAATAAGAAGGATCAGGTCCCTTCTGGGATTGCTGTTGCCGTTATTCGCGTTTTATATTTTTTCAGTCAGCGCGTATCTTTTCAGGGTTTCACAGTATGACGAGATAAGGATTGCAAATAATATTGCAGCTGATGTCAAAGTAGTGCTTGGAGCCGCTGCCCGGCGCTTTTTGCTGGCCGGTATAATATCCGGTATAGCTGCGCGGTTTCTCTATTATTGGTTTACTGCATTTTGTGAGATAGAACAGGCAGGTACACTTATCGAAGACTCCATTATAATAATTTTTACAGGTATTTTAGCGGTTTTTTTCTACAGGGTTATTGCCGTATTCAGATGGGATGATTAGATTGCTCAGATTAGTGCAGGCAGCAGTTCTTTTGATCCTGATCATATCTGTAAGTTTGAAGGCGGGCACAAGAGATGATATTGAAAAACTGCAGGATACTATAGGTACCCGCGGAACCGAATTGTCAAGGATCGAAGAAGAGATAAAAAAATACGGGCAAAAAGTATCTAGTCTCGGTACAAAGGAAAAGACAATAAACATGGATCTTGATCTGACCGGGAAAAGGATAAACAATCATAAAAACGGGCTTATATCACTAGGCAGGAATATGGTTGAGGTGGAAGCCTCTATTCACGATAAAGAGGCCGAACTTAAAATACAGTCGCAAAGATTTAACAGGTATTCAGATATACTAAGAAAGGCTCTGTTACGCTATTCATCACATGTAGACGAGCCGGAAACAGAATTGTGGCCCCATCATCTTACCGGCCCGGAGGAAAACAATGAATATATAGATAAAATACTTGTTATGCTGCCGGCAGCCGCTTTTATTGAAATAGACGGAAAAATTAAAGAGACAGGTAACCTGAAGAAAGAACTCGAGTTACAGAGGGAAAGCCTGATCCTCTTGAAGGAGGAGTTCATTATATTGCAGGATGACCTTATATTGCACCGAAAAAAACAGCTTGAAAACCTAAAAAAAGTAAAAAAAGAGCTCAAGACCAATCAGGAGACTCTGGATGAAAAACGCCGGGAACATGATGAACTAAATATGCTCGTATCATCATTAAAGAAAAAAGTAAAAAACCTTGAAAGGCTTCAGCAGCTGGGAGCAAATTTTGATCTTGCAGAGGGAAAGCTGCCATGGCCGGTTGACGGGAAAGTCTCAGCATATTTTGGAAAACAGAAACATCCGAAACTGGAAACAGTTGTGTTCAACAGGGGAATAAGCATCAGCCCGGATAAGAAGGAAAATGCAGTTGTCAAAGCTGTAGCCGACGGTGAAGTAGTGTTTTCTGATACTTTTGAAGGACTGAATAAGATGGTTGTAATTGACCACGGAAATGGGTATTATACTATATATGGTAATCTTGAGATGTTGTACGTCCGGGTGGGTCTTGAAATAGAGATACTGGACAGTATAGGGAGCATTTCAGACGGAGCATTATATTTTGAGCTGGGTCAGGGATCCGAGCCCCGTGATCCGCTGAAATGGTTAAATGAAGAAAAGGCCAGATAAGGAGATAATATGAGAAAAAACAACAGACCAGCAAAAATATTCCTGGTTATAGCGGTAATATTCCTATTGAATTCGGTTATTGAGATACGGCCGCTATATTCCAAGGAAGAGGAAGAAGTGGATATCCAGAAACATATACGCTTGTTTACAGATGCTTTTGTACTTATAAAAGAGAATTATGTTGAAGATATTACAATAAAAGATCTTATATACGGAGCAATGAAGGGTATGATCTCGTCACTTGATTCGTATTCCCAGTTCATGGAACCAGAAGTAGCAAAACTGGTAAAATCTGATACTGAAGGTGAATTCGGCGGTCTCGGTATACGGATAACCTCCCGTGACGGTTATATTACTGTGATAACGCCGCTCCCTGATACTCCCGCTTTCAGTGTGGGGATAATGCCGGGAGATAAAATCGTTAAGATAGACGGGGAAGACGCCAAGGGAATAGAGCTAAGGGACGCAGTTAAGAAACTCCGTGGCGAAGCGGGTACAAAAGTGACATTGAGCATGGCCAGAGAGGAAGAAGAAGAACTCCTGGAATTTACCATTACCCGTGATACGATAGTCCCGACAAAGGTGTACAAGAAACTGCTTGAAAAGAACATAGGATATATCCGTCTTGTCGAATTTACAGACGATGCACCCTTGAAACTCAAGGAAGCGCTTGATGAGCTGATGGGGAGCGGGATAGACGGGCTTGTATTCGATCTCAGGAATAATCCCGGCGGACTGCTCAGCGCTGCCGTGGAAATAGCGGGATTCTTCGTAGATAAAGGGGAAATGATAGTATATACGAAAGGAAGACGGGAAGATCAGAACAGGGAATTCAGGGCAATGAAAGAACCGGAAGCTAAACATATACCTCTGGCAGTACTTATCAATAAGGGGTCTGCTTCGGGATCAGAGATCGTTGCCGGCTGTATAAAAGACCTGTCCAGGGGAGTTGTAATAGGTGAGGTATCTTTCGGCAAGGCTTCTGTACAGAGCCTCATAGACCTTGAAGACGCTTCTTCCCTGAGGCTTACAACCGCCAAATATTATACGCCTAGCGGGGTCTCAATCCATGATAAAGGCATAGAACCGGATATTACGGTAAAAATATCAAAAGAAGAGCGCATTAAACTTGCTTCACAGCAGGAAGAAATATTAAATCTTTCGGTAGAAGAGAAAGAGAAACGTGAAAAAGACAAGATAGTCGATCCTCAGCTCCAAAGGGCATGTGATGTACTTATTGCTAGAAAGATATTTATGAAAGATGGCCGCAAAGAAGAAGAAATCAAAAAGAGCGAATAAATATTTTTCTGCCTTCAAGATACTGGGGGTCATACTATGCCTGTTTTCCCTGTATGCGGTCTATCGGATAAGCACCCACACTGATCTGACGGATATATCGCTTAATCTCGAAAAAACTGTCAATATTCAACTCATTGAACATGGAGTAGACTCTTCGGATATAATCGAAAAATACCAGACAGAAAAGAAATCCGGTAACACTTCATGGATAGAATACACGAAAAAAATTCGGATAGCCCGGTCGAGATTTTCCGGACTGAAAAAAAAACTGGAATCTATTGCCCGTACAGATTCCCTTGACATAAAGGATGTCACTTCGGATACGGGTAGTCCCGGCCTGGATATCGGTATAGAAGGATTTATCCTGAATTCCATCCGATTTGAACTTGTTGAAGACAAAAACAGGGTAGCGATCGTTGTCGATGATCTGGGGTATACTAAGAACATACAGGCTTTTATTGAACTCGATATACCTGTGACGTATGCCATACTTCCCGGATTGAAGTATTCGAATTTTCTGGCAAAGGAACTTAAAAGGAGCGGATTGCCGTTTATTCTTCACATGCCTATGGAGCCCGAGGGATATCCCGGTATTGATCCGGGTGAGATAGCGTTGCTTACTGATATGGATGAAGAAAAGATAGAAAAAACGCTTGACAGGGCTCTTGAGAGTGTCGAAGGTGCGCCCGGACTTAATAACCATATGGGTTCCAGGTTCACATCCAATCCCGAAAAGATGAGAATACTGCTTGAAATACTGAAGAGAAAGGGGCTTTTTTTTGTCGATTCGGCGACTTCAAACAATACAACCGGCTTTAAGACAGCGTCCGAACTCGGTGTCCGGACCGCAAAAAACAGTTTTTATATTGATAATAAAGACGATTATGATTATATTATGTCAAGACTGGAAAAACTGAAAAGAACTGCATCAAGCAATATGAAAACTGTAGCTATATGCCATATCACCAGAAAAAACACAGTGAAGGCCCTTGCTTATTTTTTGGAAGAACTGAAAAAAGCGGATATAGAGTTCGTTACCGTAGAGGAACTGCTTGAATGAGAATACTTGGTATAGAGACTTCCTGTGATGAGACAGCTGTGTCTATACTGGATGAAAAGGGTATTGTAAGCGAATCTGTTTTTTCCCAGATAGACATCCATTCCAGGTATGGCGGAGTTGTACCTGAAATAGCGTCACGGGAACATCTGAAGAAACTTAACCTTATAATTGAAGAATGCCTGTCAAATGCCGGTATGGGTATGGAAGGTGTTGATGCTGTGGCTGTCACTTCCCGTCCGGGATTGGAAGGTTCTCTGCTTGTGGGCCTGATGACAGCCAGAACAATATCTTTTCTTATGAAGATCCCGCTTATTGAAGTAGATCATCTTGAAGCGCATCTTTTTGCCTCGGCATTTACAGGATTGGATGACCCGCCGGGAATTGGCCTGATAATATCCGGCGGACATTCGAGACTGGTATATATAAAGGCATGGGGAGATTATGAAATACTTGGAAACACAAGAGATGATGCCGTGGGAGAGTGTTTTGACAAGGTAGCGAGTGTCCTGGGGCTGCCATATCCCGGCGGCCCGAGCATAGAACGGAGCGCTTCAGGAGGGGATCCGGATAAATTCAAGTTCCCCGTTGCAAATATGGGCGGTTCTTATGATTTTTCATACAGCGGCTTAAAGACAGCGGTTCTTTACAAGGTCAAGTACGATTTTGACGGAAAGATAACTGAAGAAGAAAGAAAAAACATATCCGCATCGTTTCAGAAGGCGGCATTCAAACCGCTCTTGAAGAACTCTATTAAAGCCATGGAGGAATTCGGCGCAAACTGGCTTCTTGTATGCGGCGGCGTTGCAGCCAACGGCGAGCTTCGCAGGCAATTCGAAACCGAGTCCGGGAAAAAACAGTTAAAGATTGTTTTTCCGGAAAAAGCACACTGCACGGACAATGCTTCTATGGTCGCGGCTTGCGGTCAATTCTATTTAAACAGGAACCTGAAAACGTAAACCGAGCCCTATATTCCATCCGAGATTAGAAATACCTCCGCCTACATAGAAAAACGGAAACGGCCGGAAATCCACTCCTGCTTCCGCCCTGAATGAATTCTTGGACGGTTTGACTGTCATAGCAGATGATTCAAAACTGCCGGATGAGATATTATACGAAAGACCCAGATACGGTGATATCAAAGGCAGTTTTTTGCTTACTGCGCATCCGATCGTAATAGTATTTATTCCTATATCCATATCGGTAGTAGATACGTTCAGCATATTATAAGCCACTACACCGGAGATTTCCGGTATGAAAGGTACTGTCTTTTCTTCGACTACAGTATATTTTCCGCCGAAACCGAGCATATTCAGTTTGCTGTCAGAATCACCGACTCCGTAATTAAGCCCTCTTATAAATACGGCTATACCTTTGGGAAGAGCGATTTTTACGCTTCCAAGCGGTACAGGGATAGTTCCCTCTGATATGAGGCTGTTGTCATCAGATACTTTTGCACCGGTTATATTAAGTCCCGCATCTAAACCCGGGAACTTGAGAAAAGCCGCGCTTCTTATGACTCCGCCGCTCAAACCTGCGCCGATATCTCCTACTACGGGTTCAAGTTCAGATTCAGCCTTGTTTTGGGCGTCAGTGACCCAGTCTGCGTTTACTAAAACCGGTAAAAACATAAGAATAGTTACTAATCCAGCGATCCCTAATTTTTTCATATTTTCCTCCTGTCAATTCCTGTACTAAAATTATAATATAACAATTTCTGCTGCTTATTTCAATATACCGTCCACATATACCGTCCACATAATCAGTATTGACAAAAACCGGGCATACAAAATATATTAAAATAAAACAATGGGTGCATCCCCGCAATTGTAGACCCTAAGCAGCTTTCCTAAAGTATTTGCGCTT
>JBDRKX010000006.1:0-14227 GCA_043813605.1 Elusimicrobiota bacterium | reverse complement strand
ACTTATTTTGCTGTAAGTGGTAAGCTATAAGCTGTAAGTAAAAATAAAACAAAAAAAAGCTTAAAACTTAAAGCTTATGGCTTATTTTGCTGTAAGTGGTAAGCTATAAGCTGTAAGTAAAAATAAAACAAAAAAAAACTTAAAACTTAAAGCTTATGACTTATTTTGCTGTAAGTGGTAAGCTATAAGCTGTAAGTAAAAATAAAACAAAAAAATACTTAAAACTTATAACTTAAAACTTAAAGCTTATGACTTAATGCTTGACTTATGGTTTAATAACTGAAAGTCTTCCTGTATGCCCCAGTTTTCCGGCTTCTATGTGATATACATATATTCCCGAAGCCACACTCTCACCGGAATTATTCTTCAGATCCCAGGTCGCCTGGTAGACCATCCTGTTATCAGTCGCATACACAGCATTGATCTCTTCCGAATTTATCGACCTTACCAGCTCTCCCGCAGGAGTATATATCCTTAAAGCTATCTCCTGTTCAGGTTTAGTCAGATTAAACGAAATAGTCGTACTTTGCCCCGTTACAGGATTGGGAAAATTTACCGGTCTTCCCGCAAACTCCAGTATATCGGAGAAATTTGCCGCGCTTGCGCTGAAAAACATATCCTGCCCGGAAAGAGCCATGCCGTATACCGTAATACCCGATAGCGAACCGTTATACCCGTCCGAATGAGGCGTCATGAATGTCCTGGCGATGTCCCATACGCCTTCTTCGACTATATCTATTCTGGGATGTTCCTGTGTTGACGCATTCACGTCATTCTTCAAAATATCGCCTATCGTGTCATCTATATGCAGTATGACTGCTCCCCACTCTATGCTTCTGGAGCTGTTGAGCGAAGCCGAATCATATCCTCCATCCTTTCTGTATGACAGAAGGAAATACTCCTCTCCTCCGGTTCCCGGAACAGCAAACTTGTAGACACTGCCTGTCTTGTTGTTGTAATATGATTTTAGCGCTATGCCTTCGGCCACACCGGATACAGATACAGGCGCCACCCACCCGAGAAATGCCTTGCTCCATGAACAGAAATGACAGGGTTTTTGTCCGTTATCGTTCCAGACTCCGCTGTCCATCAACGCATACGGACCGACGACTTCCGCCCGGGTATCGGTGGCATATATATCGGGAAGCCCCAGTTGATGGCCGAACTCGTGACACATGACACCAAGCGGTTCAAGTAACCCGTTTTCCCTGACAGGAATAATGACACCGGTTGTAAAACCGTTATACTGACTAGACCAACCCACGGAAACCGACCATATATCTCCGGCATAGTTTACAGGGAATGATGTTGATTCATTTCCGTTACCGGCATGCGCTACCATGACATACTGATAGGTACCGGTATCTATCTTTACACCCTGGGCCGTTGCGGTAGAGAGCGCATGTAATACCAGGTCAGCCAGGCTCTGGCCTGTATCCTGCCCGTAATATGCCATTGATTCCGGGACGGTAAAACAGTGAGTTGATTTAACTCCCGAGAGGCTGCTCCTCGTGCCGCCCTTTACGGCAAATGTAATATCAATATCTATCTGCCCGTAAGAGGCCTCATCAAAGAAATCAGGGAAATTCGCTGTCCCCGTCCCGAACCATTTGTCCAGGTTCTGAATGTCGGCATCAAACATCTTCCCATTGTCCGTTGCCGCCGCTCCCGACGTGCCGGATCCCAGATTACCGTCAAAATCGACCAGTATTACAGCTACTTTCTTAGTCCCTGTTACAAGGGCGTGATATTGCCGGGAAGAAATGCCGGCAGGCCGGTTGACAAATTCAGGCGGCCCCGGTTCGCCGTCCGGCGACGGCGCCGCCTCGATCGATCCGGTAAGACCTGCTGCCAGCCAGCCCAGTATGACCAGACAAGCGAGCCGGCTGCTCATATGTATATCAGAATCCTATAGAGAGGGATATTACATGATTCCATTCCGGCATCAGTCCGGGATAATCTGAAAGTTCCCTGCCATAGAAGGCATAATTAAGGAAACCAAGCAGTCCGAAACCGAATGACGGGTACCCCTGGTAGAAACCGCCTCTGAGCCTGAGGATACTTATAAGATTGATTTCTCCACCGATGTAAAGTTTGGCAAACAATGTAGCTTTACCTATGTCATCAAACTTTATGTCCCGCACATCACATGCCAGCTGTATCATATTGTTCAGTTTATATGAAGATCCCAGGTTTAACTGGCCTTTTATGACTTCACTGGAATCACTGTATGCTATACGTGTTGACAGGAAATCCTTCAGTACCAGCGAGAACTTTAATTTATCACTGTATCCGTAAAGGAGGCCCCAGTCCCATCCGAAACCGGAACCCTGCTCTATGTCATCCGAAGACGGCGAAAAATTTTCAAACTGCAGTATACTCAGCCGGTATTCGTCATATTTCGCTCTTGTTAAATATTTAACATTGATTCCCGCATATGCCTCACCCGGAAGATTAAACGGGACAGACGGTAACTTATAAGCAAGAGGGACAACCAATACACCGTCTCCCTGCACCCAGATATCTACAGTGGGGATCAGCAGTCCGGCATTCATCTTCACGCCTATGTCAAACTGGTTATAGAAACCCACTCCCCACCAGAGTTTTCCATCCTGCCCGAAAAACGGAAACGGCCCGGCCGAGATGCTCGGATTGAGCGCGCTGAACTTCAGACGGATCTTGTAACTGGTAACACTGTTTGTTATCTCCCTTAGGAGCACTGCCTGCCTGGCAGCGTTCAGCGTATCAAAGTTTTCCAGGTCCTCCTGGTTGTCTTTATAGAAACTATAGAATTTAAAGACATCGTTAGATACTGAGAAAGGCATTTCGAACAGCCTCATATGGAACCCGGATTGCGTGGCAAGCAGCGCCGGGTTATACATCACGCCGTATCTGTTCCAGACACAGGAACCGGGACCGCCCATGCCGAGGTTCTCAACCGCCTCGATATTCACCGGGACCCCTTCCGCAAAAACGGTACCCGTCAGCCCTATCACCGCAACAATAAATATCGCTAATATTTTTTTCATGTTCAGCTCCTTACAACAGACTTTCGATCTCGGCCTTGAAATCATTGAACCCGTCACGAATATCATCTATATTTATCTCTTCTTGGACAAGAACTAGCAGGTACTCTAATGCATCTTCTATCTCTCCTACAACATAATCAATATCGGCCTGCGAGATATCGCTGAGCGCTTCTACCTGAAAATCCTCGTCAATAGAGATATTATATTTATTGAGAAGATACGAGGCCGCGTGTATTATTAGCGATATTGAAAGATTTATATTGACGTCTATGTCGTCGGCCGGTATTGTCCCGTCAGCGTTTCCATCGGCTATCATCCTGAGTTTCGCAACAGCAACTGCGGTCGCAGCTTCGAGCAGAACGTAATTCATCTGCGGAAGAAGGTCATCAACAGACGACACGGTCTTACCCGGCGATCTAAAGGCCATTGTGTTTGAAATACCGTCCGCGTTATTAAGGAATTTGGGCAGAAGAACACTCAGGTCGAGCCCCACATTCTTCAACTCGGCGGCAGCCAGCCCGTAAAGGGCTTCCGAATTATCCGGATCTTTGTCGAGTATCTTCTGGTAATATTCGATAGCCTTTGTATAATTACGGTCCAGGAGGGCTTTCTGACCGTCCGTCAGGAGCGCTGCCGTTGAATCATCGTTCCCCCCGGGATGGGCCCAGGAAAATATGTTCGAGTTCTCGCACCCGCTGAACAGCATTGATACAAGAAGTATCAGCGGCAAAATTTTAATCTTTTTTTTCATCTTTCTGATCTCCGTTTTATTATCCCGTATTTTACGTTAAAAATGCGGAACCGAGACGATAAAGATGACACATAATACACAACAAAAAAGTGAAGTAATACTCGTAAGTATTGATAAGCTTTTTTGCGACGTAGAATGTGGCATATTTTTTGTCGAATTCCATTTTCTAATGCAAAATCCGGGATTATACATTCCTATGTTCCCATACTCCACGATTTAAGATATTTTTCCTGTTCGGGAGTAAGTTTATCTATTACAGTCCCCATGCTTTTAAGCTTCAGCATAGCGACTTTGTCTTCTATCTGTGAAGGCACATCATGTACAGACGCCGACAGCTTACCCTTCTTTTTTACGACAAATTCAGCAGCGAGCGCCTGCGTAGAAAAGCTCATATCCATGACACTCGCAGGATGGCCTTCCGCTGCCGCGAGATTGACAAGCCTGCCTTCAGCTATCAGGAAGATCCTTTTCCCGCCTGAAAGAACATATTCATCAACAAAGCCTCTCACGTTCTTTCTCACTTTTTTTGCCGTTTTCTGCAGTCCGGCCACGTCCAGCTCTACATTGAAATGCCCTGAATTACATACTATCGCCCCGTCCTTCATCGCTTTAAAGTGTTCCACCCTTATTACATTTATGTCACCTGTCAGAGTACAGAAAAGGTCTCCTATTTTCGCTGCGGCTGCCATTGGCATCACCCGGTAACCGTCAAGTTTTGCTTCAATGGCTTTTACAGGATCAATCTCCGTGACTATTACATTAGCGCCCATGCCTCTTGCGCGCATCGCAAAACCCCTCCCGCACCAGCCGTACCCGGCCGCAACTACATCTTTTCCCGCCAGCAGTATATCTGTCGCCCTGATGATACCGTCAACCGTAGACTGGCCGGTACCGTACCTGTTATCAAAAAGGTTCTTTGTCTTTGCATCATTCACGGCTATCACGGGTATTTTCAATGCGCCGTCCCTTTCCATTGCTTTCAACCTTATAACACCCGTTGTCGTCTCTTCCATGCTTCCGTATATCTCCGGGCATTTTGACTTGTATTTGGAATGCAGCGTAGATACCAGGTCCGCGCCGTCATCCATGGTCACAACAGGACCATGTTCGATAGCGGCCTTGATATGACTGTAGAATGTCTTTGTATTCTCTCCCTTTAACGCAAATACCTTAATGCCGAAATCCTTTACGAGCGAGGCCGCCACGTCATCCTGCGTGCTAAGGGGATTTGATGCGCATAAAACGATATCGGCTCCGCCGGCTTTAAGAGATCTCATCAGGTTCGCGGTCTCTGCCGTGACGTGCAGACAGCATGACATTTTAAGTCCCTTGAATACCTTTGATCCTGCAAACTGTTTTCTGACCTGCTGAAGGACAGGCATGTCGCCGTCCGCCCATTCGATCCTTTTTCTTCCCTTACCGGCAAGACCGGCATCCCTTATGTCACTCATTTGTCGCTTTCCTCCTCAATCTGCTTTTTAGTTCATCAATCGAATAGTCTTTCATATTGCTCAAATACTCGAACTGCCTTCTTATCGCATCCATATAGAGATTAGAATCAATATGATATCTCTCTTTGAAATGGACCTGAGCATATTTATACAGTTTTTGGAAATCCTTGTCAAGCCTGTCTCTGACTATATGTTTATAGAAATCTACTGTTTTTTTCAGTAGATCGTGTTCCGATTCATATGCCTGTATATTACCTTCCTTGAATTCCCTGTAAAGGAGCGACAGCCTCTCAAGATATGCCCTTTCAGACATCTGTGAAACCAGATCAGCCGTGCCTACTATAAAACCTGTGATCATCTCTTCATCCGAACCGAAATCTATTTCCGACACGGTGATTTTCAAGTCGGTGCACCGTATCATGTTCCTGGCCATATTGAAATCACCTCTCGTCAAACCTATTTTCTTGAAATAACCCCTTATGAATTCCACACTCTTCTTTTCATGTACCAGTGTATGTTTTGCCCCGGTTCCCGCGGTATCAGTCATTTTCTGTATATACCCGCTGTCATGAAAAAGTACGGCGATGATGCCTATTCTCATAATGTGAGAAGAAAGCGGTTTTTTCCCGACATTGTAACCATCCGCTATCCGGGAAAAGAGGAGCGCAGTATCTACAGTGTGCGTCATATCATGATATGGCGTATTGCATTTCTGATATCCCGGGTATCTTCCTTCGAAAAGGTCCTCAAAATCATAAAAAACAGACCTTACAATTGTAAACTCCGCTTCCGGATAAAAATATCTGAAGTTATTCTCTACTTCTTTGAATACGGCTTTCGGAACTGTTATGTTGACCAGCTTTGCCGCTTGATCCCGGTTATTCCCGTTCTTTTCCATTTTACAGCTTTTACCTGTTTTCATTCATATGAGAACTCTTCCGGTCCTATGACAGCGAGAACTCATTTATCAATAAAAAGTGTCTGAGTAGGATAAGCGAATTCTATTCTGCGTTTTTCAAATTCTCTTTTTACAGCGAGGTTTATCTCCTGCTGAATATCCATGTATTTATTATAATCGCTTCCCATGACATAATAGACTATTTCGAAAACCAGGCTGAAATCACCGTATGAGAAGAAATGAGCGCGGTCAAACTCCGTATCCTGAATGTTCCTTATGATATCTTTTATTATAACAGGAATATCCTGCAGGTGTTCCGTACCGGTCTGATATGTAACGCCTATATTGAATGCCACCCGCCGTTTTCCCATTCTTTTATAGTTCCTGACCCTTGAATTAGTAAGATCTGTATTTGAAAAGATCAGCTGTTCACCGCTCAGACTCCTTATCCTGGATGTCTTGATACCTATATGCTCCACGACTCCCATATAATTATCTATTATTATAAAATCCCCTATCTCAAAGGGCTTATCGAAAAAAATCGAAAAATAGCTGAAAAGGTCTCCCAGAAGAACCTGCGCAGCAAGGGCTATTGCAACACCTCCTATTCCAAGTCCGGCTATAAGGGTCGTTATCTCTATTCCCAGGTTATCCATGAGGACAATAACCGCAAGACTCCACACGGCAAATTTAACAACTACTACTATACCGTTGATCGCTTCGGTCTTGGATTCATCCTTCTCTTTTGATAACCAGTATGCTTTCAAACTGAATATTATTATGGAGAGTATGAAACGCACACCGAAACCTGTTAGAACGATAAGGCCGGTAACACGGACAGCCCTGTGAAGTGATTCGTTATGTATCAGCGGCCGGGCGCACAGATAAAGTATAATGATATAGAAAAACGGCATCAGCTGTTTTTTAACGGAATTCAGGATATAATCATCTACCGTTGTTTTTGTCTTTTCCGCCAATAATCTCATCCGTTTAAGTACCATACTCTCGAATATAACCGCCGCTATAACTGACAATAGGAATACTCCCAGACAAACAGCATAGTTCTGAATAGTATTACCCAGAAATTCCTGCCCTAAAATATCATTGATCATTCTATATACCCTCCTCTACAGCCTATCCCTCCTCTACAGCCTATCCCTTATAGCTATAGGCGGCAAAAGTATCATTCGGTCCCGAATTCTATTTCTATATCGACCGGGAGTTCCCTGAAATACACGGTACTGTCTCCGGTATAATGAGTTTTTAATTTATTAATACTAACTGCAATAACCTTTTCTGTCAACGGCAGCTTAAAAGCGAATCCTTCCGGCGGCGCTGCGTCTCCGGTAACAGATATCGTAAGCATCTCACCTTGCCGGCTCAATCTATAACTGACTTTCCCGAAACAGGCCGGCATATCCTCTACAGATATTTCTGTGTCGGCATTGATCCAGTCATCTTTGATACCCGCACCGAGTACAATTGAATATTTTTGTTCATATACGAAAATACTGCGGATAAACCTGACTATCATAGCTGATACAAGAGGATCCGCCGCCGGCTCTCCTTGTGTCGGGTCCCATCTATTCCATCCGGCAGGAACCATATCATCCGTAAGCAGGTTGAACATATTATGCGCTTCCTCTTTATTTCCTGACAATAGATACGCAACCGGTAATCTGAAATCGGTATGATCATACAGATTTTCCCTGCTGTCCGTTCCAGCAGTATCCTGCTCTTTTTTATTATATCTGTATAGACTCTTTTTCACCAGGTCACTTTTAATATTAGCGTATTCCTCAGCAGGAAACACAGCCAGGAGAGCGGCCTCAGGATCCGATTGACGATTGACCAGTATCTCCTCGATATCCCTTAAAAGACGTATCTTATTATCATTAATCCATGTTATTACTTCAGCAGCCGCTCCGGCCGTTTCAGCCAGGCGCGCTCCCGCCTTCCACGCGGTCAGTCTCCATAATTTATTTTTTATTTCAAGCGTATCTCGTTTTTCGGGACTTAGCCCGCCAGCCTCTTTTCTTTTATGCTCTTCTATATAGCGCAGACTTTTCAATGCATGCGGCATCATCTTTCCGGCAAATTTTCTGTCACCGGTAAATTCATAATACTTAAAAATAGAATATACTAATGCCGCTTCATCAGGCACGCTCCTTTTCCCGGCGCCATAATGAGCTTCATCAGTATTATCGTTTTTCAGTCCGTCCCCGACTATAGTTTCCAGATATTCACGGCATACTTCCGGGTAACCAGCCGCCAAAAGCGAATAAAGTAATCCCGTACCCACAACCGGATTTAACGGCAAAGCACCGTTCTCTTGCCGTGATATAAAGAGTGATTTTTCCATGTCAATAATTGTCTGTGCAAGGTTTGAACGGAAAAGGTCCGGTAATTTTTTTTCAGGTATCCTGATAGATATCCTGTTGAGCCCGGTTTTCCAGTCATTTTTTAAATTCGTGTATATTTCATTTGTTTTACCTATATCCGGCGGTCTGTTTCCACCCGGAAGATATTTTTCCGGAATTACAAAAATGTACTCTGATCCGCTCTGCGGAGGCAGGTTAAAATCATACGCGAGTACGGCGGAAGCAAATCCCTTTTCGTCGTTGATCTCCATTTTCTCCGGTATTTTTCCCATATTCAGCGTTTCGACTATATCACCATCATCAAAAGCATTTGCGCCGAATGCCGAAGGAGATACCAGAGCGCCGACAGCCGTCCGGGAATTAATGATAACAAGAGAAGTGTCCTCAGTATATTCTATCGAACTTACAGGACCTTTTCCAGCATCCCGAAGCTCGGCAGAGATATAAGCGGGTCTGAAAGCCAGGTAAAAACTTCCGGAGATATCTTTTTCCGACGTATTTGCCAGCTTTACCCAGAGATAGTTGGCAGCTTTCTTCCCACTACCTGCATAGAACAGCCTTTCTTCAAACCGCATACCGTCCTTTAACCATATAACCACAGGTATGGGGATATAACCGTTCGTCAGGGATTTTGCCCTTTCAAAATCCGAATAGTTCAGCAGGCGGCCGGACATATAAATATAAGGTATTATGAAATAACCTGTTCCCGCCGGAGCCACGGTTCCATTTTCTGTAATAACTGCTCCCGCCGGACTGCTGCTGTTTCCCATATGTGCAAAAAAATCTTTATCCCCGGTCATCCGGGGAACCATTATACCTTCAGGGTAGAGATCCTCAATGAATTCGTAATATGATTCTGCCGAGTCGCTTTTCAGTTTGTCCAGGTACTCTTCAATAGAATTCCTGTCTTTGGCGAAAAACATTATATCAATATCTGTATCGTTTCCGCTGATAGTATGAGTAGAGATCCTGAAAATGTTACATTCGCCGCATTCTACGAGTTTTTTTATATGAAGCACTACAGGCTTTCTTGTAATCGTGCCTATTTTAGCAAGCGGCCTGTCATTGAGCGATACGGAGAACTCCTCCGGCGGTCTGCCCATGCACATAATCATATTGGAACCTTCCCATGATTTCGGTATATATACCACTTTTTCAGGTACTTCAACAAGGTCCCACCTGTTCTTAAAGAAGATATCCGGATCTTTCATATACTTACCGTAAGGCAGGCCGGGTGTCTTGAATACTATCTCATCTATTTCATGTTTCTTTGCTTCACCTGTATCCAGGCATACTATCCGCAAATACCTTACCGGATCCGCTATGAAATTGATATCAATGAAACTGCTGACGGATTCCCTGACCGAACATATATTATTCCAGAGGACATTATCAGTAGAAACTTCTATATTATATGCCGTCTTTCCTTCATCCTGCCGGTATATGATCAGCCCCAGAAGCTGTTTATCAACGCCCATATCAATACTTATCCATTCTGTTTGTGAAGTCCGGCTCAGCCATTTCGTCTTCATGTCTCCGTCAAAAGCGTTATCAGGGGAATACTCATCCCCTGTACTTGATGACGAAGTAATAAGCGTATCGCCCTTTATTTTTCCCGGCATAACAGGTTCAATAATTAATTCATCAAGATATATCCTGCTTCCTGCACCGGGCTCCGCGGTTATATATAGTTTAATTTTTTTAATTTCTGCAGGCGGTTTGTCCGTTATTTTCCCGGAATAACGCGCATTTTTTTTTAGCAGCCTGAGATCCTTCCATTCACTATCAAGTGTGATATCCTGCCATTCGAACAGGATGCTGTTCTCATTTAAATCGATCAGTTCTATCCCTATGTCACAATTCAGGCTATCTCCTTTTGCGCTGATACCTATTCTGTAATCATCCGGTATATCCAAAAAAATTATCTCCCGGAAAAACATTACTGTCTGCTGAGAATCACCCGGTTTATAATTTATAAAGGTTCCGAATCCTTTTATACCCCTTGTCATCTTCAGTTTTACTTCAGGATTCTCTGATTTCCAGTTATTTAACTTCTCAAAATCATCGATTATCTTACAATGAGCTTTATTGGAGATAGCCAGAGCGGCAGCTAAAACAGCTGTTATCAATACATATTTTTTTATAAGATTTCTCATGCAATTATTTTTCTCATGTAAATTATTATAATTAACTAAATGTAGATTATACAAAAAAGCTGTAATAAAGGTAAACAGAATATTAAGAACGTTATGGCTGGAGTATAAAAAAAATAACCAGCCTTATAAGCTGGTTATTTTTTTAAAATATTTAATTTATATTGTTTTCAGTTTAATCTTCGCTGCTGCTGCTCTGTGACTGCTGTGCTTCTTTCTGTGCTTCTCTCGCTCTTTTACTGGCCTCCGCCTGTTTCTTTGCTTTTGCCTGTTTAGCATCTGCTTCGAGCATCTCCGCCAGTTTCTGCTCGTAATGCCAGTTCAACGCTTCTGCAATAGCCAGATCGTCCTGGCTGAATTGGTTTGCACTTTCAGCAAGCGCAGCATCCTCGTTCTCAGGGGCAAGGATATCCTGCGTAACGCCGGCATCACTCACGTTGTGAAACTGATGCTGTTCAGGCATCTCCGGAAGATTTTCCCCGGAACCCGCATGTTCATCCCCTACTGCATAAAGACCGGGACTGCAAAAAAGCGCGATTACAATCATAAATATAAGATATTTCTTCATAATATTACTCCTAATATACCTTTTATATGCCGTTTTCTACTATTACTATACTATTCTAATATAAAAAACTAATGAATTATATGTAAAAACTCTGTAAAATATTATATCCCCATAAATTTGAGAACAGCGGGTTTTATCTAATAACCTTATTTTTCAGTATAATTTGCCTCCAGTTTCTGCATCATGGAATTAAGCGCATCAGCAAGCTCCTGAAACTCATCACTTGTCCTCAGGTTGAACCTGAAAGCCATACTTGGATTTTCCGACATATTACGTACATCCTCTTCTATTCTATAAACAGGCCCTGCCATACGATGTGTAATATATATCGAAACAATAGTCATTATTACAGTATAGACAATGCTTATAATAAGCAGATTCATCTGCAAAGAACTGATCTTGCTGCCTATTTCTGTAGATAATATCTGAGGAAGCAGGGTCTGCAGCGTCCTGTACGTATAAAACTGGGATATGCCTGTCATAAGGATCATAACCGCACTTATCATTACTGCATACTTCACCTGCACCTTTTTTGTAAGGAATCTCCTGCGCCTTATCCTTTTACCCTTAGCAGCTTTTTTTTCACTAGTCATATTCATCGCCTCCTTAATTATTTCATCCGCATATATTTCTCGGCCTCCTCACTGTAGGGAGCTGTTTCAAGCAGTTCCTCCCAGTACATCCGGGCCTTTTTCCTGTAAAGGCTTTTGCCATGCTCAGTATACAGTTTCTCATAGCACACGGCCAGCAAATAATAGAATTTCTTATTCTGAGGCGCTTTTTCTATTCCCGCCAGATACGCGTCCGCCGCGAAACCGTAATGTCCCATCTGCTCATACAATTTACCGAGATACTCATAAGTCTCAATGTGCCGGGGGAAATGTTTCACTGCACTTACAAGAAAATCTTTTGCCCAATCAAGTCTTCCTTTTTCTGAATATTTCTTATAGAGATTAATGTATCCCTCATAATCGGCAGGAAGCACCTTCAGTAAAGTGAACTTTCCCTGAATCGGCCCTGCCGGGATAACTATGGTCTCTTCAATAAAATCATCCAGACGCCAATATTGCTTATCTATATAGTACCTGTAATAATAGATGCCGTAATCGAGCTCCAGGGTCAATGTCCACTGAAAGTCTGAGACCTGCAGCATCGGTAAAAATAAGATCCTGCCGTCCAGTCCGAAATTCCCCGATATCTGGACCATGCCGACATCTTCCTTGAAATAATTGAACCCGACTTCAACCCCGCCGGTTATTCCATTACCGGCGATCATAAAGATCAGAGATATCAGGATGATCCTTTTTATCTTCAATACCTCTCCTTATTGATCACCTCTATCATCTCTTTTGCCTGCGGATGGTCTCTCTCCAGATCGATAACCTTGTAAAACTCTTTGAGCGCAAGGACATATTCTTCCTTAAGGTAATAGTTCATACCCCTTATGTAATACTCTTTTATCATCTTTTCCCTTGCATATTTTATTCTGCCCCGTGTCACGTCATCGTCTTTTGATATGAGCAGTATCTTCTGCCAGATATCGACCGCCTCTTCATATTGTTTGTGCCTGAAATATTCCTTGGCTTTTTCATCATATTTTAGCAGATATTCTTCTTTAATGCCTTCCAGGAGAGAGAGTTCGTACCTGGCCCGTTTAACAAGGTCCCTCAGCGCATCCAGTCCCTTATCTTCCATATCGGCAATAATGGTAAAATTCAGAATGGCAGTAAAATAGTGTTTTTTCATAAGCGCGTAACTTGCCTCTTTAAAGAGTTTTTTAGTCTCATCAATAATTCCCCGGTTCATTTCCTGTCTTGTTTTCTCCGCTGATAATTCTTTTCCCGGCTTTATATCTTTTACGGTTTTAGCGCTCTGCCTGGATAGCACTCCGATCCTGAATGTCATCTCCAGTTTATGCGTACCGTAGGTGCGGCTTATCCCTGCGATCGGTGAATTGAACGCATAATCAAAACGCAGAAGATTAGTGCGTTTTATCGATACTCCGCAGGCAATATTCCTGTATTCCCGGCTGCCTATACCCACGCCTCCCCTAAGCGTAAACAGCCCGCTTATCATCTTCAATTCAGCCCCGCTGTAAATATTTATGTCACCCGAAGAATAATCTATATCAAGCAGAGCTTTGAGTGAAGACAGCTCCAGTCTGTAACCTGCTTTTATTCCTATAGGGACAATGTCCATGTCTACCGGGGACAATGCCATATCAGGAGAAGTTATATTCCTTGCAGCAACCGCTATCCTGTTGTGATTGTCAAGGTCAAACAGCGCGCCGGCATCCAGCGTATACGACATTTTGGAATACCCGTTTCCGAAAATCGGATTCCTTCCGGAAAAGACCTGCGATGTTTCAAGGTTTACCCGGTTCTCCGTATACGGAGTACTGGCGTACCTTTTTTCAAGTATTTTAATGCTTGTGCCTGCCGTCAGTTTTCTTCCCAGTTTGCGGGCAAAACTCACATAGTATCTGTTTTCAGAATAGTATCCCTCGAGCTGAAAGTTCTTCCATGCCGCACCTATGCCGTTTCGGTCCCCGAGAGGTACGCTTATACCGGCAAACCCGTTAGCCAGGCTGGAACCGTCCGATAGCCCCCAGAAAAGCCGGCTGTATGAAGAAGCGAATCTGGCAGTGTCGTCAAGCGCCAATCCTGCAGGATTATAGTAGATCGTCTCAGGACCCGATGCCTCGGCGGTATACGCATTGGCCATGCCTCCCGCGCGCGCGCCGCATCCGGTGTCTTCAAAATGCGCGGATGAATACTTAAGCGATGCGCCTGCCAGCAACAGCAGAATGATCATTATTTTGTTGTATCTTTTAACCCATTTGTTGTAATAGAGATGTAGAACCGAGACGAGAAAGATGCTGTATGATACACAACAAAAAAGAGAGGTAATACTCGTAAGTATTGCCGAGCTTTTTTGCGACCTAGAATATGGCATATTTTTCGTCGAATTCCATCTTTTATTGCAATAAATGGGTT
>JBDRKX010000005.1:0-14770 GCA_043813605.1 Elusimicrobiota bacterium | reverse complement strand
AGAGAGTTTGTTTCCCTATTAAGTTAAATCAATTGCAGAATACGCTACTGAAGTTGTTGGAAGTACCGATGGAATTGTACCGTTAATTTTGCTATCCTTAATTCAGATTTAAGGCTTCTTCAACAAGCGGAATGTGGGTTTTATAGGTTCGAAAATGCTGTTTTTTGCAATATTACTATTGATTAAAATCTCAAATTACTTAAACCATAGGGATATACATATTTGTCGTCGATCTACTATTATTCAAATGGTTTATAAAAGAAATATTTTGGGGAAGAATTTATAAAAAGGAATGTTAAAAAAGGTAGTAAAATATTTATGGAATTTACTTTAAAAAAAACCGGATTTTACCGCTAGGTTCGAGGCTTTTTTGCCTGTTTTGTCGACGAAAGCGGTTAGAATCCAGTTTGGCTGCCGGCGGAGGATTCGAACCCCCACAGACGGAGCCAGAGTCCGTTGTCCTGCCATTAGACGAGCCGGCAATTTAAATGAATTGTGTTATGCGTTTTCCGATGTATTTACTGAAGAATTCTCTGGCGTTTCTTCAGTCTTTTCTTGTGAAGATCCTTCCGAATCGTCGGGTTTTTTTCCCGAAAGACCCTGTTTTTTTACTTCGTCGACATAGGTCAACTGAAGGTTCGTAAGCGTCTCGTTTAATACTTCTGCTTCTTTTTTCGTTAAATTACCTACTGTCTTGTCTTTAAGCATCTGGAGTATATCTATGTTGATCTTAGCTATATCCAGGTTAACACTGACTTCTCCCGACTCGGGATGAGCTATTTTGCCCATACCCAGCATCGCAGCCTGTGACAGTGATATCACAATATTGAAAAAATTTAAATCTACGTTGTTATCGTTCATCTTATTGCTCCTTATTCTACAAGATTTTCAAGGGCATATTCAACTCTTTTGACGCTTTTTTCTTTACCTATAAGTTCAAGCATCTCAAATACACCCGGCCCTTTCATCGTACCCGATACCGCTACCCGGACAGGATGGAACACTTTCCCCGCTCCAAGCCCTTTTCCCTCGCAGTATACCCTTACCCTGTCTTCAAGTACGGCAGCCGTAAAATCTTCCGTTTCTTTAAAAATCTCCAGCAGATCCGTTAAAACCTCTTTCACTCCCTCTTTCTTCAACCGTTTATTAACGGATTTTTCGTCATATTCTATATTATCTTTAACAATAAAATCAATCCTACCCGGTATCTCCGAAAGCAGTTCGAATTTTTCCTGTTCGGTCTTGATCGCTTTTAAGACTATATCCGGTATCGTGCATTGCGTTTCCGCCAGCCCGGCTTTCTCAAGCCACCTGAACGCTGAACCGGCAATATCATCAGGCGTCATTTTACGGATATATTTACCGTTCATCCATTTAAGTTTTTCTATATCGAATATACCGCACGATTTAGAACATCTTCCTATCTCGAATTTCTGTATCAGCTCGTCTCCCTCGAATATCTGCTGTGAATCTTCTGTCGACCAGCCGATAAGCGCCAGATAGTTCTTTAACGCTTCCGGCAGGTACCCGTCCATCCTGTAATCTTCCACTGATACCGCGCCCGTGCGTTTAGAGAGTTTCTTGCCGTCAGTCCCGTGTACCTGCGGCAGATGCGCGAACTGCGGTATCTCTTCTTCAGCTACATTGAATGCCCGGTACAATAACAGTTGTTTCGGGGTATTATATATATGGTCGTCTCCCCTTATGACATGCGATATATGCATATACATATCGTCTACCATACAGGCGAAATTATATGTAGGCATACCGTCTGATTTGAATATGACAAAATCTTTTATTGTCGCCAGATCTATCTCTATCTCACCTTTGACCATATCAGTGAAAGATATCATACCCGTATCCGGTGTCCTCAGCCTGTAAGCCGGCATTATGCCCTTTTTTTGAAACGCTTCCTTCTCATCACGCGTCAGGTTACGGCATCTGCCGTCATACCCCGGATCCTGCCCCCGGTTCATAGCTTCTTCCCGGTTTTTCTTGAGTTCTTCAGGCGTACAGTAACATTCATATACTTTTCCACCGCCAACAAGTTCTTTCAGCGCTTTCTGGTATATTTCCGTACGCCGGCTCTGTAAATACGGCCCGTATTCGCCAATCTCCTGTATAGCGTCCAGGTTATCCTCAACAGTCTTCGGCCCTTCATCCCATTCGAGTCCCAGCCATTCGAGACTGTAGAATATGGCGCTCAAGAACGCCGGTACCGACCGGTCAGTATCAGTATCTTCTATACGCAGTATGAATTTCCCGTTATGTTTCCTGGCAAACAGGTAATTATAAAGAGCTGTCCGCGCTCCTCCTATATGAAGATACCCCGTAGGTGACGGCGCAAACCTCACTCTTATTTCACGAGGAATTTCACTAGGAAAATTAGTAGATTTATCAGTAGACAATCTTGTTTAGAGGATACTCTATTATCCCTTCTGCTCCTGCCCGCTTTAATTTTGGTAAAATCTCTTTAACGGTCTTTTCCGCTACGACTATTTCAAGCGCTACCCAGCCTTTGACCGTAAGCTGTGATACGGTAGGCTGTTTGAGCGCAGGCAGTATCGCCATTATCTCATCCAGTTTGGATTCTTCTATGTTCATTTTGAGTCCCACCATGCTCTCGGCATCAACAGCAGCTTTAAGAAGCATGGCTATATTCTCTAACTTGATCTTTTTCCAGTCGTCCTTATAAGAATCTATATTGGCTATCAACCGGGTAGACGATGACAGGAGCGTATCTACTATTCTCAGTTTGTTTGCCTTTAACGAGGACCCTGTTTCTGTCAGTTCCACTATAGCGTCACATAATACACCGGCTTTTACTTCTGTCGCTCCCCAGGAGAACTCTATGTCACATTTGATATTCTTTTCGGAAAAATATTTTTTTACATAATTCACCAGTTCAGTCGATATGCGTTTCCCCTTAAGGTCTTCTATAGACTTTATTTTGGAATCCTCAGGTACAGCCAGCACCCATTTAACAGGCGTGAACCCGCCTTTAGCATACACCAGTTCGCATATATCCTCGACTTCAACGTCGTTTTCCATTATCCAGTCATACCCGCAGAGCCCCGCATCAAAAACGCCTTCCATGACGTATTTAGGCATCTCCTGCGGCCGTATAAGCATAAACTCTATACTCTCGTCATCAGATACCGGGTAATAAGACCGTTCGTTACTGAGATATATCTTTATACCTGCTTTCTCGAATATATCCATAGTGGATTTCTGCAGACTGCCTTTAGGTAAAGCAAATTTAAGTTTGTTGTCACTCATTATTTTTCCCTTTTATACTTTTCTCGTGAAACTTTCCCCGTGAAATTTTTCGTAAAATTATACACCCATTTTCTTGGGTTTATATACCGTTGTCATGACATATACAGGCTCGATCTCACGCCAGTCGCCTCTGTCACCTAATTTATGCCTTTCGACTGTCTCTGCAATAAATCTGCTTGCCGATATCTGCACCGGTTTCCCTTCCAGTTCATCTTTTTCATCAGCGCTTATCAGGTTAAACGGCGTCTTACGGGTCCCGTCATCATCGTATTCGGCATGATAATATTTGTCCCTGAACGCCAGTATCACAGGATGAGCAGTCTCTTTTCCCGCGAGATCCATGGACGATATACCGTATACCGGTATTTTCTTTACCTGCCCGATAGTAACAGCCGTACTCAATCCCACTCTTATCCCAGTAAACGACCCGGGCCCTACACCCGCTCCTACAGCTTTTACATCGTCCATAGAAAGACCGCTTTCTTCAAGTATCTCCTGTATCCCGGGCATCAGGAACTCCGAATGTCTCCTGCCGGGTATACTCTTTTCAGTTATAATACCCTCATTATCACCTAAAGCAATAGAAAAAACATCTGTTGTCGTCTCAATCGCGAGGTAAATCTTCTTTTTTTCGGTAGATACCAATCTCTCTCTCTTTCTCTGATAGCATCCTGATCTTCAGAAACACCCCTTCTTCCGGGAGTATTTCAAAAGCCCTGTCAGCCCATTCGACAGCTGTTACCGCTTCATCTTCAAGTATATCCCACCAGCCCAGATGCAGTATCTCGTCTATATCTTTCAGCCTGTAAAGATCCACATGGATAAACCCGTTACCACCGGTATTCTCGTATCTTCTTACCAGCTGGAATGTCTGGCTGGTTATATCTTCTTCTATACCCAATCCTTCACCTAACCCCTTGAGAAACGTCGTCTTACCAGCCCCCAGTTCCCCGAACAGGAATATGTTTCTGCTATATCCTCTAATATCATGTGCCAGCTGTTTACCTGAACGCCTGGTTTCTTCAACAGAACCGGAAATTTTTAACAGGTTTTCCACAAGTTAATAAGTTTTCCACAACTTGTGAACAGCTGGCTCACATTTATTGAGTTCTTACTTTAAGAATAACCGTATTTCTACGGTTAATACCTCTTATTATTCGCCCAGAGGGCTTGATTCCGAACCGCCTTCGTCGCTGTCATCTGATGATTCGTCATCTATGCTGTCTTCTTCTCTTCTTGCAGCCGCATTGTCTTTTAAACTGGAAATACCCGCAGCTATAGCTACCAGACCTACCAGTACAAGAAACGGAGGCACTGAACCCTGCATAACAGTAAGGAACTGGCTCCATGCGCCCCATAATAACAACCAGACAACACCGATCACTATTGAAACTAATCCGAAAAGTACACTTAACATAATTTCCTCCTTATGAACTGTACCGCTTTACACTAATACTATGCCTTTCAAAATATCTTCCGGCAATATATACCGTTCACCATACGCCCATGCCGCTATATCCCCGCCTCTGCCATGTACCCAGGCAGCTGTTTTCGCTGATTCCAGTAGATTCATCTCCTGACCGATGAGCGCAGCAGCCATACCCGACAGGATATCTCCCGATCCGCCGGTAGCCATCCCGGGATTACCGGTAGAATTTATAAAAAACTGGCTGCCGTCGGTAATAACCGACCGGAACCCTTTTAAAAGCACCACTGATCCTGTCTCATTCGCCAGATAAACGGCAGCTTTCACCCTGTCTGCAGCGATCTCGTTTCCGGACTTGCCTGTTATACGGGCCATTTCTCCCGGATGCGGTGTCAGAAGAAGCGGATACCGCCTATTTTTTAATATCCCGGGATCACCGGCAACATTATTCAGGCCGTCAGCATCAAGCACAACAGGACACTCTATTTTACCCAGCAGTTCTTTTACCAGTTCAGCCTGGCCCTGTCCGGTCGACATCCCCGGCCCCAGTATGACACAATCTATGGAGCGTTTTTCAATAAACGACAGTATGTCAGCCGCGTTTTCCACCGCCAGATACCCTGCCGGCGTATCCAGCTCAAGTGTCATGGAACTCATCGACCCTGCTGCCACTCTGGCGGCAATATCTCTCGATACAGCCGAAGTAACCGGCCCTGCCCCGGTACGAAGCGCCCCGAGAGCCGACATGGTCACCGCTCCGCTCATCCCGGGCGATCCGCCGACAACCAGTATATGGCCGTACGTCTTCTTATGGGTATCCTTTTTGCGCCTGGTAAAATACGCTTCGCAATCCTGTCTCAGCACGAACTCTTCTTTATCAAGATATTCTTCAGGAGAAAGATCTATGCCTATATCCACTACTTCCAGCGTACCGGTAAACAGAGAACCGTCACCCCGTATATGACCTGTCTTCGGGTACGCGAACGTTACCGTCAGATCAGCCTGGATTGAACCGGGATCAGCTTCACCCGTATTACCGTTTACACCTGTAGGAATATCACAGGCTACGGTTATTTTACTTTTTTTGTTTATAATATCAAGAATATCTTTAAGGTTATTCTCAAGCGGCGGGCGGAAACCAGTGCCGAATATACAGTCAACTACTATCTTATCACTGTTAAGTATATATTTGAGCCTATCTTTTGGTAACTGTGTTACCGGTAACCCTGTTTTTTCAGCCTGTTTTCCGGGCAGTTCTTTAAGTTTATCCGGCGGATCCAGCGTATATACCTCTACATCCCGCCCGTTCTGGTAAAGGTACCTTGCGGCGACAAACCCGTCTCCGCCGTTATTCCCGTTCCCGCATATGAAACATACCGGATGATCCGGCAGATACTTTTCTATAACAGCGGCCATCCCGGCACCGGCCTGTTCCATCAGCACATCTGTCTCTACACCGCATTCCTCATCAAGTCTTGCCATCTCTTTTGCGCTTATTATCTTCACTTTTCACTCCATACTACCGCATGCGCCACAGCGACATCTTTTTCGTGTGCAATACTTATATTGCAGCTTAGTCCTCTCTCTTTCATATATTTTGCCATTTTACAGTTCCCGTCAAGTACCGGATGTGACCCGTTACTTATTATCTCCATATCATGCCAGACAATAGTCTCCATCTCCCTTTTCAGCGCTTTATAAAGAGCCTCTTTGGCGCAGAACCTGCCGGCTATGTTTTCAAGAAAATTTTTTTTTGCCCGGCAATACGCTATTTCCGCATCAGTAAGTATCTTTTTTTCTACTGCCGGCTGACGGGAAAGCGTCTCTTCAAGCCGTTTTATGTTAACTACATCTATTCCCGTACCGATTATCTTCATATTACCGTACCGGTTTCAGGATCGTATACCCAGTCCCGGTCCCCGGGGTCAGGCATAGTGTCCAGATACTTTTTCTCAACCAGATCAGCCAGTTTACCCGGAAACGCGCCTTCATGTTCTTTGTATATGCTTATAGCTGTCTCCAGTATGTTCCTGTTAAGTTCATGCGTAATATGCTGCCGATTTTCACTATCACGCTGGGCACGGCCAGAACGCTCCATTACCCTCGATTCCAGCGCTTTCGGTGACCGTAGGAAATAGAAATACCCCCAGTATACCAGCGCGATTATGCATATTATTACGAACCCGCGGGTCTTCAAAAGGGTTTTCATTTTTTTCTCCCAAAATTTCTCCCAAATATTTCCCCTGATTTTCTCTCGAAAGTTCCCCCTGATGTTTCTCCAAATGTTCCCAGTAAAATTTCTTTCATCTGTCTTACAGCCTGTTCCAGTCCGGTTAATACTGATCTGCAGACAATAGAATACCCTATATTCAGATCGCTTATACCGGGTATCTTTGTAATAGCGGCAACATTCTCATAATCCAATCCGTGCCCGGCGTTGACTTTAAGCCTTTTTTCCAGTCCGAGTGCCGCAGCTACCTGAAGTTTGTTCAGTTCGAGTCCTTTTTCCTGACCTGACGCATTAGCGTATTTACCTGTATGGAGTTCTACAGCATCAGCGCCGGATCTGGCTGAAGCTTCTATCTGTTCCGGATCAGGATCGATAAACAGCGATACTTCTATACCCTTGTTCTTCAGCTCTTCTATAACGGGCCTGAGTTTTACCAGGTTACCTGAGACATCCAGTCCGCCTTCAGTAGTGAGTTCCTGCCGGTTTTCAGGCACCAGGCAGACACTTTCAGGACATATTTTCAGGGCTATCTCTTTTATCTCGTCAACAGCCGCCATCTCCAGGTTCAGAGGAAGTATATCCTCTCTTTTCAGCCTGTATAGGTCTTCGTCATTGATATGTCTCCTATCCTGTCTGAGGTGTATGGTGATACTGTCCGCGCCGCCCGCTGCTACCGCGTTAGCGGCATCCACTATATCAGGTATCCCTTCTTTACGCGCTTCCCTGAGCGTAGCTACATGGTCTATATTAACCCCGAGTCTGATCATGTCAGGAGATATCTGACGTATACCCAGAGTATTACAGCGAGAATAAGCGCCAACAGTTTCGCTACAGTATTCCTATTCAATTGTCTGCCGCTCCATTTTAACGGTTTTTTCCACTACTTCTTCCCTGTAATAGTTAAGAAGTACCTTCTTTATCTCATCCAGTTCAAGCTGTTTTTTAAGACTGCCTTCATACGCCATGGAAAACTCGCCTGTCTCTTCGGAAACAATACATATTATGGCATCAGTCACTTCGGATAACCCCACCGCTGCGCGGTGTCTGGTACCCATTACTTTTGACATGATCGGATTATGCGTGAGCGGCAGTATACATCCTGCTGCCACCAGCCTGTCACCTGACAGTATGACAGCGCCGTCATGAAGCGGCGACGGCGGCGTGAATATGGTCTCTATCAGCTCAGTTGAGACCTCCGAATTTATGCTCACACCGGATTCTATGTATTCCCTTAATCCAGTCTCCCTTTCAAGTACTATCAGCGCGCCATGGCCTTTTTTGGCAACATTCATGAGGCTCTTAACTATCTCTTCTATAAACTCTATTCTGCCGCGCATGATTATCCTTGTCAAGTTACCCGACCCGAGATACTCCAGGAACCTTCTTATCTCCGGCTGGAACACTATCACAAGAGCAACAGCACCTACCACCCAGAACCACCTCAACAGCCAGCCGATGAGTATCAGGTTAAGCACATTGGAAATAAGTGTCGCTATAAGGAGCAGTCCTATACCTCTTAACACCTGTACGGACCGTGTCCCCCTCAAAAGCTGCATAACCTTGTATATCACGTAGGCACTTATTAGTATGTCAATACCGTGCCTTAGATACATTGACCATGTGTATTTAAGTACTACCAGAAATTCATTCATCTTCTTTTTCCTTCAATGCTTTTATCATCATAACAGCATCCCGCGTAGCTTTAACGTCATGTACCCTGAGAACAGCCGTATTCTTGAGCGCCGCATACGCGGCAACAGCAATCGATCCGGCAAGCCTGTCTTCAACAGGCCTGTCCAGCAAGTTACCTATAAACGATTTCCTCGATGCGCCGATAAGTACCGGGTATTTTTCGGCAAAATAATCGGCGTTAGCCAGTATCTTAATATTATGTTCCAGCGTCTTGCCGAACCCTATCCCGGGATCGACTATGATGTTACCCGGTGCTATACCTTCTTTTTCACAGACCCGGGCCTGTTCATAGAGGAACTCTTTTATTTCAGAAAGAACATCAGAATAAACAGGCGATTCCTGCATAGTGCGCGAATCGCCCAGCATATGCATTATACAGGCGGTTTTACCTTTTTCCGCCACGGTTTTTCTCATTACCGGATCGGTAAACCCGGTCACATCGTTTATTATATCCGCCCCGGCATTGAGCGCTTCCCGCGCCACAGCGCTCTTTGACGTATCACAGGAGATACTTATGTCCAGTTCTTTTCTTAAATCCTCTATCAGGGGTATGACCCTGTCGAGCTCTTTCTGTAAAGAAACTTCTTCAGCGCCCGGTCTGGTCGATTCTCCCCCTATATCGATTATTTCTGCCCCTTCATCAGCCATTCTACGCGCACGGTCCAGAGCTTTGCTGCTGTCAGAGTATTTCCCGCCGTCATAGAACGAATCAGGCGTGACGTTAAGTATACCCATTATAACCGGGCCGGTACCGGTTTTATTTATTACCCCCATACTCTTCTGTTACACACCGCGCTGTATCAGCGCCATACCTTCAGCACGCGTTCTGGCATCTTTAAGAAATACCCCGCGCATCGCTGATGTCACTATAGATGACCCCGGTTTCTTTACCCCCGCGCATTATCATGCAGAGATGCTGCGCTTCGACTACAACCATAACCCCTAACGGATCGATGTTCTCTACCATCATATCCGCAATGACTTCTGTCAACCGTTCCTGCAGCTGCAGCCTGCCCGACACAGCGTCTACCAACCGGGCTATCTTGGATAATCCTGTTATCTTCCCTTCTTTGGGAATATACGCCACATGCGCTTTACCGTAAAACGGCAGCAGATGATGTTCACATACCGAATGAAAATATATGTCTTTTATCAGTATGATATCGGAATACTTTTTTGCCTCAAAATATATCGGCGGCGGTTCGGCAGGCGCCTCATACCCCGAAAATATAGTCTCGCACATCCTCGCGACCCTGTCAGGGGTATCCGCCAACCCTTCGCGGGTAACATCTTCCCCTATAGCGACAAGAAAATCATTAACCGCTTTTTTTATCTTCTCCCGATCCATCTTCTTCTTCCTTTACTTCATCAGTCTTTTTTTTCGGCACCTTTTCTTGTGAACTTCCCCGCGAAACTTTCTGCGGCTCTTCTATCGGCTTTTCTTTTTCCTGTTCTTTTTCTTGTGATGTTTCTTCCGAAATATCTTCCGCCGCCGCGTCTTTTTCTTGAGAATCTTCTTCTGAATTCTTTTCTGAATTTTCCTGTGAAATTTCTATTTCCAGACCGCATATACGTTTGATATCATCACCTTCGATGATCTCTCTCTCGACAAGCGCATCAGCAAGGGCTATCAGGCTTTCGCGGTTCTCTTCAAGAAGTTTCATCGCCCGTTTATAGCATTCGTCTATTATCGCCATAACGCTCTCGTCTATCATCTGCGCTGTTTTTTCCGAGTATTCCCTGCCCTGTGCCAGTTCCCTGCCGAGGAATATATTATCCCTGTCCCGCCGGAAAGTGATCGGCCCAAGTTCTTTACTCATACCGTACTCGGTCACTATCCGGTACGCTATATCGGTAGCCCTCTGCAGATCGTTATGCGCGCCTGTTGTTTTCGTTCTGAATATAAGCTCTTCCGCAGTCCTGCCGCCAAGCAGCACAACGAGTTTTTCAAATATCTCTTCTTCGGATATAAGGAACCTATCTTCTATTGGCAGCTGCAGCGTATACCCGAGCGCCGGCCCTCTCGGCAGTATAGACACTTTATGCACCGGATCAGCATGCGGCAGATGCAGCGCCGCGAGAGTATGTCCCGCCTCATGATAAGCTATCTTTGATTTTTCTTCAATGGATATTATCCTGCTCTTCTTTTCCGGCCCGGCTATGACCCGGTCTATGGCTTCTTCCAGGTGTTTCATGGACACCGATACAGCGTTTTCCCGGCCGGCGAGAAGAGCCGCTTCGTTAACTATATTCGCCAGATCACTGCCGACAAACCCCGGTGTCCGCCTTGCTATCACATCGAGTTTTACCCCGCGTTTAAGTTTGATCTTCTTAGCATGCAGCTGCAGTATCTCTTTTCTTTCATTAAGATCAGGACTCGGTACGGCTATATGTCTGTCAAACCGCCCTTTTCGAAGCAATGCCGGATCGAGTACGTCCGGCCGGTTCGTGGCACCGATGAGTATAACACCCTCCCTTGAATCAAACCCGTCAAGTTCCACCAGCATCTGGTTGAGCGTCTGTTCTCTTTCATCATGCCCGCCGCCGAGACCGGAGAACCTCGTTCTTCCTACCGCATCAAGTTCGTCTATAAAAAGAAGACTGGGCGCATTTTTTCTTCCTTTCTCAAAAAGATCCCTTATCCTGGAAGCACCTACACCCACGAACATCTCCACGAACTCGCTCCCGGACGTGGAAAAAAACGCCACATCTGCTTCACCCGCAACAGCTTTAGCCAGCAGCGTCTTCCCTGTACCCGGCGCCCCGTATAGAAGCACTCCTTTAGGTATCTCGGCACCGAGCCTGGTGAACTTCTTGGGATTCCTCAGGAACTCCACTATCTCCTGTAACTCTTCTTTTGATTCTTCCACACCCGCGACATCATTGAATGTTATCTGTTTCTTCTTATCTTTTATATACAGTTTTGCGCGCGATTTCCCGAAAGACATCGCCTGGCTGCCGCCTGAACGCATCTGGTTGAGCATAAAAAGCCATATAAGTATAAACAGCAGTATAGGGCCGAAACTGAATATGACCATCTGAAACCAGCCCTTTGAAATAACTCCTTCGAATTTCACGCCGTTTGCCTGCAGTTCTTCTACGAGTTTATCGTCTTCTACCAGAATGGTCTTGAAGTTGACCCGGTTACCTTCCGGATTGATATACGTGCCTTTTATGTCTGTTTCACCCACTTCAACTGATTCCAGCCTGCCGAGCGATATCATCCTCCTGAATTCGCTGTACGGGATCTTCTTGATAGTGTCTTTACCGCCCATATAATTTGACAAGAGAAGGGCTGCAAGGATAAGAAATATCCAGAAAGACGCTCCCTTGAAAAATTTTACTTTTGTATCTTTTTTCATGTCCTGTTTCTATAAACCTCCGGTTTAAGTACGCCGACGTACGGCAGGTTCCTGTATCTCTCCATATAATCAAGCCCGTAACCGACAACGAATTTGTTCGGGATCTCGAACCCGACATAATCAAGTTCCGACCGTAATCCCGGGTTAACAGGTTTGTAAAGCAATGTACATATTTTAAAACTTTTCGGTTTCCGCGTAAGCATGTTTTCTTTAAGATAGGATATAGTCAGCCCTGTATCGACTATATCTTCTACTAACAGCACATGACGGTCTTCTATACTTTCCCTCAAGTCCATTATCATGCGCACTATACCGGATGATTCAGTTTCGCCGGCATATGACGATACCGCCACAAAATCAACAGAACAGCCTGTATCAAGCACTTTCATCAGATCCGCAAGGAAGACTATGCTCCCTTTGAGTATGGAGATAAGCACCGGATCCTTGTCCCTGTATTCTTCCGATATCTGTTTACCCATATCCGCGATCTTTGATCTGATCTCGTCTTCAGAAACAAGTATTTCCTGTATATCGTCTTTTATAGTCTTCATTATGCCACCAATTCCAATCTGAGGATCTTTTTAGTGTATTTCCCCACAAGCGCTATACCAGATCTTTTGTGCGGTGCCGCCCAGAGAACGCTGTCTCCTTCAACAACCAGAAGAAGAGAATTCCTCTCGGCTAAAGGCAGTTTAAGATCTATACACACATCTTTGATCTTCTTCGTACCTTCTGTCCCTAAAAGAGATATCCTGTCACCGTCTCTTCTCGATCTTACGCGTATATTATCCAGATTAAGACAACCCGCATCGAATATCTCGACGTTTTTCGAACTTTCCGGTTCTATCCTGTGATCGATTATCTCAGTTTTTAATGTTTTCCCAGTCTCGCTGATCACACATTCTGTCCCGGGAACAATATTATATTCAAAAGCCCTTGTTTCCGGGACCCGATCTTCAAAAACCAAGATATTATATTCTTTTCTTGCTTTCCAGCCGGCACCGATATCGAGTGAAATACCGCTTGTTTCGCTGTTTACGAGACCGATAACCGCTACCGTTACGGCAAAATCCAGCTCGACGGGAGAAAGAGCCCGTATCAGCCGCCGCTGCAACCATTCATTATATCTTAATAGTTTATCTAATTCAATATATATCCTGCCGTCGTTTCTGTCAATATTCATGCCTGAAAGAGTGTGTCTTACTACAGAATCAAGATATTCATCCTCCGCAGCCCAGAAAGCAGCCTGTTTTGTTATATTGGATTCAACTGACGGATTAAGCTGTCTCATCTCAGGAGTGATCCTCGCCCTTATGAAATTACGGAGAAATGTTATGTCTGAATTACTGCTGTCCTCACGATACTCTATACTGTTTTCAGTGACATATTCCATCACCGCCGATACTGGAATACCAAGCATGGGCCGGTTCACTACCCAGCTTGAATCAAGTTTAACCTGTTTTCTTATACCGGAAAGCCCTTTCAGTCCCGTACCTTTTATCAGTCTGAACACAATTGTTTCAAGCTGGTCAGTCGCCGTATGCGCAGTAAAAACGATACCGCGGGCCTCCTCATTATACGTATATCCGGTGAGTTTGGCATACCGGAGTTTTCTTGCAGCTTCTTCTGTCGATAACCCGTTTTCCCGGGCATACCCTTTTACATCAAGACTGAAAACAGTGCATTTCATACCGTACTCAGCGGAGCTCCGGACAACAAATTCTTCTTCTTCCTTACTCTCTTCTCTCAACCCGTGATTAAAATGGACTACTTCAGGTTTTTTATCGAACCTGTCTATGAATTCCGATACAGCATGCAGCATACATGCCGAATCTTTACCGCCAGATACACACAGCAAGAGCGGCGACCTGAAATCTATAGACGAAAATATGGTTTGTTTTAATTCATTATTCATAATTCACCCGGTATGGATATCAGGGAGAGACTTTTTCGTTGACTCCGAAAAGCCCTACTATCTGCCAGTTGCGGCCTTTTTTTACCAGCTCGATGTTTTTTTCGTATCCTTCTACTTTGAGCTGGGCGGAATCCGAAGTTATATTCGAAAATTCATATACTTCCTGGTCAGGATCAGGGCCGGCAGGCACTATACCCCTTCCGAATACATAAGCAAACTTTTTGCTTAAATACAGTTTTTCATACACCTCTTCTTTTTCTATTTCTATCTTATCGTAATTCTTTTCAAACCATTTACCGGCTTCTTCAGTAAAACATCTTATCGCCCTTCTGTAATTACGGTCGTCAGCTACCAGCCTAAGGACTTTAGCCTGGTCTCTGTAAGTCTTATACATAGCTTCAGGCGTAGAATAATCCCACAGGTTTTTCTGTCCACAGCCTGCTGCTGAAAAGATAAGGGATAAACTTATTATACCGGTAAATCTAATGAATTTCATTTATTTTAAACAGGAAGATCTTTTTATTAATTATTATACCGCCACAGTAACTATTATTACTTAAAGCTTAATTGGTAGCGGAGGGGGGACTCGAACCCACGACAACCGGATTATGATTCCGATGCTCTAACCAACTGAGCTACTCCGCCACCCATTTAGTCTGTCTAATATAATAAATATTGGACTGTTTTTCAATAGGCCGAATCAAATCATCTAAAATGTAACCCGAAGGGCATTCGTCGACTCATTTGAAAATGTAACCCAGATAAAGCCTTTCACATATAATGTACCCCATGGAGGGTCGCATTATGAAGTTACAATTTAGAATGAACTATTTGCACAAAATTTATCACAGATATCACAAAGCATT
>JBDRKX010000004.1:0-35650 GCA_043813605.1 Elusimicrobiota bacterium | reverse complement strand
CCCGTATATCGGCGCCGGTATCTCCCCGGTGGAATACAAGTACGAGGAATACACCGAAGACTGGCTGAATACGAAAAATGTTTCTTATGAGGAATCAAAAGTCGGGCTGGGTCTGGTCATTAACGGCGGCGTGAACCTGTTCAATTTCAGCAAGTACAGGATAACAATGGATATGAAGCTCTTATTAGGCGGTAAATACAAAAACTATAACACGCATATCAGGTCTTTCTCCGGCGGCATCGCGTCAACCTGGTAATAGCCGCCAGTTACTGGAATAAACTTTCTGAAGAAAAAACGGTTCTGTTTTTAATTACATTCCAGTTTGTTCGTAATATATCAGTCTTATTAACATTTCAACCATTGAAAATAATTTAGTATACTTTATTATCTTATATCAGCGAGGAAATGTTAATGAATAAGTTAATTGAAATTATTCAGAGCAGAAGGTCAGCAGGAAACGGGATGTCCCGATCTATCTGATGGCAAAGAGGGAGAAGGCATGAAGAATACCCTGATAACAAGCTTACAGAATACAAGTATAAAAGAACTGGTCAAGATCCGGCAGCGCCGGCACAGGGACAGGCAGAAGTTATATATTATAGACGGCGTCCGCCAGCTCACGTTTGCAATAAAAAATAATTTCCAGATTGAAACATTATATTTCCAGGAAGACCTGGCCGATAAGGAACTTATAAAACTTGCAAGCGCAAAATCTACGGCTTTACAGCCTGTAACGGCGAATGTTTTTAAAAAGACGGGTTACGGCGATAATCCTGACGGGCATCTGGGGCTTGCCAGGCAGCCTGAATTTAAGCTTAAAGATATGCCTTGTCCTTCAGCGCCCTTGTACATAATAGCGGAAAACCTGGAAAAACCGGGTAATATAGGGGCTATTCTGCGTTCTGCCGACGCTTCGGGTGTCAGCGGTATAATAATCTGCGATATCCATACGGATATATTTAACCCTAATGTCATACGGAACAGCCTCGGGGCCTTTTTTACCGTTCCACTGGCAGTCGCCGATTCCGCTGAAGCTGTCAGATGGCTTAAGGAAAGAAATGTCCGGATATACGCGGCGGTTCATGATGCGCATAAATCCTACACGGACATTGACCTTACCGGCGCGGCTGCATTAGCAGTCGGGAACGAACATAGCGGACTTACTGAAATATGGTTTGAAGAAACAGGTGTAAGGATACCGATGGTAGGGCAGGCGGACTCGCTGAATGCCGCTCAAACCGCTACTATCCTGATGTTCGAAGCTGCCAGGCAGCGTAATAATGGAATTCCGTTCAACGGCCGGTGAAAAATAATAAAAAAAACACAGGAAAAAATATCTGCGTTATAACACTCGGATGTTTTAAAAATACTGTTGATTCCGAACGCCTGATGAAACAGCTTTCAGTAAACAATTTCCGGCTTGTAGACGATGCCTCAAGGGCAGACACTGTTATCATAAATACATGCGGTTTTATCAGGGCGGCAAAAGAAGAAGCCGTAGATACCATTCTGGATGCGGTTCGGCTGAAGGAACATGGAGACATAAAAAAAATAATAGTGTTCGGCTGTCTGGCCCAGAGATATCGGGCGGAGCTCTTTAAAGATATTCCGGAAGTTGACGCGTATTTCGGCGTTGAGAGCTATAGGGAAATAATTGAAAATCTGGGCGGGGAAATTAAGAAGGATAACCTGCTTGAAAGAAAAATACCGGATTCCAATCATAGCGCTTTCCTTAAGATCTCCGAGGGTTGCAGCAACAGGTGTTCTTACTGCTCAATCCCGAATATCAGGGGCCCTTACAGATCCAGGCGCATGAGCGGTCTTTTAAAAGAAACAGAGCTGCTTGCGCAGAATAACATAAAAGAACTGATCATAATAGGGCAGGATACAACAAACTACGGGGTAGATATTTACGGGAAAAGGAAACTGGATGAGCTTTTGGAGAAAATAAGCCGGATAAGCGGCATAGAGTGGATACGGCTTATGTATGCGCATCCTGCGCATTTTGAATTAAAGATCATCAATTCGATAAAAAGTAACCCTAAAATGTGCAGATATATAGATATCCCGCTCCAGCATATATCCGATAATATCCTCAAATCCATGAACAGGAAAATAACTTCAAAACAGATACGGGAATTAATAAATCGTATTAGGAAAGATATACCTGATATAATTTTAAGAACAACATTTATGGTCGGGTATCCCGGTGAAACAGAAGATGATTTCCAAAAATTATGCAGGTTTGTGAAAGAAATTCAATTTGACCGGCTTGGAGTATTTACTTATTCCGCCGAAGAGGGCACGAAGAGCTATAAATATAAAGATACTGTTTCAGAAAAGGTAAAAAAAGAAAGACAGGCTCTAATTATGGATATACAGCGGGAGATATCATATAAAAAGAACAGGAAACTTCTTGGAAGCGTGATGAAAGTAATAATCGAGGGATATGAGGGAAGCGAAACCGGCGGATTTTATATTGGCCGCTCAATGGGCCATGCTCCTGAAATTGACGGGAATATACTGATAAAAACAAATAAAAAACGCATAAAAACAGGCGGATTTTATGATGTCAGCATATATGACTGCAATGAATATGATTTATTCGGAAATATGGAATGAAAACGGACTGACTTGTTAAGGCAATAGCCCTTATTTTCATTACGTGTAGTTTTTTAAATTAGCCATAAGCTGACCGCATGAGGCATTAATATTCTGCCCCTTGGATTTTCTTATAGTGTATAGAATATTTCTTTTTTTCAATACATCCGTAAAACAAGATGTTTCATATGCTGATGGAGGTTTCCATTTAAAATATGAAGATACGTTATAAGGAATAAGATTTATCTTATGCGGTACACCGTTAGCATAATTGGCTAATTCAATGGCATCCTTAGCGGAACAATTAACACCTTTTATAAGAATATACTCGAAAGTCACCGGGTAACCTTCTGCTTTTACAAAATACTTTAACGCCATTATCAGACTTCTCAGAGAATGTTCTATATTTACAGGCATTAACTGCGAGCGTATTTTATCATTGGCAGAATGCAGTGAAACAGTAAGATTAATATCGGTTCGCAAATCTGCGAGCCGGCGTATCATCGGGCTGATACCGCAGGTCGAAACGGTTATCTTCCGTTTGCCGAGTCCAATTCCTTGTTTATCTTTTATTATTTGAATTGCCTTTATCAGATTGTCAAAATTATCCAATGGTTCTCCGATACCCATGAAAACCAGATTTGTTAATCGATCCGGCTTTATCAAGTTACCAACCTCCATAAACTGATTGACAATATGGGATGTTTCTAAATTTCCTAGAAATCCCGCTGTTCCGCTTACACAAAAAGCGCATCTGTATTTACAGCCGACCTGCGTTGATATACACAAAGTTTTTCTGTTTTTTTCTTCTATGAGAACTGTTTCTATGGTATTCTTGTTACTGACCGAAAAAAGGAATTTTGTCGTTTTGTCTGCGGATTTTATGCTTTCAAGTACAGGTAACTGTGAAATATAGAAATTATTTTCTAAATAGTCCCTGAAATTTTTTGAAATATTAGACATTAAGGAAAATTTACGGATACTTTTTACATAAATCCATTCGAATATTTGTTTTGAAACATATACAGGTAATCCCTGAGCAGCACATATTGATTGAATATCATGTAAGTTCATGTTTTTAATATCGGTTAAAGACATAGGGGCTCTCTTATATCATTCTGCGCTATTTTAAGCATTATAATGCGAGTTAATATAGGATATTGCTCCCTGGGCATCGGAAGCAATATAATACAACTCTTTATACTCTGTTTTGGTAAAACCTTTAAGATAAAGAAATTCAAATAAATCAAAAAGCCTGCGAAAAAAATCAGCGGTATTTATAAAAACTACCGGTTTACTGTGATAATTAAGCTGTTTTAGCGTGAGAATTTCCAGTACTTCTTCCAATGTGCCCAATCCTCCGGGAAGAGCAATAAAAGCAGCTGAAGACATTTCCATGGTTTCTTTTCGCTCTCCCATTGTTTTTGTTGTAATCAACTTGTCAGCATTATTATAAGCCAACTCTTTGGCTTTTAATGCTTCAGGAATAACACCTGTAACATATCCTCCATTTTTATGTACGGATTGCGCCAATATCGACATCAAGCCTATATTGCCGCCTCCATATACTAATCTGTAATTGTTTTCTACAATACATCTGCCCAGGTCTTCGGCTGCTCTGTAATATATATCATCAATAGAATTGCTTGATGAACTGTATACGCAAATATTCTTTGTTATATTCATCATGACATCATTAAGTGTATTTTTTTAGCAGAAGTTTATATCTTATTATATTTTATACAATATTCATTTATATTAGCAAATAAGGACTGCACGCAATTCGATTCTATATTCCATAATAAAGTTTCACGTTTTAGCAGAATTCGAAAAAAGCACAGGATGCAGGGATAAACTGTAAAATCCAGCGTATTTTATCATTTTGCCTCACTTGCTCTATTGCCGGCGGCTATTCTTCTGAGTAACCGGTACAAATTGCCTGCATATTTATTTCCAGCTGACATAGGCGCGTTTTGTTGACTTAAAAATAGATAAATTCATAAAAAATAAATACAATTACAATTAAATACTGGAAAAGAAATCCAAAGATTATGAAAAGAGAATACGAGAACTGGGACATACTTCATAAAAAAATGACCCCTGAGGGGATTGAAGTCTCATTCAAGGAAAAGCTGGAATATGCCCTTTCAAAAGACCAGTACACTGCAACATTGAATGATGATTACCTTGCTATGGCAATTGCCGTACGCGACAGGATAGTCGAAAGGTGGATCACAACACAGCAGAGGTACCATAAAGAAAATTTAAAACGGGTATATTATTTGTCTATGGAATTCCTTATAGGCAGGCTGCTGGGCAACTATATTTTTAACTTAGGAATAGAGAAAAACGTAGAAAAGGTCCTTGAAAAACTTGGAATAGATTTTGAGGAAATTAGGGAGCAGGAACTTGATGCGGGTCTTGGAAACGGCGGTCTAGGCAGGCTCGCGGCCTGCTTTCTGGACTCTATGGCGACTATAGGTATACCCGCCCACGGGTACGGTATACGGTATGACTATGGCATTTTCCAGCAGAAGATAAAAGACGGATACCAGATAGAACTGGCTGACAAATGGCTTTCAAGGGAAAGCCCGTGGGAATTTGCGAGACCTGAATATACTGTGAAAGTCCGATATTACGGCCGTACCGTAATGTTCAACGACACATACGGAAACCTTGAGGTAAAATGGATCGATACTGATGACGTCCTCGCACTGCCATATGACTTTCCCATTCCAGGGTATAAGAACGACACCGTAAACACGCTCAGGCTCTGGTCAGCAAGAAGCACTGAAGATTTTGACATAGAATATTTTAACAAGGGTGATTATGAAAATGCTGTACATAAGAAAATCCTGTCTGAAAATATTTCCAAAGTCCTCTATCCTAATGATGAAATCAGCCAGGGAAAGGAATTACGGCTTAAACAGGAATATTTTTTTGTTGCAGCTTCCATAGCAGATATAATCAGGCGGTTCCAATCAGAAAACTCTGATTTGAGCAAGCTTCCTGATAAAGTAGTTATACAGTTGAATGACACACACCCCTCGCTGGCAATCCCTGAACTTATGCGGGTTCTGCTCGATACCTACAGTTTTGACTGGGATTTAGCATGGGATGTTGTCAGGAATATTTTCGCCTATACCAATCATACTGTCATGTCCGAGGCGCTGGAACGCTGGACCATCCCCCTTATAGAAAAGCTCCTTCCAAGGCATATGCAGATAATCTACGAAATTAACGCACGGTTTCTAAACGATGTAGCGCACAGGTTCCCGGGGGACATAGACAGACTGAGAAGAATGTCTATAATCGAAGAAGGCTACCCTAAAAAGGTGCGCATGGCTCATCTTTCAATAGTAGGCAGTTTCTCGGTAAATGGAGTATCGAATCTGCATACAAATATCCTAAGGAACAAGACATTTAAGGATTTTTTCGAATTCTATCCTGAAAAATTCAACAATAAAACCAACGGCGTTACCCAGCGCAGATGGCTGCTAAAGGCAAACACCAGGTTATCAGACCTGATTATAAGCAAGATCGGGACCGGCTGGATAACCAAGCTTGACGAACTTGAAAAACTTATGCCGTTTAAGGAAGATTCATCCTTCAGAAAAGAGTGGCGGGATGTAAAAAACAGCAATAAAAATGAATTCGCTATGTATATTAAAAAAACGATGAATATCGCCGTAAACACAAATTCTATTTTTGATATACAGGTCAAGCGTATGCATGAGTATAAAAGACAGCTGCTTTTTGGATTGTATATCATATCTCAGTACCTTACAGTCAAGAACAATTTATCGGCTTTTATATATCCGAGGACTTTCTTTGTGGGCGGTAAAGCCGCTCCCGGTTATTACATGGCAAAACTGCTCATAAAGTTCCTCAACAACATCGCAGCCAGAATTAATCCGGATAGGAGCGTAAACGATAAGATAAAGCTGATTTTTCTTGAAAATTACAGAGTCTCTCTGGCAGAAAAAGTATTCCCGGCAAGCGACTTGTCAGAACAGATATCGACTGCCGGCACAGAAGCGTCAGGTACGGGAAATATGAAGTTCATGCTGAACGGTGCACTGACAATAGGAACACTGGACGGAGCCAATATTGAAATTGCCGATGCAGTTGGACAAGAAAACATATTTATTTTCGGCAACACCATAACCGAAATAAATAAGTTTAAAGTTGACGGCTATAATCCTAAAGATTTCATAAGCCGTTCACCGATGCTCAAAGAAATCATCCGTCTTATCAGAAGTGATTTTTTTTCGCAATACGCACCAGGTATATTCAATCCGATACTGGAATCGCTGGAAAATAACGCCCCGTACTTCATATGCGCTGATTTTGAGCCATACTGCAGAATGCAGGATACAGTTTCAATGACGTATTTGGCCGCTGATGACTGGACGCAAAAATCTATCGTGAATGTATCCAAAGCGGGCAGGTTCTCAAGTGACCGAACGATAATGGAATATGCAAAAGATATATGGAAGGTATGAGAGCAGTATTAACTGTTTGAAAGGATAAATTAATAGTAATGAATTTACAGGAACTTTTATTCCCGCTCGATATCGCCGGTATGGCGACTGCCGTTCTTTGCGGCTTGATTATCGGTACAGAACGCCAGCTCGCAGGAAAACCCGCAGGCATACGCACCAGTATTCTCATATGCCTGGGAACCTACGTGTTCGTCACTTCAAATTATATACTTCAACAGGGGAATACCACCGATCCTTCAAGGATCATAGGGCAGATTATTACGGGGATAGGATTCCTCGGTGCGGGTGTCATACTGACCCGCGAAGGGATAGTCATCGGCGTTACTTCCGCTGCAGTAATCTGGATATTGGCAGGCATCGGTATTCTGATAGGACTGGAAAAACATATTGCTTCTATTATACTCTCTGCGGTAACAGTAACAGTCCTATCGATTGTTAATGTGCTCGAGAATGTTGTAGTATTATTTCAAAAAGGTGTATATTCCAAAATCGCAAAGCGCCATAAGGATTAATCTTATACGAATACACTGGTATCCTGCCGTTTTTCAGCATAGTACTATTTTAAAATGCAGAGAAATAGTATAATTCAGATATCACTGGAAAATATATTATGAAAAGAAGAAAGATACATTTTAAAGATATATACCAAACGGACAAAGAAACAGGCGCCTTTGTAATAGAAGTGGCGCTGGATAAATATGATGAAGTCTTCAATGAATGGGATCCTGCTCCGTACAAGAAAAGGGACATAAATCATGATCTTCACACTTTCCTGGATGAATGTTCGGATGACATACCGCTTAAATATAAACTAATGATAATACTGAATCTTCCGGAAGAAAAAAGGAATGATGAAAAAGAGCAGATAATACTCGAGGGGATAATGATATATTTCCTGTTCATGCTTGATCTGGTAAGAAAAGAGATCGCTGTAGGAAATAAAAGAGGGATGGTATATATCGCTATATCTGCCGTCTTCCTCGTACTTGCAATAATCATGCAATATAAACTGCAGAATAATGTCCTATTGTCTGTCCTGCAGGAAGGATTGTTTATCGGAGGGTGGGTATTTCTCTGGGAGACATTTAATTCATTTGTTTTTCATAATAAGATCAATTATTCCAATATAAGAAAACTCAAACGATTTATTGATGCAAAGATAGAATTCAGATATAATCCTGCTAGCGAAAAAAACATAGTCATAGAAAAAATAAAAAAACTTCTTCAATAAAACGGTTGTCTCGCGCAAATGGGTCAGGTTCTGCAATCACGCATTTGTCCCTTATTATTCAGTGATATATGGTAGTGGGACGGTTCTGTCTTTTATTCCATACCGGTTTTGAAATAGAAATCATATTATATTACATATTTAAACCGAATTTCACTTTTCTGATGTTTTTGCGCTCTGCTTATCATCTTTTGTGCTCTATTTATTATGTTTATCGCCAAAAATATGCTATAATAAAAATTTTATAAAACAAACTCAACTTATTTTAAAAAAAGGGGGGTGTAAACACAACAATTTATTATATGTAAACTGTCTATCGGGTACAGGGATGACATAGGGTTTTGATTGATGTGTAAAGAATATAGGAGAACAAATAATATGATCAGAAAAGGAGACACCATTCTTAAGACAATGACTCTGGAGCGGCACAACAAGACTATCATGCGGTTGCTGAGTCAACACGAAGAAGAAGTTCAACGGCTCAAGGACATAATCGTATCGCTGAAAAGAAAAGAGAGAGTCGTGACGACAAAATAGATAAGAAGCTATTAGAAACAGCCGGACCCATTCGACTTCGCTCACGACCAAGACTGCAATGTGCGAGGCATCCGGCTTTTCGGCGGGGATCGGATGGGCTCAATAGATCCTTTCTTTAATCTGCTGCTTGATAATATAATATAAAATATTTTTCTCGGCTTGTGATAATTTCACAGGTTAGTTTGTTTCATACAGTATAGTCCATAATCCTTACACAGATACCATTATTCAGTATCGAACTTTTCCAAGAGAACTGTTCCAGGACAAATGAAAGACAATTAAATGTGCATGTTTTACAGGCGGTTTGATTTATAATGAAGTAATAGGTAACATGAATGCAGATTACAGTCTAAAAGGAGTATCCAATGGCAAAAAACAGTGATTTTCAATTTGAAGAAATAAAGGAACTAAATAAAGATAATCTTATTTCGATTATAAGGCATAATACTAACCATGTGCTGGTATTGTTAAAAGAGATAAACTTCAATAATCTGCTTGAAAATTCCAGGATAGCGAAGAAATTACAGAAAAATAAAATTATTCTCATGTATCTGACAAAGGAATATATGAAAACATCATGCGATGTATATCCGCTTGAATACATAAGTATGAAGAACAGCTATGAAGTAGTATATGGAGATGATATTTTACAGGAATTGAATGTACCTACGGATAATGTGAGACTGGAAAGTGAGCAGAAGATCAAAGGCGCTTTAATAAGAATAACACAGATAATACTGGAAATGGGTGACAGGAAAAAAGAACTTTCTAAAACTGTTTTCCTGGCGGTTGAAGATATTGTACACGGGATTAAAGGGTTGCTTAATCTGGCAGGTGTTACTCTCCCGGATACGGCCGCAGCGGTACTGGACAGTGCTCAGAAGCAATTTAATATTGAACTGCAGCCTGTAAAAGATATCGTGAATTGGAGGAGCGGGACGGCGCCGGAGGATTACAAGAAACTTATTTATGATTTCTATGAAAAAATTGAAGAACTTGCAGTCCTGGCAGATAAAATGGAAATATCCTGAAGATGAAAAAAAGACATTTATTGATCTTGCTCTTGAGCTGCCTGTTCATTGGCGCTGCCTTTCCCAGTCCCAAAGGGTATGTAAATGATTATGCCGGGATAATCAGCAGCCAGACAAAAGATGCAATTCATTCCCTGGCATACGAACTGGAACAGAAAAGCGGCGCTCAATTAGCTGTCGTTATTGTGAAAGATCTGGATGGTATGGATGTAGAGAGTTATGCATGGCAGTTATTTGAAAAGTGGGGTATAGGAAAAAAGGGCAAAGATACCGGTGTTCTATTATTGGTATCGCCAAGTGACAGGAAAGTACGCATAGAAGTAGGATACGGGTTTGAAGGAGCTATTCCTGACAGCCGTGCCGGCGAGATTATCAGAACGGACATAATACCGTACTTTAAACAGGGAAACATGGACCAGGGTATACTGCGCGGATCATTAGTATTGCTTAAACTTATGTCCGAGGAGATGGGCGTGCCGATCAGTGGAAAATACCGGCTGCCTGAGAAGGCCGAACGCAAGACGTCGCCTTTAGCGGTGATTTTTAATATAATATTCATCCTGCTGATCCTGAGCGGCAGAATGTTCTTTTTTCCGCTTTTCATCGGCGGGTATGGCAGAGGACATTACAGCAGCGGCGGAGGCGGGTTCGGCGGGTTCGGCGGGGTTCGGCGGCGGGATGTCAGGCGGAGGCGGTGCGAGCGGTTCGTGGTGATGATTATATTGTAAAGAGAGGTATAATATGAAAAACGGTTTTATTGTTTTAATAGTTGTTGTTGTAGTTGTTATTATCGGGATCGGCTGGTATATAGGCGGTTTAAACAAAGTAGTCCGGATGGATGAGGAAGTTAATCAATCCTGGGCGGAAATCGAAAACCAGCTTCAAAGAAGGAGCGATCTCATTCCAAATCTTATTAATACGGTAAAAGGTTATGCAAAACACGAAAAGGAGCTGTTTATCCATGTCGCTGATGCAAGGGCCAAGTTGGCCGGTTTGATCAGCCAGAACGGGTCACTTGGAGCAAAAATAGAGGCGGCGCAGGAAATGCAGAGCGCACTCTCACGATTGCTGGTGATTGTTGAGAATTATCCGCAATTGAAAGCTAACGAAAATTTCATGAAACTGCAGGATGAGCTCTCCGGTACGGAAAACCGCATTGCAGTGGCAAGAACCCGGTATAACAGAGCGGCTAAGATATTCAATACTTATCGAAGGGAAGTTATAGGTGCGTTTTTTGCAAAAAAAAGAGGGCTGAACGAACCACGGCCGTATTTCGAAATAGAAGAAAAAGCTAAAGAAGTTCCCCAGGTGAATTTCGAATAGAAAAAAGGCTGTAATACCTGAATACTTTAAAGCTGTTTTTTAAGTCCGAAAGTTCAAAATGGCGGTATTGTGATCATGGCGGTATTAATGAGTAAGGGGGCATGATGGAAAAGAACAAGCTTCTATTGACTGTGCTATTGATCGTATCTTCTTTTTCCGGTGTTTTTGCAGATGACACTGTGATCGAGTTGTGGGATGAAGTAAAACCGCCAGCTGCTGTTGAACTGCAGACAATTGAAATAGATGTAGAAAAAACCGCTTTTCTTATACTCGACATAGAAGAAAGGACCTGTAACCTGGCAAGAAGGCCCAGGTGTATAGATTCCGTGCCTGCTATAGCTGAGTTTCTGAAAAAATCAAGAAAAAAAGGGCTGATGGTAATATACAGCCTTACTTCGGCCGGGACGACTGATACTATCCTGCCTGAAGTGAAACCGCTTGAAAATGAACCGGTTGTGAAGTCCAGTGTAGACAAATTCTATAATACCGAACTTGAATCCATACTGCGCGCCAAAAGCATTGAAACCGTCATCATAGCAGGAACAACAGCCGAAGGAGCCGTGCTTCATACGGCGACAGGAGCATCAATGCGAGGATTTAATGTGGTCATACCGGTAGACGGGATGTCTGCAGCTGACATATATGCCGAACAATATACGGCATGGCACATGCTCAATGCTCCGGGTACAAGACGCCTGACAAAACTTACGAAATTCGAAATGATCAAATTCTAGGTATGAACATACGCTCGTTTTGTAATAATGAAACAATTTGACCGTGTGAATTGTCTAAATTATAAAAGCATAGTTAAATAAACAGGAGGATTATGTGTCAAATAAAAAGATAACAGGTATCATCGCCGTTTTCATATTGATGATTTCCGGGATATGTTTATTAGCTGAAACTGATGAAGTGGACAGTACTTTTAAAAAGGGAATAGAATATACCAATCAGGGCAAATATGAAAAGGCCATCCAGCAGTTCACTAAGGTGATTACAAGCGACAGCGATTATAAAAATGCATATTTAGCCCTCGGGGTTGTATATATCAATATGAAGATGGAAGGCGAAGCGGTTGAGTTGCTGAAAAAAGCCATTGAGCTGGATCCGGAAAATAGAAGGACATATTTTATTCTTGCAAAACTATATGAAAAATTAGAAGACGATAAACTGGCAATAGAAACCTGGGAAAAATATCTTTCATTCGATCCTGACAGCAAGCATGAAGAAACAGCAAAAAAACATCTGGACAGGTTGAAGGGAAAAAATGAAAAGTAATATGATGAGATATCTTATTAACAAAAAAGCAGGCATTTTCATTGTATTTCTGGCTGCTGCTGCAGTGACCTTTACCGGCTGCGGCCCAAAAGTAGCGTTCAGGCCGGATTATAACTTCAATAAGATCGAGCGTGTAGGCGTATTAAGGTTTGACAGCTCTCAAATCCAGATAATAAACACATATAACGATCCGGGGAATGCTGTGGCAGACGAATTCGTCTTTCAATTATTGAGCAGGGGCACAAGAGTAGTAGAACGCTCTCGTATTGAAAGTATCCTCAGGGAACAGCACCTCTGGAAAAGCGGAAACATAGATCCTGCGACAATAAGAGAAATGGGAAAGATCCTTGGGGTAGATGCGTTGATTATGGGAACTGTCACCAGATATATTCCTGATAGAAAAGAGCGGGTATACATAAAAGATGACAAAGGAGAACTGCAGGAAGAGATTTTTTTAATAGAAGCTGAAATAGGTATCAGCGCAAGAATGGTTGATGTAGTGACCGGTGAAGTGATCTGGGCCAGTTCATATTTCTATGACTCCTTTTATGTGGATTCTGCAATAAGGCAGGCAGTCAGTGCTATTCTTGATTCCTTAAAAAAAGTATGGTTTATTAATGGCTGACGGAATGCTTCTTTTTAATTTAAATGGAAAACCCGATTCCGAATAGTTCTTCAATTTTTCAGGTCAATTCCGTCTTTTAGTAATTTCCAGTAGGATTGTTATCCCCTTGCGGAATTTGTACCATTCCTTGGTGTCGAAGTGATTTAATATTTAAATAGATATAATATTACGGGATTATCAGATAGTGTTAAGAACAGTCTCATATTTCAGGTTTGGCATAAAACAGCATTGTAATACCGATTATTGAAAATATCTTCATACGGTAACTTTGTTGTTTCTATTATTATACAATTGTGATAAGATATGCAGAAAAATGTATTTATCATAGATTTTAAATGCATGCGGACCTGATATTATACAGAGTTGTTTTATATCGCTGAAAGAAAAGCAGGGTACAAGGAGTACAACAAATGAATTCAAAAGTAATAATTATATTCCCTTATGGCGGGTATGAACATAACAAACAGTGTGAATACTTTTTCTGGTGGACTGTTGATAAATGTAAAGAACTGGATCTAAATCCGATTGTAGTCTTAAATAGAGATACAGTAATAAACAACAAGGCAAATTCATTTGTTGAAGATGACCGGTTTCAAGAACTGGAAGTTATTGAAACATGGGCAGTAGACACATGCCAGATGTGGTTAATCGGGTGGGGATACGTATTAGACCGGTATCCTGAATCCGAGAGAATTATTCAGATACCAGGAGACATAGATTATATTGATAAAGAAGATGAATTTTATCAGAATCTAGGATACTTTATAAAACAGCAGGATAAAGACATAACTATAGGCGATTTCAGGCCCGGGGAAGAATACAGCGCAAAGGGTTTGGTCGATACATACGGCACATACGCGCTGCTGGCAAATTGGTTCCCCGAAATATCAAAAAGCATCCGGGCGTTGTCTCTAAACAGGCCAAGATCGGAATTTATAAATTTTAAAGCTTCCGTGCTTCACGACCTTCTTAAAAACAACAGGAAATTTGCATATGAACAAACATTGAATTTCATCATAAAGTCATGGAATTTCGCTGAAAAAAAATGGAAATACAGCATTTCGGTTTTTCCTCTTGGAACTCTTTCCGATGAAAGGTCTTTCAGACAATACAGCGGTTCGATTGACCAGATAGAAAGGACTGAGAGAATTCTTGCCTTATTATGGAGGGAGATAAAAGAACCTGAAGATAGTAAAAATAATACTTTATCGTTTGAGGAATGTTATAAAGATTTCAGTGATGAATATGATAAATTATACAATAAATCAAAGGGTATAGTAATAAGTGCAAGGACCACGCTCAGAGCCTTTCTCGGAGTCTGATTTTAGAATTATCTGCCATTCCTCGGTATATAGTGGTATAATCATAGTTGTAAGGGAGATACTCTTTTACAGTGATGATTCTTTTTTTATTCAGAAAGAATATATTTAGGTAAAATAAGTATGGCAAAAAAAATATTATTGGTTGACGATCATCAGAATATGCTTAAGATGAACAAAATGCTGCTCGAGTCTGAAGGTTTTATTGTTTCAATAGCTGAAGACGGAGAAGCCGCGTTGAGACTCATTAGTAATGAGAGACCGGATTTGATCATTTCAGATTTAATGATGCCTAAAATGGATGGATTCAGGCTTATGGAAGAGCTAAACAGGAGTGAAGACACAAAGAATATATCATATATAGTATTTACTGCCTTATGTCAGGAAGAGAACAAGAAGAAAGCTTATGAACTGGGCGCTTCTGATTATGTGATAAAAGGCGGGCTTGCCGAAAAGCTGATAGAGAAGGTCCATAATATATTAGGAGAATAATAAAATCAAAATTTTATATTTATTATAATATCCGTTTGAATTTGGAAAAATGTAAATATACTTTGTATGCCATTTTTTCCAGATCACGGCATTTTTCTGAAATGGTATATATATCTTTTTTATTTAGCATTGTTTCTCCTTCCGTATTTATTATGACTGTAATTATACCGTTCTAAAACGATTAATCAAATATTATGTATATGATGCTTTGTAAGGACTAAACGGTTTTTTTGAATTGCAGGTATATGACAGCTGCCGCGCCGACCAGAAAACCTGCCGGGCAGATAAAGACTGCAACAATAAAAGATACTATGTGAAGACCTTCAGTAAGGTATTTTAGGAGTAGAATGTTTTTTGTCAGAGTGTTCAACGCGTAAAAAGCGTTATGAAGGAATATAAACACAAAAAACCCCGCAGAAGAAGCGCCTGCCAGGAGTAAAGATCTTCTGAGTAAACCTTTTTCATCGCTTTTAACAGTCAGGTAGACCATCAGTAATCCCATTAAAAAAAAGATGATGATCGGCAGTAAAAAGAGTTCCGTACCGTTTACAAAAATCTTAACAAAAGGCACAAAGAACTCGGAAAGTATTACGAGGAAAATCGCCATCATTGCCCAGAATGTTACGCGTAATGGTTTAGCCATGCATATATTATAATAGAAGTAAGAAAAACTTGGGGGCAGATTGAGGAGAGTTGCAATAAAAAGGCACACCCTATAAAATCTTGTTTTGAAGAGAAACAAGAAAGGAGTGTGCCTTATGAAAGAAATTCTATTAAAAGACGAAGTAAAAGTAAAACTAACGGGAACAGATATCAATTTGCTAGAGAAAGAGATAAAGACTGAGTTGCAAGAGCTGGGAAAGCGATTATTAGAACAGATGTTAATGAGAATAGACGTCCAGTTATTGTTAAAGAAAACAAAATGTGAATGTGGAAAAAGAAAATGGCGGCATCGAGGGCGGGTTAAGAGAAAAGTAATAAGCATAGTAGGAGAAGTAGAGTTTAGTAGAGTGAAATTGAAATGTTATCATTGTGGAAAAATAAAGTATCCGCTGGATGAGGTTTTAAATCTGAGAGAAAACAGTAATATGACGTTGGGGTTGATAGAACAATCATTGTATTTAGCAACAGATACCGTCTATGACAAAGCTTCTGAAAATATGAAAAGGTTGACTGGAATAAAAATAAGTGGTCGTCAAATACAGAATATAGCCAAAGAAGAAGGCGAGCGATTAAAAGCTCAGGCTCAGAAAGCTCGAGCAGAAATATTTGAGAAAAATAGTATCCCAGTAAAAGAGGAAGAAAGGAATCGAGTATTTGTGCAGGTAGATGGAACTTTTGTGAAAAATAGGAATAAAACTAAATCCCGCTCTATGGAATGTAAGGTTGGGATAATATATTCCAAGACAGCCCAGGTTAGTAAAAATCGAAGAAAGATATTAGATAAACGTACTTATGCAACAACACTGGGCGTGGAAGGATTTAGAGAGGAATTTATAGCCGAATGTAACCGATGGGGAGTTTGGGATGCGAAAGAGATATTATTTGTGGGAGATGGAGCAATCTGGATAAAAAATATCTGTGCGGAAGATTTCCAAAATGCAATCTATCTTTTAGATTTCTGGCATTTAACAGGGCATATAGCAAAAGCTTTAGGAGAGGATCATCGTAGAGCATCTGATAATTGGATAGCAGAGATAAGAGAAACCTATGATGCTAAATTGCTGCTAAACAGAATAAAAAGCTTATATGCTCGGATAAGAGATCCGGATAGACAGAAAAAACTAAGAGACTTATATTCCTATGTTAAAAGTAATGAGGATGGAATAAATAACTGGAAAACCGTAAATTGTCTGGGTGCAAGTGGCGCAATAGAAAAAACAGTGGATGTGTCAGTTGCCCGGAGATTTAAACGTCGTGGAATGAGCTGGCTTAATCCTGGGCTATCAAGCTTATTAGCGTTAAGAGTTTTAAAGTTAAATGGAGACTGGGAAAGTTATTGGCGATTACGGGGAGTTCCTTTATGAAAGTGCCCCCAAGTTTTTCTTGCTTCGTATTATAATTGGTGTATTGACAAAAGTATAGAAAATCTATTATATAAGGTTACTTGTGATTGTGGTTTTCAGAGAATATTTTAAGAGAATAAGTGAATAATGGAAAAGAAAGATTATTTACAAAAAGAGATAGAGCATATAGATATAAAAAGTTTCAATACTGTCGATATAATCGAGCAATACAGTAGAACCGCTTTTCAGGCAAGTGACCTTGTAATAGCCGCCGACATACTCGGTGAAGATGTCAGTATGAATAAATATGATGTTCAGATAACGGTAGTTGATGAAAGGGACGGGGGGCTTTCAGGATCAACGCTGAAAGAGGCCCATTCATGGGGCAAGGTAGATGAAGGGTATGAACAGATCGTCTTTTCGGAAGCGACTGTCGCATTACCTCTTATAGCCAACTATGCGTATCATAAAGGACAATGGAAGGCATGACAGCCGAAAGAACTCAACAAAAAATGCTGATTCCCAACAAACTTTTTTTAACTAGAGGCGCAGGAGTACATAAAGACAAGTTGGCTTCGTTCGAGGTGGCGCTCAGGGACGCCGGTATAGAAAAATGCAATCTTGTGACCGTATCGAGTATCCTCCCTCCTAAATGCAAGATAATATCCAGGAATAAAGGGCTGGAATACCTGCTGCCGGGACATATCACTTTCTGTGTCATGGCTATGAACCAGACAAACGAACCGTATAGGATGTTGTCAGCGTCAATAGGTATTGCCGCACCTCAGAACAGGACTTATTACGGATATCTGTCGGAACATCACGCGTATGGCGAAGATGCAAAAAAAGCCGGTGAATATGCGGAAGATCTGGCAGCAACGATGCTGGCAACGACACTCGGCGTACCGTTTGACCCGGATCAGGCATGGGATGAAAGGAAACAGATATACAAGGCGAGCGGCCATATTTTCAGAACAGAGAATATCTCCAAATGTGTAACAGGCAATAAAGACGGATTGTGGACCTCTGTTGTTGCGGTTGCAGTCTTTATAATGGACTAACAATATATGGACCTGCCCTATAATTTCGGCGGGTTGCCGGAAGAATATTCTTCATACGAAAAATCCTCTATAGTAATACTGCCTGTCCCGTTTGATAAGACCAGTACCTGGCAGAAAGGAGCCGATAAAGGCCCTGATGCCGTCATAAAAGCTTCCCAAAACATGGAACTCTATGATATTGAAACGGATTCCGAAGTATATAAAAAAGGTATATATACCGGGAAAGAGATCACCGAAGATGATTCCGAAAAGATGCTGTTGGCGGTAAAAGAAAAGGTGCTGAAGTTCAATGAAGAGGATAAATTCGTTGTGGGTGTAGGTGGAGAACATTCTATAACTACCGGATTTATCAGGGCACATGCTGAAAATAAGGATCTGTCGGTATTACATCTTGACGCGCATGCGGATACAAGGGATTCTTATGAGGGCAACAAGTATTCTCACGCTTCAGTCATAGCCAGGGTGAAAGAGGTGGCAGAGAATGTGGTCTCAGTAGGAGTCAGGTCAATGGATTCATCCGAACGGGATAACATAAACAGTAAAAAGATGTTCTATGCGAAAGATATCCAGGGTCCGGTTGACTGGTACGAGAAAGTGCTTGATGAACTCTTTCCGGATGTCTATATCACGATCGATCTGGATGTTTTTGATCCTTCTATTATGCCTTCTACAGGCACCCCTGAACCGGGCGGGCTTGACTGGTATAGTGTAAGCGGCCTTTTAAAAAAAGTTGCCCGGACAAAGAATATCATCGGCGCGGATGTCGTTGAACTCTCGCCGTCTGAAAACAAGGCGCCGGATTTCCTTGCCGCCAAACTGATATACAAACTTCTCAGCTATAAGTATTGTTAAAAACTCTAATAAGACTATCAGGCTTACGAGGTATCTCAGGTAACAATGATAAACAGTAAAACTCAGATTTTGTGTACCATAGGGCCTTCTTCAGCAGACAGGATCGCGGAATTATATGAAGCAGGTCTTTCAGGTATAAGGATAAACAGTTCTCATGGCAATCTCAGCCAGCATGAGGATATCATAAAAAAGACAAGAGTGATCTCAGACAGCATATTTGTTGTCTATGATATCAAAGGCCCCAAAATAAGAATAGGCGATTTGAGTGCGCCCGTGCATCTTAACTCAGGGATGAGAATCACACTAAAAACCGGTGCTGACAAAAATAGTGCCGGGTATCCTTACGCTGATGATCCTTCCCGGGAAATACCCGTTACATATGACGATATGCATCTATATGTTAAACCCGGAGAACGGCTTCTGCTTGATGACGGACTTATAGGCCTGCGTATTGTATCTGTGAATGGCAGGATGATCGATTGTGAAGTGCTGTATGGCGCTGTGCTCCGTTCAAGAAAAGGGATAAATCATCCTGATACCGTAATAGATTTTCCTTATACTGTAGAAGACGATGTGCTTCTTATAAAATTCGGAATAGAAAACAATGTTGATTATATTGCCGATAGTTTTGAGAGAAATTCCGAAGATGTCCGCGAACTCCGGGCCCGGCTTGACGGAACAGGTATAGGAATAATATCAAAGATCGAGAATCCGGAAGGAGTCAGGGCATTTGATGAGATACTTGAAGCCACTGATGCCATAATGGTCGCGCGCGGTGATCTGGGAGTAGAACTAGAACCCTGGAAGATCCCGGAGATCCAGAAAGTATTCATAGAAAAATGCAGGGCTGTTTCAAAACCGGTTATAGTTGCGACCCAGATGCTGGAATCCATGATAGACGATCCGCGTCCGAAAAGATCAGATGTTTCGGATATAGCCAATGCGATCTACGATGGTGCGGGCATCCTGATGCTGTCAGGGGAGACTTCTATAGGGAAATACCCAATATTATGCGTACGGATGATGCAGAAGATAATAGAAACAACAGAAACTACCGGAAGGTACAGTGATAAGAATATCCTGCCCGTTCATTTGAACGCGAATAAACGGATATGACAGTGATGAACTCAATGAAATCCTCTGAACATGTCAGCCGGATGTATTCGGAATACGCTCCGTTCCCGGGAAGGTTCATACGGTTGCTTGAAGAAAAGAACACCACAGTAAAGAAATTCTATACGCATCTCGCCTTAAAAAGAGAATTCAGCCATAAGAGCGCATACCGTATAATGCAGACAAGGTTCAGGGAAAACTGCCCGAATCCCGGTACGAGGATAAGAATACTCGATGCGGGATGCGGAACGGGAGAAAAGACACTGCATTGCGGTTCGGCTTTCAGGTTGGCCGAAGTAACCGGAATAGATTTTTCCGAAAAAAGTATACATTACGCCCGGCTATTAAAAGAACATTTTAGAATAGGCAACATAGATTTCAAGCAAACTGATATTATAAACGACAATATCTTTAAACTGGGTAAATTCGATCTTGTCCAATGCCGGGGAGTGCTCCACCATATGGATAACCCGAAAAAAGCTTTGCGGAGAATATCGGAATTGATGAATACCGGAGCTGTTATGTGGTTGTTTTTGTATTCGAATTACGGGAACCGGTACCTGGAGACCAATATAAGAAAAGGTATACGCAGGATATATCCTGACGACAGGAACCTCGTAAAACGCGCTGACCTCTATAAAAAACTTTCCTACTATAGCAAACCAGGCCTGCCTCATACCGTGTTTTCATATTTTGAACCGGATAAGAAACTTTTAAGAAGTCTTTGGGATGCTGTAAAAGACAAAGGGTATGATTATTACACGCGTACGGGTAACACTATGGTCTATGACGGATTCGCTCATCCTATTGCCGAAAACTATAATCCGGACAAGATCAGATCATTGCTTGAAGGAACGGGCCTGATTATAGCCGATTATTATTATGAACCGTACAACAGCGCGGATCTCGATACAGTACGGGCAAACGATCCCACAAAAGATATGTTTGAGCGTATGCGTAACGAAGAGCTTATCATCAACCCGTCATTCTATAATCTTATACTCAGAAAAAGCTGAAAAGAGAATGCTATAATACCTGGAAAATATTTATGATAACAGAAAGTATGGATTTAGTTTAATATTATAAAAGATCGGGTACTAAATTATCAAGGGTGATGCAATCAAAAATAAGCATATTATGGGAATTCGACCAGATAAATAGAAAGAGCATCTGGGTACCGGGTTAGGGATGTATTTGTGCGATATAGAAATTAAAAAACATGAAAACATCAAGTTGCTTATTATTAGCATTATTACTAGCTAATACACAATTATGTTTGTGTGCAAGGAACTCACAAATAAAGTCTTGTATGCATCTTGGTTGTTGTCTGCTTGTTGCTATTGCTGTCGATTGTTATATAAAATATTGATTATTGAATCCTATCGGGGTATTTTGCATCTAATAATTAAAAGGTAAAAACAAAGGAGGTAAATTAAATGAAATTTAGATTTTTAGTTCCAAGAGTAGCGCATTGTAGTGACGGCTGCTTTATAAAGTCCTGGGCAAGACACTAAACTGCCCATAGAATCTCTGTCGATTTCGGTGGATAAACGAAACAATTGACAGGGATATATTTTTTATAATATAATTCAAGTAAAGTAGTAGAATTAATAGAATAGGAGGGAAAAGTGAAAGTATCAACCAGAGCACGATACGGGTTGAGGGCTATGATAGACCTAGCTATACATTCTTCAATGAAAGAGCCTGTACTGCTTAAAGATCTGTGCAGCAGGCAGGATCTGTCATTAAAATACATGGATCAGATAATAACAATTCTGAAACTGACTGGGTTAGTAAGGAATGCGGGAGGCGGGCACAGCGGCTATATCCTTTCCCGTTCCCCCGTCGGGATATATGCGTCTGATATAGTGAACGCACTGGAAGGAGGGTTATCTGTCAGGGAATGTGTAGAAGATCCGAAATTGTGCAATAAATCAAAAAAATGCGCTTCAAGAAACCTTTGGAGAGAACTGGAATCATCTATTGAAAAAAGCCTGCATGTTAAACTCAGTGAACTGGCCGAAAAACAGATGAAAATGGATGCCTGAAAATATAAGGAGGCGTAAATGCCTGATTTAAAAAGAAAAATAATAAAGATCGATGAAGAAAAATGTACGGGTTGTGGGGATTGTATACCTGATTGTCCTGAAGGCGCGCTCCAGTTGATCGACGGAAAAGCCCGCCTGGTCAGTGACCTGTTTTGCGACGGGTTGGGGGCATGTGTCGGCTCGTGCCCGGTGGATGCTATTGATGTGGAAGAAAGGGAAGCCGAACCTTATGATGAGAAGAAAGTAATGGAAAATATAGTAAAAGCCGGTACAAATACGATAAAAGCACATCTTAAACATCTGAAAGAACACGGGGAGAAGGAATACCTTCATAAAGCAATGGAGTATATCGTAGAAAATAATGTTGATTTTCCAGTAGAAGAATTTGTTGCAGAAATGCATCAGGATAAACATGCTGAGTGTGGGTGCCCGAGTGCGCAAACAATGTCATGGGATGAAAAAAAGGATGAGCCGGAAAAGACTGAAAAACCGCATGAAAAAATATCATCCCAACTGCGCAACTGGCCTGTGCAGCTGATGCTTGTCAATCCGCAAGCATCTTATTTTAAGAATGCGGATCTCCTGATCACTGCAGATTGTGTGCCTTTTGCCTATGCATCTTACCATCAGGATTATGTGAAGGATAAGGTTGTATTAATGGGATGCCCGAAACTGGATGATATAGACTTATACATCGAAAAAATGGCACAGATTTTCAAAGATGGAGATCCTAAGAGTATAACAGTGCTGTATATGGAAGTGCCATGTTGTCACGGTCTGGTTGCCGGCGTACAGAATGCAATAGAAAAATCAGGTAAAAAGATACCGTTTTGTGCTGTACAAATCGGAATAAAGGGAGAAGTTAAATGAAGGAAAAAATGACGATCATATTTTTTAGCGGGACAATGGATAAAGCGATTGCCATGCTTACCCTGGCCACAACGGCAGCAGCCATGGATATGGATGTGACCGTGTTCTTTACTTTCTGGGGATTGAGTTTTCTTAAGAAGGGTAAAAAATATTCAAAGAAAGGTTTGTTTCAGAAGATGCTTGAGTTCATGATCCCGAAAAGAATGGATGCTCTTCCTTTGAGCAGTCTGAATATGCTGGGGATGGGACCGTGGATGATGGAAAAACTGATGAAAAAGACGAAATCACCAGGAATAGAAGAGTTGTTCGAAATGGCCAAGGAATTAAAAGTAAAATTTCTTGCATGTTCTACTTCCTGCAGTGTTATGGGAGTAGATAGAGAGAATATGATAGATGAAGTTCAGGATATTGTAGGAGCAGCTTCATATATAAAGGAAGCTAGAGAAGGAAAAATAAACCTTTGTATATAGGAGATAATATAATGGATTATGACAATAAACTGGATTGTGTCGGTTTATACTGTCCTCTTCCCATAGTCAAGACGAAGCTGGAGATGGAGAATATGAGTCAAGGCGAGGTTTTGAGGGTAACGGCAGACGATCTAGGTGCTAAAGAAGATTTTCCGGCCTGGTGTAGTGAAACAGGCAATGAACTGGTAGGTACAGAGGAAATTGAGGGGGAATTTGTCTTTTATATTAAAAAAAAGTAATGTAAATATTAATTATAATATTAAAAGGTTACAATAATGAAGAAAATATATTTTGATCATATAGCAGGCGGTCCGGTCTTGAAAGAAGCAAGAGAAGCCATGCTGCCTTATTTTACGGAGAAATTCGGTAATCCTCAGAGTATACATTCCTGGGGCAACCAGACAAAGGATGCTCTGGAAGAAGCGAGAGGACAAGTCTCTGATCTGATAGGCGCAAAAGCTGACAGGGTGTATTTCACCGCTTCAGGTACGGAAAGCAACAATATCGCCATAAAAGGGATTGTTAAGGCAAATAAGAAGAAAGGTAATCATATTATTATTTCACCCATCGAACATTATTCGATTCTTCATCCTGTTAAGACCTTGGAGAAAGAAGGGTTTGAGGTTACACAAATTGGAGTAGATAGATACGGGCGGGTTGATCCGGGTGAAATAGAGAAGAACCTGAGGGATGATACGATACTAGTATCTGTTACAACGGCAAGCAGCGAGATAGGAACGATACAACCGGTAAAGGAAATAGCCGGAATACTTAATGAGAAAGGCATAATATTCCATACAGACGCCGTGGCGGCAGCTGGCCAGATCGCGATAGATGTAGAGGAATCGGGTGTGGATGCATTATCACTCTCAGCCCAGTCGTTCTACGGTCCTAAAGGTTCTGCGGCATTATACTTGAGAAAAGGAGTCAGATCCTTACCTATTATTGAAGGCGGGATACAGGAATCCGGTGTGCGTTCCGGTACGGAAAACATCCCGGCAATAGTGGGTATGGGAAAAGCCGCTGAAATAGGCAGGAATAAAATGCAGGAAAGGGCTGAAAAGCTTGTTCCCTTGAGGAATAGGATCATAGAAGAGTTACCGCAGAAAACGGGCAATATCTATATAACGGGAGACAGGGATAACAGGCTCCCTGGCCATGTGAGTTTCTGTGTCGAGTATATTGAAGGGGAAGGGATGCTACTGTTTCTGAACACTGAAGGGGTGGCGGTATCATCGGGTTCCGCGTGCACATCGAAAGCGCTTAAAGCTTCTCATGTACTGCTTGCCTGCGGTATCGATCAGGCGCTTGCGCAGGGATCGGTGGTTTTAAGTATGGGTATAGACAATACTGTTGAAGATGTAAATCATTTTTTGGAAGTTTTCCCGCCTATTGTTGAAAAGCTACGGCAGATGTCACCGTTATACAATGGAAAATAAAATAATTAAGGAGATTGATTATGCAATATAGTAAAAAAGTTATGGACCATTTTATGAGTCCGAGAAATGTGGGTGAGATAAAAGACGCTGACGGAATAGGAAGAGTCGGCAATCCCGCATGCGGGGATATAATGGAATTCTATATAAAAGTAAAAGATGATATTCTTGAAGATGTGAAATTCAAGACATTCGGCTGCGGGGCGGCGATAGCTGTTTCAAGCATGATAAGCGAGATGGCAAAAGGAAAATCTTTAGAAGAGGCAATGAAGATAACCAATAAAGATGTAGCCGAAGAACTTGACGGTCTTCCGGATAATAAACTTCATTGTTCTAACCTGGGTGCAGATGCGTTACAGGAAGCTATTAAGGATTATATGAAAAAGACTGGCAGGCAAGCAGAAGCAGGTGATTCCGATAAGCAGCATTCGGGAGCAAATTGCAAAGAAGGCGATGCATGCAAATGTCCTTATTGCGCTATGCCCAAAGAAGAATGCCATTGCAGGCCACAATCAGAGCAAAAAGAGAAATGAATATTATATTAAAAGCTGGTCTGGGTATACTTATCGGAGGGGTAGTCGGTGCAGGGGTCGGTTATAGCCTGAAATGCGCGGGCGGCAGCTGCCCTTTGACCTGTAATCCCTGGGCCGGGCGGCGCTGTTACGGGAGCTATTATCGGATTCATATCTGTAATTACTTAATAAAAGACATCCTATAATGTGTCAAGTTAAGAAACAGATTGTCAAAGAACAAAAGAGATCATTGAAAACTAAATAAAGATCAAGACGGCATAAAGACTCTTTCGATTTTATAGAGTTCGCCGGATTTAAGCATACTGAGCATAAGCTGAGCCAGTTTTTTAGCCACATAAATCAAAGCTTGCTTGGAAGATTTTCCCTGTGAGACCTTTTTGTGGTAAAGGGTCCTCATTTGGGGATTATGTTTGAGAGACGCGACAGCAGCCATATACAGTGCCCAGCGTAAATGTTTAGGGCCCCGTTTAGAAATGGTATTGGCTCTGCGTGTTTCGCCGGACTCATATATTTTCGGAAAAAAGCCGATATGACCGATGAATTTGGTTGTGGAATCAAAGGCATTACCGTCAGAGCCGACAAAAGAAAGAATGGCAGCCAGAGTTTTCTTTCCAACTCCGGGAATAGAAAGAAGATTAGCACCTGGGAAGCTGTTCGAATCGTCATGAGAAGAAGGAGAAAGGATTTCTTCTATTTTGTTGTCCAGGTCATTAATATGATTATTGAGAACCTGAATGTTTTCCAGGAGCATTTTGAGAGAGAGGCCTCTTGCCTCGGCGGCTCTGCCGGAATAGATAGAAGATTTAGCGGTTTCGATGATGTGTTTGATTTCATTGATATTGAAGTTGTTGCCCTGGATTGACCGGACGATTTTCTCGATTTGTTTTACTTTGGCATTGGCCATATGGGAAGCAGTGGGAAACTGTTTCAGGATGGAGGAAGAAGCAATGCCGAAGGGATTTTTCAGTGCGGTGTCAGAGTATTCCGGGAATACCAGTGCAAGCAGCGAAAAGCACTGTCGCTGGTAGTTTTTGCGGTCTTTGATAAATTCATAGCGCATTTTAGTGAACTCTCTGAGGATCTGTATGTCTTCTTTCGGGACATAAGAGGAAGCATATTCGCCTGAGCGGAGAAGTCCGGCGATGACAAAAGCGTCAATATCGTCGGTTTTGGCTTTTTTTCTGAGAGCTTCCCGGAACTTGTTGGTCTGATGGGGATTGAGAACAATTACTTTGAAGCCTTTATCCGTGAGAAAAGAGTAGAGATTCTCCCAGAGGTTACCTGTAGCTTCGAGGCCGGCAAGGACATTTTCCGGGGAGAGACCGAGTTCTTTGAGATGATCGAGGAGTTTACGAAACTCCTCCAAGGAATTTTTGTAGGAGAAGGGTTTGTGAAATTTTTCTCCATCGTTATCAAGGATAACGAAACGGTGAGATTCTTTAGAGACATCAATACCGAGATGAAACATAAGCAAAACCTCCTTTCATGGTTTTGTAGTTGTTCTTTCTAATTACAGCGGGAGGAAAAACTTCCTGCGCAAAGTCAAACGCTATATAGCCTGGGAAATAAATGGTAGCCGGGTATCAACTCGGCCCCATATCATCCTTAATAAATACTCCCAGTTTGACAGGCAGGAAGCAGCAATCTTTTTTAAATGGTGGCATATGCCCCATAAGGAGTACAAGCAAGCTGTCTTCCCGCTTATGAGAAAAAACATAATGGAAACATTATATAAATTTTTTGTTTGTAGGTAGAAGTATATAGCAATATATATTTCATGTGAACATTATACCAGGAGTAATAAATGAGCATGTTCTGCTATCAATGTCAGGAAACGGTGAAAAATACAGGTTGTACGAACCGGGGAGTGTGCGGCAAGGATGAAACTACTGCCAACCTGCAGGACCTGTTGATATATATTCTGCAGGGTATATCATTGTATGCAGAAAAACTTTCAACCAGTCTTGACAAAGAAAAGGGTGTTTTTGTATGTCAGGCGCTTTTTTCGACTATAACTAACGCCAATTTTGATGAAGACAGGATAGCTGATCTGATAAGAAAAGCCATTAGTTTAAGGGATGGATTAAAAACGGTTTCAAAAGAACCGGTTGAACACGATGCTGCAAACTGGACTGCCGGATCTAAAGAAGAGTTCAGGGAAAAAGCTTCACAGATAGGAATATTGAGTTACAGTGATAATGAAGATATACGCTCACTGAAATCGCTTTTGTTATATGGAATGAAAGGGATTGCCGCTTACGCTGACCATGCGGCTGTGCTGGACCATTTTAACGAAGAGATATCCTCATTCTTAGTAAAAGGACTGGCTGCATTGACGAAGGACCTTTCTGCTGATGAATTGACCGGACTGGTGCTTGAAGCGGGCCATACAGCAGTAAAAGCCATGGAATTGCTGGATAAAGCGAATACCTCTCAATATGGAAACCCTGAGATCACGAAAGTGAATATCGGAGTCGGCAATAATCCCGGGATATTGATATCGGGCCATGACCTCAAAGATATGGAAGAACTGCTCGAGCAGACTAAGGGAACAGGTGTTGATGTATATACTCACAGCGAGATGCTCCCGGCTAATTATTATCCGAAATTCAAGAAATACGAACATTTTACGGGAAATTACGGAAGCTCGTGGTGGCATCAGAATAAGGAGTTCGAATCCTTTAACGGCCCGATAATCATGACAACTAACTGCATCATACCTGTTAAAGATTCCTACAAAGACAGGATATTCACAACTGGAATGGCAGGTTATCCGGGAGTCAGGCATATCCCGGACCGGGAAGAAGGCAAACAGAAAGATTTTTCAGAAATAATAGAACTGGCTAAAAAATGTCCTTCTCCGGTAGAGATCGATAAAGGGGAAATTTTAGGGGGATTTGCGCACAACCAGGTGTTAGCTCTATCTGATCAAATTGTAGGAGCGGTAAAGTCAGGTGCAATTAAGCGTTTCGTTGTCATGGCCGGCTGCGACGGCAGACATCCGACAAGAAAATATTTTTCAGAAGTCGCCCGGAACCTCCCGGAAGATATGATCATTCTGACCGCGGGATGCGCGAAATACCGTTATAACAAATTAGGATTAGGCGACATAAATGGAATCCCGAGAGTACTTGATGCGGGACAGTGCAACGATTCTTATTCACTGGCAGTAATAGCTTTGAAATTAAAGGAAATCTTCGGGCTTGATGATATCAATAATCTGCCGTTATCGTTCGATATCGCATGGTATGAGCAGAAAGCTGTTGCGGTTCTTCTTGCACTGCTGTATCTCGGATTTAAAAAGATCCACCTGGGTCCTACTGTTCCTGCTTTTCTGTCACCCAATATAGTGAAAGTGATAGTTGAGAAGTTCGACTTGAAACCGATCACGAATGTAGAAGACGACATAAAAGCGATAACTGAAGGACAATAATATTCCTTGTATATTAAATACAGTAACAGGATAAAAATATGATTGATTCATTTACATTAACAGTACTGACAATAGTCGCGTTTACCCTGATAACAGCTTTTATAAGAGGCCGGATAAAAGATAAATGCTTAAAGGACTGCATAAACAAGAATATCACATACGAAGATATTACGGGAAAAAGGGTTTGGGGCAGGTTCAGTGTGGAAACTACCGGATTTGAACTTACATATAAAGAACTGAGAAAAGACAGTGACGGGCATTTTGAGAAGAGTTTCATATTGTATAAATCGGAATACCCGAATCTCCGTTACCTTATATCCTACCTTGACGATCTTGATGTACCTGAATTGAAAAAACGCGAGAAGATGCTGAAAAAAACCTACCATCCGGGATTCTTTAAAAGAGTTATAAGAAAGATAACAAACATGTTCAAGACCATAAGGGATTCTATGGTAGAGATCATAAACCTTTTTCTCGGGCAGGCAAAGAAGAAGACTGTTATGGGAAGGTTTTCCGGGACACAGGATAAATACCTGTCAAAGGTCAAAGACGAGTATATCGGCAGTGTCAGCAATGCCTACGAACCGCTGCTTGAAAAGCACATAGGGCATAAAGTCGTGCTTGAAATACTTGAAAACGATATATTGAATGAATATTGCGGAATCCTAAAAGATTATTCGGCAGAGTTTATCGAAATAATCGATGTAGATTTTAAATCAGGAACCGAAGGCCAGATAAAAAAAGCGGATCTTATCGTGCCGAGGAGTACTGGCCTGGTCCGGCATCTCGGAGAATAAAAGAAAACATAGGAGTAAAACTTATGTCAACATTAGAAAATCTGCAGGAAGCGTTTGCGGGGGAGAGCCAGGCGAACCGGCTGTATCTTGCATTTGCAAAAAAGGCTGAGGAAGACGGGTTAATACAGGTAGCAAAACTGTTCCGTGCCGCGGCAGAAGCAGAAACGGTATATGCCCATGCCCATCTGCGCGTGATGGGAGGGGTCAAGAGCACGGTAGAGAACCTGGAGACGGCAATAAAAGGCGAGGGAGAAGAATTCAAGAGGATGTACCCGGGATTCCTTGAAGTTGCCCGGGAAGAGGGGATGAAGCCGGCCGAGTTTTCGTTCAAGAATGCGCTGGCTGTGGAAGAGATACACCATGATCTTTATTCCAAGGCACTGGAAGCTGTAAAGGGCGGAGGGGACCTGCTCCCAGCATCTATATTCGTCTGTCCCGTATGCGGTAACACTATTGAGGGTAGTCCTCCGGAAAACTGTCCGATATGCAATGTGCCCGGCAGTAAATTTATGGAGATAGAATAAGGAGCTAAACAGTGGATATAATAGATTTTGCAATAGGCATTGAAACTGAAGGTGAAAAAATGTACAGAGATCTTGCTGATAAAGCTGAAGATACCGGGATGAAGAATATCCTCGGTTATCTCGCTGACGCGGAACTGCAGCACAAACAGGTTTTCAAGAATATGAATAGCGGGGGGAATGCCGTACTGGAAAATGATAATGTAATTGAAGAAGCAAAAATAATATTTCAGGAAATGGGGAAGAGACCTACTGAAGTAAGTATGGAGAATTATGAGGTATCTATATACCGCGATGCTTTGTCTGCAGAACAAAAAAGCATAGATTATTATGAAAAGCACTCAGACAAGTTTGAAGGATCACAAAAGCAGAACGTTCTGGATATCATCGAAGAAGAAAAAAAACATTACAGGCTCATAGAGAATATAATAGAATTCATCAACAGGCCCCAGACCTGGCTTGAAAACGCCGAATGGAACCATCTGGATAATTACTAATTAATATTTTCCGGATTATTACAGCTTCGACGGTTTAAGCAATTAAGGTGTTTTGTACATCGGATTTTATACGGTCACATTCATACCATTCATAGATATTACAGCAGGTAAAAATCTGTCTCTGCCTGTTTGAAGAGAGACCATTCTGATCAAAAAGTAATATAATTTAAGTCTGCACCTGCTGATAATAAAATAAAAACAATCCAGATTGATTAATAAATGAAAAGATAATAGAATATGATAAAGTAGGAATAATTGATAAAGAAACAATGATAAAAGATAAGCAATTAACAGAATGGTATGGCAATGTAAGCGACAAAAAGAATAACGAGCTTACCAGGATCCTTGATGTTGAATATGCCCATCTGACACTTGAAAATAAAGACGACCTTTATATAACAAAATATGGATTATCATTTATCGAAAACCTGAAGCCTGAAAACTTCTTGCTTGATAAAGAATGGTATAACAATAATTCCACGAAATTATCGGGAACCAGTTCTATATATAAAGTAAAAACGAAAAGAGTAAACAATAAATCCAAGGAAATAGTAGTTAAATGGAACCGTATGGGCCAGGATATTCCCGGTATAGATGAAACTAGTGATCTGCTGAACGCGGAATTCAACAGCCCTTTTGAAGAGTTTTCTCTTGTTATGGAGCTGAGGGAACAGTTGTATAATGCAAAAGAAAAACTGGCGTTACAGAAGCCGCTGGCCATATATGTGCCATCAAAAAATGTTGATCCATTCAGATTGGGAAGAAAAGTATATAAGATGAAAGATGTTATAGCATCGCATACGGACATAGAACTGGATATGTGCCGTCCTTATGCAATGATATATGAATGGATCAAAGGGGTAGATGTTACCTGTGCCTGTAAAGAATACAACCTGAATGAATATTTTATGGAAATCCTGACTATAAAAGGAGAAGATAAAATACAGAATTACGGTTATACTGTCCTGGACAGAAAGCCGCATCATATAATAGTCAGGTCCGAGAAAAAGAGCGGATTATTGAGGGATAAAGACGGTAAAATAGTTTTCGGGCTCGTTGATTATGAATTATTGAACAGGATCCCTGAAAGGGATAATGAGATCAGGAGGCTCAGGCGTGCTGAATATTTGACAAGACAAAGGGACAGATTCTCTGAAGAAAACATAAAAACATTCCACCCGCATCTAGCGTATGAGAATGTACTCGGGGTGGATTATGTCTACGGGCTGGTGGGAAGTACCAAAGGCCGGTTGTGGGTAGTGGGAAAAGATCCGTTCTTATATGATTATTTTCTTCCGGAACGATGGGAACATACCCCTAAAACAAGGATATCGAAATCCAATGAGATGTATCATACTAAAACAAAAGATAATATCAATATAGTCTGGAAATTATCAAAAGTGGGTATCAAACCCGAATTAGACCCCTTTAAAGAAGATGAGGAAGCCATAATGGAATATGGATATAACAGTCCTTTTGAGGAAATAGCCATTGCGATAGATCTCAGTAATAAAGGTGTGCCTACTATATATCCAAGGGCTGTATATATGCCCGGAGGTGAGATAGAAATACCTCAAAATGTCTATGATGACGGCAGGTATAAATCTCATAGTGAGCTGAAAACCTCCGATGATGTGCCGATACTTTCAAAAGACCATGATTACATCCTGATCTGGGGTTACTGGAACGGTCCCGACGAGTTGCTGGCGGTCAGGGACGGAGTATATTATGAGGGAGTAGATATGCTGAAAGCATACCGGGAAGAGATAATTTCCAAAGAAGAGTACCTGTCATTCCTTGAGATCACAAAAGATAGGCTAAATAGATTAGGGTATGATGCGCTAAGTCTGAGAGGAAATCATTTGTTGCTCTCGATTGATGATGCGGGGAATATAGTCAAGGATGATGAAGGAAATATTGAACTGAGAATCTGCAATTTTGAGTTTCTGAAAAGGGATAAATTATAATAGTTCTAAAAGACCTGCTTGCATTGAACATGGGATTACTGCCTTTCTTTCTTGTCATCAGCTGTGTCCCGGCTATAAGCGCCGTTCTATTGACTAATTACTGCTTATAATATATACTATATACAGGTATATGGTATAGGAGGATATGTATGATAGATGTAAAAATGCAGACAGAATTAGGAAAAAGACTTAACAAGATAGCCGGACAGATAAACGGCATCAGGAGAATGATCGAAAATAAAAAATATTGTGTTGATATTATTAATCAGATAACGGCAGTTCGCAGGGCATTGGAATCACTGGGTTGTGAAGTAATGAAAAACCATATAAACACTTGTATAAAGGAAGATATAAAAAGAACCGGTGGAGAAGATAAGATAAATGAACTTATGGAAACAATACATAAATTCATTAAATGACGGGGTTAATATGAAAAGAATAACATGCATCTGCTTCATTATATTATCGAGTGTATTTACAAGTAAATATGCAATTGCCCAAGACAAAACAGGCTTAGGTATTTTAATAAAAATAGCACTCGAAAGGAATCCTGAAATAAGATCAGCCCATGCAAAATGGGAATCTAAAATAGCCGGAATTATTCCGGCTAAAACACCATCAGATATAAATTTGGGGATATCGTTTGAAAACCTTCCTGATGAAGACAAAGACATGAGATACAGAGGCCGCAAAGTATTGATGCTGAGTCAGAAATATCCTTTTCCCGGGAAATTATCTCTTAAAGGAAAAATAGCGGAGAGCGAAGGTAATGTTTATAAATATACATACGAACAAGACAGATGGAAAGTATTGACGAAACTTAAAAAGGCCTATTATGAGTATTTCTATCTTCAAAAAAGTATCGAGATATTCAGGCAGGAAGAAGAAATATTGGATTATTTTTCAAAAGTTGCCGAACAGAGCTATATTGTAGGAAAAGAGAAACATATAAATGTATTAAAAGCTCAGGTAGAACTGGCAAAAGTTATGAATAAAATCATAACTTTAGAAAAAACAAAAATAACAGTTCAAGCCGAAATAAACGCAATTCTTGACTATCCATCAGGAAAACCTGTTGGAGAAGTCGAAGAACCTGAATATAATGGCATGGATTTCAACTGGGGCAGGATAAATATGATCGTCAGAAAAAACAACCCTGTTTTAAAAGAGAAATCAGAATTAGAAACAAGATCTTACAATAATTTAACATTAGCAAAGAAAGAATATATGCCTGATTTCGGATTTACGTTTAAATCCCGGGAAATATCAGGTGATTTTACCGGAATAGATATGGGAGTAAATCTTAACCTTCCTGTGTATTTCTGGAAACAAAAAGGGATTATTAAAACAAAAGATAAGGAATTAGAAAGCGCACAAGCCATATATAAAAACATGCTGAATAATATCGATTATAAGCTCACCAGTATTATAACGATGATAGATATGCATGAGCGTTTGTATAAACTCTTTAAAACAAATTTTATTCCGCGGGCTGAGCAGGCAAGAGATGTTGCGGAAGTCGGATATAAAGCAGGAACTGTTATATTCCTGGACTGGCTTGATACCCAGAGGAGCTATCTGGAATTTAAAATAGAGTACTGGGAGCATTTTAAAGATTATCTAAAAGGTCTGGCAGATCTGGAAGAGATTGCTGGAACAGATATTCATAATATTATGAAGGAGGGGAGATGAACACAGAAAAAAGATATTCAATAATAATAGCATTATTTATTATTACAGTCAGTGCATTATTGGTAATAACCGGTTGTGTACAGAAAAGCGATGGTTCTTCGAAAAAAAGGATACTCTATTATGAAGATACCATGAAAGATTCCAAGGTGAGTCTGGAAGACTACAATAAAGGAATAACACAATGTCCTGTATGCAATATGGCACTATATCCTGTTTATGCTGAAGAAGAAGCTTCATCCGCTTCAAAAATGGAAGAGAAAGAGGAACTTAAAGAAGACATTCTGTATTATACGGATGCAATGCATCCAAGTGTAAAAGTCAGTCCTGAAGATTATGGTAATGGTACCACACAGTGCCCGATATGTAATATGGATCTTTACCCGGTATATGCTGAAAATGAAGAAAAGAAGACAGACCATAAAGGCCATGAGAAGAAAAAGGTAGTTAAGATATCTCAGAGAGAAATAGAGCTGGCGGGTATAAGGACTTTTAAGGCGGATTACTATCATCTGTCAAAGGAAATAGTAACTGTGGGAAAAGTCGCATATGATCCTGAACTGGTTGTGGCGGAAAAAGAATATATAACGGCTATTCAATCAGCCGAGAAAATGAGCGCAAGCCTTATAGGTGAATCCAAAAAGAGAGCAGAGAACCTCCTGGTGGAAGCAGCATACAAACTGAAATTGCTTGGACTCAACGATGTTATGATCAACGAACTCAGAAAAACAAAGAAAGTACATAATAACCTGATCCTGCCTGAAAAAACAGTATGGGTATACGCTGATATCTATGAGTTTGAACTTGGATTGATTGAAGAGGGACAGGAGATGACGGTGGAGGCAACGGCATATCCGGGTGAATATTTTAAGGGTAATATAAAAGCAATAGATTCTGTACTTAATCCCAAAACAAGGTCAGTGAGGATAAGAGCAGAAGTTATTAATGAGGGAATGAAACTTAAACCTGATATGTATGTAAAAGTAATAATTTTAAAACATCTGGGTGAGAAGCTTTCCGTTCCAAGGGATGCAGTACTTGATACAGGTAAAAGAAAACTTGTTTATGTTGATGTGGGTTCAGGTGAATATATGCAGCATGAAGTGGAAGTCGGATATGAGGCAATAACACTTATCAATATGGAAAAAGAGAGAATGATCAATATAAAAAAAGGAGTTGCTCAAGGCGATATGGTTGTTGTAAGAGCAAATTTTTTACTTGACTCACAGAGTCAGCTTTCCGGCCCCGCTTCTTCACAATATGGAGGGGCTCTTGAAGGCAGCGATGATAAACAGCAGGCAGTTCCCGGACATCAGCATTAATAATAGTATCTAGTGAATCGTGAAGCATATCTCGCAAAATACGAAATGCGAGTAACAAGATACTATATTTTCTTTTGAGATACGAACGACGAGATG
>JBDRKX010000003.1:0-3200 GCA_043813605.1 Elusimicrobiota bacterium | reverse complement strand
GAGAGGTCCGGCTTTAGGCAAATAATAGTATATTTCATTCAGTAAATCCGAATTTATTAGTTTTTCACAGGAGTATCTCCGTAAAATTACATTTTATACAGCTATTGGTCTATTTGAAAATTGGTTACGACACAGCCTGTTCGTGCCCCGTGATGACCGCTATCTCGTCTTCCGTCTCTGCCAGTTTCAGAATACCTGTATAAAACACTATCTTACCACCGGGCATAGCCCAGGCATTAACGGTCTTGTCGTCATCTACCAGGTTATATTCCCATTCATAGTATTTGATATCCGATCCGCGGCCTGTCTCTTTGAGGAACATTTCGGATGCGGCTGATATCCGCCGGCCGACTCTATTAATCATTGCTGTTTTTTCGGCATCTTTTGACAGTTTCGCGCCGGATATAAATGACCTGTAGTTGTTTGTTCCCATCGCTGACATCTGGGAAGACGGTATAAAGTTCATCTGCTTCCTTCCTATCAGCGGCACGGTGGCACAGCCGGATAGATATATCAGACTCATTCCCAATAAAATTATCTTCATGCGCCCTTTCGGTTGTTTCATAGTCAAACTCCTGTTAAATATATATTTTACAAACTACGAAGAACGATTCATTCCCCCCATATATTCTTACTATATAATAATTTATTTTTTGCCTATATGTAATCCGGATTTCCGCCGGTTATTCCAGTCAAGTATGTAAATTATCATCTAATTATGATAGAATATTTTCCTGAATAATAAAACTGTTATGGATCTGAACAACCTAAATGATAATGAACTGCTCGAATTGAGGTTCTGTGATCTTAACCTGAAGATTGAAGATACCTGGCTCAAGGAATGCATAGAACAACTTTACGAAGAGCTGAAAGACAATGGCATAAAATTCAAGCCTTCCTGCTACCTGGCTGATGAATGGCTCACTCCTGACGGAGAGCCCGTAATAGGGATCGCTTTTTACCTTGCTCATCCGCGGCTCATGAAACTTGAACACAAAATGATAAAAGATATCGAAGGAGGGGAAAGAGCCGCCTGCATGAAACTCTTAAGACATGAGGCCGGGCATGCGATCAATTATGCTTATCTGCTCCACAGAAGGAGAAAATGGAGAGAATTCTTCGGACCGTTTTCGGCTGATTATCCCGCGCGCTACAAATATCATCCTTACAGCAAGAATTACGTGCGGCATCTGGACAACTATTATGCCCAATACCATCCTGACGAAGATTTTGCAGAGACTTTCGCTGTATGGCTCGCATCCGGATCAGACTGGCGAAAACAGTATACCGGATGGAACGCTCTTAATAAGCTCGAGTATATTGACAAACTGATGCACGAGATCGCTCCGAAATCCCCGAAAATAAAAAGAGGCAGAAAGTACTGGTCAATTGACAAAAGTAAAATGACTTTAAGAACCTATTATAAAAGAAAAAGAGACTTGTATGCTGACGCATATCCCGATTACCATGACTTTACGCTCCTGAGGATTTTCCCTGAAGAAGACACTAAAGCGAATAAGGATGTCGGGAAGATCATCCGTAAATACAGGCCGGAAATACTGGATAACATAGCCCTTCTGACAGGTGAGAAAAAGTATGTTATAAATGACATAATAAAAAAAATCCTGCAGAGATGCAGAGAGCTTAATATCCGGTCATCATCTAAAGAAGGAGAGATAATACACCTGATAACGGCTTATATTACTACTCTTACAATGAACTACTACTATACCGCAAGTTTCAAAAAGGGGAAATGAAAAAACTCGATATACTTGTTGTTTTTGACAGTGTAGGGCCGCCGCCGAAAGACCAGAATTTCGACGAGGAATTCAAGAAAGAAGCCTGGATTACAGAAGTATCTGTTATAAAAGCCCTGAAAATACTCGGTCACAATACAAGTATCCTGGGCGCATACGACAATATCGATCTTATTACAGACAGGATAACCGGCGGCAAACCCGATCTTGTTTTTAATCTTACGGAAAATTTTCATGGCATGTCGATATATGAGAAAAACATCCCTGCACTCTTTGAACTGCTCCAGGTGCCGTATACCGGCTCTATTACCGACGGAGTAGCGCTCTGCAAGAACAAGGCAACGAGCAAAAAGATCCTGAAATACCATAAGATAAAAGTGCCGGATTTCCAGGTTTTCCGCATGGATTCGCGCAGAAAACTCCATAAAAAACTTAAATTCCCCGCTTGTCGTTAAACCGCTGAGCGAAGAAGCTTCCATAGGCATATCGCAGGGTTCTTTTGTAGATGACAAAGAACACCTGTATGACAGGATCGCGTTCATCCATAACAGTTTCCGCATGCACGCTATTGCCGAAGAATATATAGCCGGCAGAGAGCTCTATGTGAGCATACTGGGAAATAAACAGCTCAAAGTGCTTCCGGTACGGGAGATGACATTCACAAATGTCCCTGACGAAGATCCCAAGATGGCCACCTATAAGGCTAAATGGGATAAACAATACAGAAAAAAATGGGGAATAGAGAATGGTTTCGCTAATAATCTGCCGGACAGTATAAATGAAAAGATAATTAATCTCTCCAAGAAAGCCTATCGCGCGCTAAACATAACAGGTTATGGACGACTCGATCTCAGGCTTTCATCCGATAACGAAATATACGTTATAGAAGCTAATGCCAATCCTGCTCTTGCTCCCAAAGAAGATCTTGCCATGTCAGCGGCAAAGGCCGGAATACCTTATGAATCGCTCATCCGGAAAATCATCAATCTTGCTCTGAAAGTTTAATCCTCTGCATATAACAACTTTACCGGGATTTTCAATTAATTATTATATCTTTCGTCCTGTTATTCACAATTCTGTTTCAAAAAAAATGGGTTCGCCACGTTAAGTTTGGCTGCCCTATTTTTCTTGTGAATAACTTAGAGGTATTAATTGAAAATAAAACATATCGGGATTATCGACTAATCAGGAATATTTAAGATATTTCTTGGTCGATTTTGTTTATTGCTTTTTAAAAGGGATAAAAATAAAATACTGAATTATGGCGGAAATAGAATTCAAGACAAGGCCCGTCCCCATTTGGGGTGCATCCCCGCAATTGTAGACCCTAAGCAGCTTTCCTAAAGTATTTGCGCTTAGAATTATATTGACGCTCGTACCGCAGCCTCCAGAAAGATTGCCATGAATTATCATCTGAAAGCAAAGATGCTTTGAGCTTTAAAA
>JBDRKX010000002.1:0-7002 GCA_043813605.1 Elusimicrobiota bacterium | reverse complement strand
GCAAAGGGTGGTTTTTTTCGGGTTGGTGCAGTATGAAGCCGCTTTGTGGCTGAAAGGCTGCGGGCGGGGTTATTCCGCAGGGCTCGGGCAAGGTTAGACTGTTAATATTGTATTGTTCCGGCGATTTCAGGGAACAAAATATGGATTTAACGAATATGTGGCTCTGGAATTGATAAAAACCAGTACTTGGAAAGCATCCACAAGGTATTTGGACGGCGGCGATTACGAGAAATATAGTAAAGTGCAGATCAATATGGCAATGCAGAGTTTCAAGCGCCGCGGGACAGAAGATGATTATTTCGTGATAATCGACGGAATCATTGAAGACATTATAGAAAATAAATATATCCTGGAAACCGCCGAAGAAGGTATCCGGGATATATTACAGAAATTCATATGAAGCTAGCTTACCTGCTGTTTTCCTTGCAATAAAAAGAACAATAGTTTTACATCCCCGGTATTAACCGGCAGGGCCACTGAAAATCACCGTCCCTGCCCGTAGATCTTTCATAAAGGTAAGCAATACTGGGCTTGTAGACTTATTTGACAAGGAACAGTGCAATATATAGCCTATATTCGATATTCAGCAAAAAAAATAATGATAAACAAAATTTTTCTGATAACCTTTTATTTTATTCTAACAGGTGCTGTAAATGCGTTGTCCCATATAGAGCTCCCTGATCTTATCGTCGTCGGTTCGCGTTCAGGTGTTGAATCAGGCAGAGATATAGAAATACTTAATAAATCAGATTTTTCGGATATGTATGCTGCTCCACTGGATAGCATAATAAACAACTTTTCATCCATATACATAATGAACCGGGGCCCATCCGGAATACAGCAGGACATAGGCATCTGCGCCGGCAGTGCGGCGCAATCCCTCATTATGCTCGATGGTATTCCGGTAAACGATCCGCAGACAGAACATTTTAACATGAATCTGCCGGTATCGCCCGGGGCGGTAAAACGCATTGAACTTATGAAGGGACATGGTTCAGTCAGCCACGGTTCCGGTGCAATGGGGGGTGTTATTAACATAGTCTCCGATACGTCCGGTGAAAAAGACAGTCTGACGGTCTACGGGGGGGATTTTGAAACCTGCGGCGGCGAAATAGTCTTAAACCGGGATTTTGGCGGATATTCAAATATGTTCTCTTTTGCAGCAAGGAATACAGGCAATTATCATCCTCAGACAGATTCATCCAATATCAGTTTTTTTGATAGTATGAACTACGGAGATCTGAAGGTCAGCGCCGGTTATATGAACAAAGAATTCGGCGCATTTGATTTTTACACGCCCGGCTGGGGAATGCCTTCAAGAGAGTGGAATGAGACTATAATAATCAGCGGGTCCGGCAGGAAGGAGATTTCAGGGATGATATTGAGACCGTCTGTTATGTGGCGCCGGCACATAGACAGATTCGTATTAAATGCGGATATGCCGGAATTTTATGAAAATAATCATACAAATGACATCCTCTCGGGCATGCTTGAAACCCGATACGGCGGCTTGTTAATTGGTATTGACACAAAGGGGGAATACCTGGATTCCTCCAGTATGGGGATACATAACAGGTGTATCTTATCGTGTTTTACCGAATATACGCTGAGACCGGCTCCGGACATTGTTATTTCCGGGGGCATAAGAAAGGAAGGAATAGTAGTACCGCGGGTTTCGGCAGGCTGGTGGATCTCTGAAAGGATAAAACTCAGGGCATCATGGGGCGGGTCCTACAGGCGCCCGACCTTTACGGAACTTTATTATAATTCTCCGGCAAATAAAGGGAACATTGAATTATGTCCGGAAAAAGGAGAAGATGTGGAGGTGGGGGCGGATATCGCGATTACGGCGGCTGTTGAAATGAGTATTACTTGTGGAATCAGAAAACGCAGCGATCTGATCGACTGGGTAGGTCAATCGGCGAATGGGCCATGGCAGGCTGAAAACCGCGGATCCGGTATTAATGACACAGTTAATATGAATATCGGGGGTAGAAGCGGAGCATTAGTTTATAAGCTGGGGTATTTCTTCGCGGATATTGCAAATGACGACACATACTATTCCAAATATAGTCTTAAATACTTGAGGCACAGAATAAATTTTATGATCAAGATGCATATGGGCAATCATCTAACCGTGATAACATCCGGCGAATGGGCAGTCCCAGAGGGCAGGGAAGAGGAAGATTTCAGCAGGATAGATGCGGGTATTTCAAAAAAGCTGGCAGCGACAGATATATTTATCAGAGTGGAGAATATATTTAATTCACAATACAGTGATTTCAGTTCGGTACCTTCGCCCGGGAGATGGGCGGTTGCAGGTGTGCGCTGGTAGGCATCCTGCTGTCTGAATAGAATAAAAGAGATATTTTTTTAAGACAGTTGACTCAATCGGCAAATTTGCTAATATTGTAGATTGGAAAGGAGACTGGATTATGCCGGTTACTATAGTTGTCGGGGGGCAGAAGGGTGATGAGGGAAAGGGTAAAATAGCGGCCTATCTTGCTTGCAGGGACAATTATGATATATGTGTCCGTATAAGCGGGCCGAATGCGGGCCATACCATTAAATGCAATGATAATGTACTGGGACTTGCTACAGTCCCGAGCGGTTTCATTAACAGTTCGTCAAGACTCCTTATCGGTCGCGGCGCATTCGTTGATGCAGGGAGACTGCTTGATGAAATAGAAAAGACCGGGCTTGAAGGAACCGGGCGCCTGGGAGTTGACATGTTTGCTACCGTGATAACAGCTGAACAGCGTGAGGCGGAGCGTGCCGATCAGCACCTGATGAGCGGTATCGGGAGTGTCGGTACCGGGCTTGGGCAGGCGAGAATAGACAAGATAAAGAGGCGGGATAGCCTTGTTTTTGCAAAAGATATAGCCGAATTAAAGCCGTACCTGTCGGATACAACAGAAGAGATATTCAGGGTTTTGGAAAAAGGCGGGAAAGTATTGCTCGAGGGCGACCAGGGATACAGTTTAAGCCTGATACACGGGGAGTATCCTTATGTAACCAGCAGGGATACAACGGCCTCTACATTCATGGGGGAAGTCGGCGTCGGCCCGGGTTCGGTTGATGACGTATATATAGTGTTTAAACCGTATACTACCAGGGTGGCAGCCGGGCCATTGGCCGAAGAAATAAAGGAAGTACCCGAATGGTACCATAAGGACGGCGGCGAAGTGGGTACAGTGAGTGGAAGAAAAAGACGAATCGGCGGATTTGAATGGGAAAATGCAGTGAAAGCGGTCAAGATCAACGGAGCAACAAAGATATGTATAACGCATATGGATGTATTCGGTGATATACGCGGGCATGAACTGCCGGCGGAAGCAGAACAATTCCTAAGAAAGTTAAAAGAAGAGCTTGAGGCGGTATATCCATATCCGAAGTTATCGTTGATCTCGTACGGACCGGAAGTGAATGAGGTAAAGGAGCTTTGAATTGAATTCGAAAAAGAAGGTCATTATAGTAGGTGCAGGTTCAGCCGGTCTTTTTGCGGCTATTAAACTTGCCGGCAAGGTCGATGTTACTGTAATAGACAAAGGCCACGATATAGAAGAAAGGAGTTGTCAGGTTTCTCTAAGGGGACAATGTACCAAGTGCAACCCCTGTAATATTATTTACGGTGCAGGCGGTGCCGGTCTTTTCTCAGACGGCAAACTTATATTCAATACGAATATAGGAACCAATCTCGCTGAACTGGTTGATAAGAAAAAAGTAGAGAAATTGATATCACTTGTAGAAAAAGGGTTTGCGTATTATGACATTACGGCCGTGGAAGATGAAGCCGAAAAGGTCGCGGAACTCAAAAAGAAAGCGATGCAGCATGGCATTGATTTTGTGCATTCAAGGCAGGCACACATAGGATCAGACAAATTAAGCGCACTGATGATCAAGGTGAGAGATGACCTGAAAAAAAGCGGAGTAAAATTCATATTCAATAAGGAAGTAAACAATCTTGAACCGCTCGAGTATGATGCAATAATACTTGCTCCCGGCAGAGGTGGCGCGACCTGGCTGGAGGAGATCCTCCATAGCCATTATATTCCTTTTACATACAGGCCGGTAGATATCGGGGTCCGTGTCGAAGTTAAGCGGGAGATTGCGGCTGATATAGTAAATATATCGAGAGATATGAAGTTCTATCTTATAAGTGATAAATACAATGACAAGGTTAGAACGTTTTGCACCTGTCCTGATGGGTATGTGGATATTGAGGCCCACGGTGTATTTGTTCTGGTTAACGGTCATTCTGATGCTGAGAACAGTTCGGGGAATACCAATTTTGCCGTGCTGGTCACAATACCGCTGACCGAACCTCTTGTTAACACTAACACATACGCAAATCTGATAGCTAGGCTATTCAATGGATTGGGTGGGCAAAAACCGATATTGCAGCGTTTGGGAGATATAAAGAAGGGCCGCAGGAGTAGGGAAGGCAACCAGAAAAAATTCATGTTTGAACCTACCCTGAAGGATGTTACATACGGGGATATAACGCTGGCTATGCCGGGAAGATACATGGAAAGTATTATAAATGCAATTGACAGGCTTGATAGCATAATGCCGGGGCTTGCAAACGATTCAACCATTCTTTACGGGCCTGAACTGAAATTCCACGGTTTGAAGGTCGAGACAGATGAATATTTGTGTGCGGGGTCGAATATATATGTTGCCGGAGACGGCGCGGGTGTGAGCAGGGGTATAGTTGGCGCTGCGGCATCCGGAATACTGGCAGCAGAAGGTGTCCTGCGCAAAGAATAGCTTTCCGGGAGGTGGAAAATGCCTGTAATTCAGATAAAGTTATGGAAGGGAAGGACTCAAGCGCAAAAGAAGGAACTGATAAGATCCATCACCGAATCAACGGTCGAATCAATTGCCTGCCCGCCTGAGGCAGTGCATGTGCTGATAGAGGAATATAAAAAAAACGATTGGGGAATAGCAGGCAAACCGGCGACAGAACTCCCTCTGGGAAAATAGATATCTATAAAGAGCATCTTATAAAGCGGTTATAATCTTTTTCAATTCCTTTTTATGGTGTTCTATTATCTCTTCCGGGGTTCCCCATGATGCCGAGGCCCGCCCAAGATACTGCAGTACTTTTATTATCCCTTCTTTTGTAGGATTATCATAGTCTTCACCGGCCTCGTTAAATCCCATTCTGACCATACCGCGAACGTTTTTCAACAGATCGTCATCAGACAAAGACTTCCCTGCCCGTTCTTTTGCGCTGAAAAATGTCTCTTTTTGGGCAGTAAAAAAACATTTTACTATAATATCGCGGGTTTTTGCGCGGTAATATTTTCAAGGTCCTCGTCCTGGGCCTCCCATTTTACAAAAAAGCTGTCTTTGTCCATAAAAACCTCCCTGCCGAGCCAAATATATAGGATAATAATCTATAGGATTATATGGAATAGACAGAAAAAAAGCAAACATAAAACAGTAATAAGAGAAAAGACTGTCAAAGCAAAGTAGAAATGCCCTATTTGGATTTGCATGATATTCCACTTTGAGGTCTGTATCCGGTCTTCCAGGGATGGTCAGGTCCCGGCTTATAGACTTTAGCAGGACTCTTCGAGGAGCGCACAAACATAAGAGATCTGCGTTTTCGTACCTGTTCAAGTGTGTCTTTGGTGATTTCCTTGAACGGCAGTATTCTGTCCTTATAGCACAGCCTGATCTTCTTTTTAAGGTTTTCTGTTACAAGGATCTTCGATCGTTTCATCTTTAGGCTGGGATTACTGATAAGAAAAACCCTGTTTTTCCAACGTACAGTGAAATCATTTGAAACGGTACGGGTTTCCCTGAAAGAGAATACCCATTCAAGGTCCATATTCTTCGGTATGTCGCGGTGCATATCCGTTTTCTCTGCCGGCGGCACAGAAAATCTTTTGTTGTATTTGGGAAGATAGGAGACCAAGAATTTGTTGGCGCCTTTAATATCGCATACACCTGCCAGGCGCATCTCTTTGATCAGTCTGTCCTGGAAAGTATTGAAGGTGCGTTCTATTCTGCCTTTGGCCTGAGGTGAATATGCGAAAATGGGTTGTACGTCCAGTATATTGATGACTTTTTCAAACTGTGTCGCAGGATTTATACCCTTAAGACATTCCTCAAGATCGGGTTGTCTATTGGTCTTGTAAATGCTGTTCCTGTCGAAGTATAGACTCCCTGGAATGCCGTATTTCTTTATGTAACGTTTGAAACTATCCATAGCCGCATAAGTAGTCTCAGCATCATAGAATCCGGCGAAGACATTACCTGTAGCGTCGTCATTGTAAGCCATAAGGATCATTTCCGGACCGCGTCCCTCGAGCCAGTCATGTATAGAACCGTCGGTCTGGGTCATCTCTCCGAAATAGTCTTTCCTTTTTCTCCAGTAATGGGCACTGCCTTTGTCTTTGAGTTTTCTCGGGATCCAAATGTTCTTCTCTATCATCCATTTTCTTAATGTCTCTCTGCTGAGTTTTATACTATCAAGCTCATCCAGTTTTTCAGCTGCTAAAGTAGGGCCGAAATCAGAATACGAAGTTTTAACTGTTTTAACCACTTTATCCTTGAAGTCATCGGTAAATTTCCGTTTAGATTCTTTCCCTCTTCTTGCGTGAATTATCGCGCGATCGCCGTATAGCCGTATCTTCTTCACAATCCTGCGGATATGCCTGTCAGTAAGCTTAAGCATATCAGCGGCTTCCTTTTGTGATAATCTCCTATCCAGTACTTTATGGATCAGATTAAGTCTGTTTAACTCTTTCCCGCTCATATTGATAATGTCCTTGTTCATGCTGTCCTATTCTGCTATCACCATAGCAGAATAGGACATTATCATTTTGCTGCTACATTTGATTCGAAGACTGATTGGGTGCATCCCCGCAATTGTAGACCCTAAGCAGCTTTCCTAAAGTATTTGCGCTTAGAATTATATTGACGCTCGTACCGCAGCCTCCAGAAAGATTGCCATGAATTATCATCTGAAAGCAAAGATGCTTTGAGCTT
>JBDRKX010000001.1:0-21061 GCA_043813605.1 Elusimicrobiota bacterium | reverse complement strand
GCTTCCGGGATGCTCATAGTACGTGAAGCCGGCGGCGTGATCACAGATTTTGCAGGAGCTGCATATACACCGGACAAGAAAGAAGTTATAGCCAGTAACGGTCTGATACATGAAGAGATGAGGAGAGTGATTAGAGATGGGAGATAAACGTGATATAACTATAATAGGAGGGGGGCCTGCCGGATTGACAGCAGGATTATATGCTTCAAGAGCGGGAATGAATACACTTATAATCGAAAAAGCACAGCCGGGCGGGCAGTTGTGGCTGTCTGAAGCGATAGAAAATTTCCCTGGATTTCCTGATGGCATACCGAGTGCGGAACTTTCAAACAGGCTGAGGTCCCAGACAGAGAAATTCGGTGCCGAATTTATGGCGGGGACAGTTAAAACCATTATCACCGGGAGTGATAGCTGCCGGGCAGAGACAGAGCAGGGGACGTCAGTTGAATCGCCGGGTATCATCATCTCTACAGGTGCATCTATGAAGACCCTTGGTGTCAGCGGTGAAAAGGAATTTACCGGCCGGGGAGTCTCCTACTGCGCTGTATGCGACGGACCTCTTTTCCGGGATAAGACGGTTGCCGTAATAGGGGGAGGCAATACTGCATGTGAAGAGGCGGTGTTCCTTGCAAAATTTGCCAGTAAAGTATACCTGGTTCACCGGAGGCCCAGGTTGAGGGCAATAAAAAAAATCAGGGAAGAAGTGGAAAATCATCAAGTTATAGAATTGCTGCTGGGAAAAGAATTAAACGAGATAAAAGGTGATGATTTTGTCGAGCAGATCGGTTTCAGCGATGGTTCAAGTATCGCGGTAGCCGGGGTTTTTATATTTGTCGGGCTCGAACCGCAGACTGCTTTTCTGGGTGATATTATAGAAATGGAAAATGGGTTTATTGTTACGGGAAACGACTACATGACTTCTGTCGGCGGCTTATTTGCTGCGGGGGACTGCCGGCGGGGTTCTCTCAGGCAGGTAATATCAGCCTGTGGCGAGGGGGCTGCGGCAGGAGAGGCAGCAAGAAAATATGTAGAAAAAAAGAAAGGAACTTCTTATGATTGGTGAAGACAAACTGGCAAAATTGATAAGCAAAAACGATTCCAAGATAGTACTTGTTGTTATGGACGGTGTGGGAGATATACCTGATTCTTCGGGGAAAACAGCGCTGGAAGAGGCATCTACCCCTAACCTGGATGAACTTGCCGGAAATTCTGAGCTGGGACTTACCATACCGGTTGACCTGGGGATAACTCCCGGTTCGGGGCCGGCGCATCTTTCTCTTTTCGGGTATGACCCGCTGGAGCATGAAATAGGCCGCGGTGTGCTCGAAGCGCTCGGGATCGGGCTGAAGTTAACGGGAAATGACCTTGCTGCAAGAGCAAATTTTGCCACACGCAGCAGTGACGGTATAATAGAAGACAGGCGCGCCGGGCGTATTCCCACTGAAGAGAATGAGCGCCTCTGCGCAAAATTAAAAGAAAGCCTGCAGCCTGTAAACGGGGTTGATATAAAAGTATATCCCGGCAAAGAACACAGGTTTGTTGTCGTTTTCAGAGGTGAAGGTTTATCTGATAATCTTCTTGATGCCGACCCTGAAGTAAACGGGTTAAAGGAAAGGCCGGTGGAGGCTCTTGATAAAGAATCGGAAAAAGCAAAAGAAGTTGCCAATAAGTTCATGGCAAGTGTCAACCGGATACTCAAAGATGAAAATCCGGCTAATTCCTGCCTTCTTAGAGGAATGGCAAAAGTTCCAGGGATCAGGACATTCGAAGAGCGTTATGGATTGAAGTCGTGCGCTATAGCTACATATCCCATGTATAAGGGGCTGTCCAGGCTTGTAGGTATGGATGTGATAGAAGGGCTTGTGAGTATAGAAGACGAAGTCAATAAACTGAAAGAACTATACGATCGGTACGATTTCTTTTATCTGCATGTAAAGAAGACAGATTCATACGGAGAAGATGGTAACCGTGCATCAAAGGTAAAAGTCATAGAAGAATTTGACGGATTTCTCCCGAAAATATTAAAGTTGTCACCGGAAGTTATCTGTGTGACTGCAGATCATTCTACTCCTACACCTATGAAATCGCATTCATGGCATCCGAACCCGATCATGATAAAAGGGACCCGTATGAGGAATAATTCATGTAAAAAACTGGCTTTTACCGAGCAGGACTGTTTAAGAGGAGTATACGGGACATTTCATGCTGTAGATGTTATTCAGTTGCTCCTTTCGCAGGCCGGAAGGCTCAAAAAATTCGGTGCTTGATTTATAATATGAATTTGTGTAAGATTAATTAAATCGTCCGAAACGGGCTCAAACAGATTTTTGTTATGATTTTAAAAAGTCAAATAATAATATTTATAATGCTGCTGGTATTCTCTTCGGGCTGCAAGCGCCGGGAAGACATAGTCGCATATGTAGGATCAAGGAAAATAACTTCCAGCGAATTCAAAAGGAGAATAAAAGAACTGCCTGATTATTATCTCGGTTTCATATCCACTGAAGGCGGCAAAAGGCAGTATCTTTCCGGGATAATAAAGGAAGAAGTCCTGCTGCAGAAGTGCGAAAACCTCAATGTACACAAAAGGCCGGAAGTAATTCAGCGGTTGAAGGATGCTAAGAGGGAGATCCTTTTGGCTTCGGTGATGGATTATCTGCAGAGGGAAGTTATCCGTATTTCCGATCAGGAAGTGAGGGATAATTATGAAGAGAACAAAGAAAACTTTCTGAATCCCGAGCAGATAAAAGTCAGTCATATATTATTGAGTGATGAAAAAACCGCTAAAGAAGTCATGACGGAACTTTCAAAGAGGGTATCTTTTGAAAAACTCGCCAACGAATATTCCATAGATACGATAACGGCGATAAGCGGCGGGGACCTGGGATATTTCGGAAGGGGCGAGATGCTTCCTCCGGAGTTTGAAAAAGAGGTTTTCAGCTTAAAAAAAGTAGGCGATATAAGTGACATCATTAAGACACCTTTTGGATATCATATCGCACAACTTACCGGGAGGCGCCGGGGCCGTGAGAAAAGTTTTGAAGAAGCAAAGGAAGAGATCGGGATAAGACTGGAAAAAGAGAAGTTTAATTCTGTTATCGAACAGTACCGTGGAGATTATAATGTAAAAGTGAACTACGAAGTGCTTGACGATATCAAATTAACGGAAGAAGATAAAGAGGAAAAGGAAAATGAGTAAAAAAATATTAGGTTTTGCAATATACTTATTAAGCGTATGCGCATATCAGTTGTATGCTGAAGAAAAAGTCGTAGACAAGGTCATTGCCCGGGTGAACGGTAAGGTTATACTGCTTTCGGAATACAACAGCAGGGCAAAAGCCATAATAGACGAATACCAGAAAGTTCTTACCAGTCCGGATAAAGATAATAAGATAAATGAGCTCAAAGCGAATATACTGGAACAGATGATAGATGAAAAGCTCCTGATAGAAAAAGCGGAAAAAGACAATATCCGTGTGACAGATGCTGAAGTCGACCAGGGTGTAGATGAGATAAGCGGGCGTTTTCCGAGTGAGATGGAGTTCCAGAACGAAATATCAAAACAGGCTATGACAGGGGAAAAATTCCGGCAGAATGTACGTAATCAGCTGATGGTTATAAAACTGATAAACCAGAATGTTAATGGGAAGATATCTCCACCGCCGGACGAAGAACTGAAAATTTACTATGATGAACACCAAAGCGAGATGATGTCTCCCGAACAGATCCGGGTGAGGCATATATTGATAACGACAAGCGAAGAGCGGCCGCAGGAGGAATCGAAGAAAAAAATAGACGAGATATATGAGATGGCGAAGAAAGATCCTTCCAAATTCAGCAGTTTTGCAGAAGAACATTCTGAGGGGCCTTCTGCTTCCCAGGGGGGGGATCTTGGCTATTTTTCCAAAGGAGAAATGGTGAAAGAATTTGAAGAAGTGGCTTTTGCCATGGAAGTCGGAGACATAAGTAAACCGGTCAAGACCAGATTCGGTTATCATGTTATCAAACTTATCGGTAAAAGGAGCAGTGAAAAAAAGACTTTTTCCGAAGCAAAAGACAAGCTTAAAAGCCTTCTTTATCAGATGAAGATGGAGAAACAGTACGAAAAATTCTTAAGGGAACTGCGTGATGAAGCGAAAATTTCCAAAACTGATTTGAAGGAATGAGCCTCGAACATCCTCTTCTTAAGGAATATCATTATCCAGCCGCAGAAATAGAAAGACTCATAGAATCCTACCGGACAGGTAATCTTAAACAAGAGAACAACATAATAAGCGGTATGCTGAAATGCCCGGCAGAAGATGATTTTATATCCCTGCCGCCTGTGCCTTCCGGAGAATACGGCAGATTGAAACAGAGGGGAATAGAGTCTATATCCAAAGGGGAACTCGGAATAGTTATTCTCAATGGCGGTATGGGAACGCGATTCGGCGGTCTTGTTAAAGGCGCGGTCGAAGTCTTTGACGGATTGAGTTTTCTGGAATTAAAGATAAAGGAAACTTCTAAAGTTTCACCTGAGATAAAGTTGTTTATAATGAATTCTTTTGCCACATCGGCTAAAACAGAACAGCTTCTTAATGATAAGGGATATTTCGGCGTTCCCGGGAGTATAAAGATGTTTAATCAGTATATAGCTCCGAGAATCGATGAGAAGGGATCTTATTTAAGAAGCGAAACCGGAATAGACGCCTTCTACGGTCCTGGCCACGGTGATTTCCCATATGCTTTCAGAGACAGCGGTTTATTGGACGAATTTCTTTCTTCCGGCGGCAAATATATTTTTTTCTCTAACGTAGATAATCTTGGAGCCAGAGTTGCGCCTGTAATTCTGGGGTTCCATATAGAGCAGAATTGCGAACTCACCGCTGAAGTCGCCTTAAAAGACCCCGGAGACGAAGGAGGCGCTCCGGCAATCGTAGACGGGAAGCTGCAGCTGGTTGAAGGTTTCTGTTTCCCGGAAAATTTTGACCAATCACAGATACCTGTTTTTAACTGCTCAACATACTGGGTAAATGCAGAAAGCCTGAAAAAAGATTTCTCCCTGCCATGGTACCTGGTGAAGAAACAGGTCGCCGGGCAGGATGTTATACAATTTGAGCATCTGGCAGGCGATATGACAAAATTCTTGTCTACTCTGTTTTTAAAAGTTGCCAGGAAAGAAAGGTTTTATCCGATAAAAAGGCCGGAAGACCTGGAAGAGAAAAGGCAGGTCCTTAAAAAAATTCTGGGGTTCTGACTTTCTGAGCTGTCTGTCCAGGCAATATATTAGTGGAAAGCTGTAAAAAATGAAAAAGATCTATATCACAATGGGTGACCCGCGCGGGGTAGGTCCCGAGATAATATTTAAAGGGCTTGCGGACATATTCAGCTCAGGCAGTATGGGTAATAACGTACCGATTGTTATCGGTAATTCTTCTCTAATGCAAAAATATGCAGATATATGCGGCACGCAAATATCTCCGGCAGCAGATATCGATCATGGGAAGAATAAAACGGTTTATTTTATACACAGGGATACTACCGGTCATCCCGGTGCGGATTCCATAGATTATATAGATACGGCGGTCCGGCTATGCAGGGCTGAAAGCGGAAATTCAATTGTTACTGCTCCGGTTACCAAAGAGTCCATTGCTGAAGTGAGACCCGGGTTTACCGGTCATACGGAGTATATAGCCGGATTAGCCGGAGTTGAAACTGTTGTGATGGTATTTGTTTCTTCCGGCATAAAGATGTCTCTTATGACCACTCATCTTCCTTTAAGATCTGTTGTATCAGTATTAAACAGCGGATATATAATACAGCACGTCAACATAGTATGTGATGCGCTTAAGTCATGGTATGGCTTCACACAGCCAAGGATCGCGATCTGTTCTGTTAATCCGCATTCAGGTGAGAAAGGCATTATGGGTAACGAAGAATCCGAATTGCTTGAGCTGCCCTTGAAAACACTGAGAGATAAAGGAGTAGATATCACAGGCCCGTTAGGCGCATATGAAGCATTAAAAAGGACAGTGGAGGGAGAATATGATTTTCTTATTTCGATATATCATGACCAGGTGTTGTCCGGTGCCAAGGTGTTTCTCGGGCCTCTTGTGAATGTAACTGCCGGGCTGCCGTTTATCAGGACATCTCCCGACCACGGTCCTGCAATAGATATTTCAGGAAAAGACATGGCCGACTACCGGAGTATGAAAGCTGCTCTGGAACTTGCGGCCCGGATTTCAGAAAATACCGGTTAATGGGAAAAAGACTCGGTCAGCATTTCCTTATTGATCCGGAGGCGGCAAGAAAGATAACTGAACTCCTTAGTATCGACAGTGAAGATAATATCCTTGAAATCGGTCCAGGCGGCGGTTTCCTGACATCATATCTGGTAGAAAGTTCTGCATCGGTAACAGCAATAGAATTAGACGCCCGGCTGGCAGAGAGACTTATAAACGACAGCCATGAGAACCTTACTGTAATAAACGCGGATTTTCTTCAAACTGATCTGGAGAGTCTGAGCTTCAACAAGATATGCGGTAATATACCCTATCAGATATGCGGCAGAATAATAGAGCGGGTAATGCGAACCGGGGTTCAATGGAAAAAATGTGTCCTTATGCTGCCTGATGGAGTAGCACAGAGAGCAGCCGCCGGTCCCGGTATGCCGGAATATTCTTTTCTTTCCGTTATGTGCGGAGCAACCGGGGATGCGAAAATAGAATTCATGGTAAACAGAGAAGATTTTGACCCTGCGCCGAAAATAAATTCATTTGTTATATCAATAACCAGGAAGACGGGCCCTCTCTCAGGGAACTTTTATAAACTTGTAAAAGCGGCTTTCAGCAGCAAAAGAAAAAAACTCCGGAATTCACTTAGTATATATTTTGCAAGACCTGCTTCCGATATGGCGCGGCTGATCACGGCCGGAGGTATACGGCCTGATATAAGGCCGCAGAATATAGATATACCTGGGTTTAAGAAGCTTTTAAAAGTGTTTGAAAATGAGGGCATTTTGTGATATACTATTACGCTGTCGCCGATGGTTTTTCGGCGGTAACGGGAGGATAAATGGAAGAAGAAAAAGAAACAGAAAGAAGATCAAGGGTAATAATAAAAAGTAATTTTGAAAAGAAAATACTGAGACTTGTTGTAATAAATATTGCGGGATTTATGGCAGTTTCTCTGTTGACCTTTTATGTCGCACTCAGGATAAAGATCAATCAGGCCGGGTTCTCGGGATATACTGAAGAGCGGCTTACCGAAGTCCTTTCCTGGCTGAACTGGTTTCTGCCGCTGGTGGCTGTTATCCTTATTGTCGTTGCGGCGGTCTGGGCCAAACATATATCTTTCCAGATAGCAGGACCGTTATATGCACTGGAAAAACAGCTTAATTTACTGATCGCTAAGAAAATTAAAAGGGTGAAATTGAGAAGGGAAGACGATGAGATAATACCGCTTGCCAGATTGATAAACCGGGTTATTGACGAGAGGATAGTCGTTGCAGAAAAACGTGCGGATGATATTGCGCAGGAGAGACAGAATAAAGATGCGTAGATCAAACATAACTTTTGGTACATCAGGCTGGCGAGGTATAATAAGTGACGATTTCACCTTTGACAATGTAAGGCTGGTTTCTCAGGCTATAGCGGATTATATTAAAGAAGAACCTCAGGAAAGAGAATGTTCTGTTGTAGTCGGTTATGATCCCAGGTTTCTTTCCGAAAAATTTGCTGCAGCTTCAAGCGAAGTGCTTGCGGCAAACGGCATTAAGGTGCATTATTCTGAGATCGACGCCCCTACACCGGGGATATCCCACTATATAATAGAAAATTCTCTTTCCGGAGGTGTTAATATAACTGCGTCACATAATCCGCCTGAATATTCAGGAATCAAATTTTCGCCGGCCTGGGGAGGGCCTGCTCTTCCGGATACGACAAAAAAAATAGAAGAAAACTGCCGTAGATTAGAGCATAATCCTGAGGGTATAAAAAGGGCGTTTTTCGACGATGCTGTAGAGAATGGTATGATACAGGTCGTCGATCTGGCTGTCCCGTATATTAAAAAGATAAAAGAACTTATTGACACGAAACTGATCGGAAAGAGCCTTTCTTGTGTCTATGATGCAATGTATGGAGCCGGCAGGTCATATTTGTCTAAGATCATAGAAAATAACTCCATGAGGATATTAAATGGCCAAAGAGATGTACTTTTCGGCGGTCACCGGCCCGAACCCGCGGAAGAATATCTTGAAGATATGAGGAACATACTTCTGGGCGGGGGATATGACATCGGCCTGTCTACGGACGGTGACGCAGACCGTTTCGGGATAATGGATTCAAACGGTGTATTCATAACCCCGAATCAGGTAATGGGACTGGCGCTCTATCACCTGTATAGAAAAGGATATCGCGGTGTAGCGGCGCGCTCGGTTATGACATCAGCATTTATGGATGCTGTTGCCGCAGAACTGGGAGTAGAAGTAGTAGAGACTCCGGTGGGCTTCAAATATATAGGAGATATATTTGTTAAAAAAGACATGATAGTCGGCGGTGAAGAAAGCGGGGGACTCACTATAGGCGGCCATATACCGGAAAAGGACGGTATACTGGCATGTCTCCTTATGGCGGAATTGAGAGCGACTGAAGGAAAACCCCTGTCGGAAATTCTCGATGAACTTTATAAGAAAGTAGGCAGTTTTATTACATTAAGAAAAAACTACCGTTTAACCGGCGGCTTGATGAATAAGATAAAGGAAAAACTTGATAAAAGCCTTCCAGAAGCATTCGGCGCATTTGCCGTAAAATCCGTTAACCGTATTGACGGATATAAGTTTATAATGGAAGAGAAGGATACATGGCTGGGTGTGCGTTTTTCCGGTACAGAACCGGTTATCAGAATATACCTGGAAAGCACGACTCCGGAGAACAATGAGGCTCTCCTCAGATCGGCAGAGGAATATTTCGGTATCTAGCTAAACCTGAAAGGACAGAAAAAGGTTTTTAGGATATCCGCTGCAGGCAGTAGAAGGAATATGTATAAGAAAGGATGAATAATGGGAAAAATAACTGAAATCAAAGCAAGGGAAGTATTAGATTCAAGGGGAAATCCGACGATCGAAGTCAATGTAGTAACAGCAACCGGAGTCAGATCGAGAGCTATAGTCCCGTCCGGCGCTTCAACCGGTAAACATGAGGCACTGGAACTCAGGGATAATGATAAGGACCGTTTTTCCGGTAAAGGAGTACTGAAAGCGGTCAATAATGTAATAAAAGAGATTGCGCCGGTTCTGAAGGGTATAGAAGTAGACAGGCAGGATGAGATCGATAATACTATGCTGGAGCTTGATGGTACCGAAAATAAAAGCAATTTGGGAGCAAACGCAATACTGGGAGTTTCAATGGCTGTTGCCAGAGCTGCTGCAAAGGAGAAGAACCTTCCCCTTTACGGATACCTGAAAAGCTATGTCGTGGGCGGCGGCGATTATCAGCCCGGCAACTATTATCTGCCCGTACCGCATATGAACATAATAAACGGCGGAGAACATGCAGATAATAATCTTGAGATACAGGAATTCATGATAGTGCCTAAAGGGAAAAGCAATTTCAGAGAAAACCTGAGAACAGCGGTAGAGGTGTTCCATAAATTAAAAGGCATACTCAACAGCAAAAACATGAATACTTCTGTAGGAGATGAAGGCGGATTCGCCCCTTCTCTTAAAAGTAACAGAGAAGCGCTGGAACTTATTATCAATGCAATTGAAAAGGCAGGATATAAGCCGGGAGAAGATGTCGCGCTTGCCCTGGATGCCGCAGCTTCGGAGTTTTATTCTGACGGAGTATATAACCTGGAAGGGAAAAAGAGCAGTGAAGATATGGTCCGCTATTATGAAAAACTTGTGGCGGATCTTCCTATCCTGTCAATTGAGGACGGATTGTCAGAAGATGACTGGGATGGATGGAAGATGCTGACAGAGTGTCTTTCCGGGAAAGTCCAGCTGGTGGGTGATGATCTTTTCGTAACGAATATGGATAGGCTAAGAAAGGGAGTGGATGGAAAAATTGCGAATTCTATACTCATTAAAGTCAACCAGATAGGCTCGCTCAGCGAGACTTTCCGGACGATGGAACTCGCAAGAAAATCCGGTTATACAAGTGTTATTTCTCACCGCAGCGGTGAAACCGAAGATACTATTATTTCAGACATAGCGGTTGCTACAGGATGCGGCCAGATAAAGACAGGCAGCCTGTCACGAACAGACAGGATAGCAAAATATAACCAGCTCCTGCGTATTGAAGAAGAACTCGGCGGAAGAGCCATGTTTAAGACATTCTGAACGGGTGAAAGGAACAGGACTAAAACTTTTTTACATCCTGATAGGTATAATTGCTGTTGTACTATATCTGTCCGGATCAACATTGAAGCATATTTTTAACATGAAAAATGAAGTGGCTTCTTATGAAGAAAAACTGAATACTCTTAAAGAATGGAACGGGAATACTGAGAATGAACTAAAATGGATGGAGACAGAAGAAGATTATATGAAGTTTATAGCCAGGAAAGACCTGGGATTTGTTGAAGAAGACGAGATGAAATTTTTTATTGTAGAGAGCAGCAATATACCTAAAAACAGGGAATAAAATTATTTTACTTGAAAAAAAAATCAATTTGTGTTAAATTTAAGTATTATTTGAAAATAGGATAATAAGTAACGAACAGGAGGTTCAAATGGAGAAATCGTACAAGATTCTAGGGATCGTTGTAAAAATCATGGAATGGCTTGCTTATATAGTGGGCGTGCTGGGAGTTCTTTCATTTTTTATAATTCTTATAGGCGGCGGTCAGCCGGGCAGTCCGCGCAGTATGAGCATCGTGGCTCTTCTGGTAGGCGCCCTTTATTTTGCGATTCTCTATACTTTTTCGGGTATAGTGAAGCTGCTTATGGAAATTGCTGAAAATACAAGAAGACGCGAATAATTTAAAACTTAAAAATATTTTCCTTTTGTTAGATATACTGCGTATATTCAGTTAAGCAGTATATCTAACAGTACAGTAGTATAATAACTGCGTAAGGAAGCAGATAATTTGGGCAATTTTGAGAACTTAAGGCTTTATCTTAAGCAAATACACAGTAAACCAGCCTTGACAGAAGAAGAGAGAAAAAAGCTCTTCAATAAGATCAAAAAAAAGACAAGGGGATATAAAGAAGCCCGCCTGAATATAATTCAGGATAACCTTTCATTAGTAGTGAATCTTGCAAAAAAATATTATTACCCCCGGATGAACATAGAATTTCTGGATTTTATAGAAGAAGGCAATATAGGACTGGTGAAAGCAGTAGAGAAATTCGATCCGGGCAAAGGCTTTAAGTTCTCGACATACGCATCCTGGTGGATTGAAAAACACTTCCAGGACGCTTTTTTGAAATCACGAAGTGTGGTGCAGATACCCGAGAAGATCTGGAGATATATGAAAAAGATCGAAAAGACCACGACTATACTGCTTCAGCAGACAGGCCAGGCTCCGGAGATAGGTGAACTTGCCAGACGAATAGACATGTCTATAGCAGAGCTGCGTGAGACCCTGCAGTCCGCAATGAAGATAAAAAACATCAGGTCACTGGATTATTATCTGGATGATGACAAGACAAGTACGCTGGAGGATATCGTTCCAAAAGAAGAGGGTTCAGCCGATAATGTTGTTGACAACTTAAGCAGCCTGGAACAGGTGGAAAGTCTGCTTAGTCTTCTTACCGAAGAGGAAAGGTGTGTCCTGGAGATGCGGTTCGGGCTTGTAAATGATGATAAATGCACGTACAAAGATATAGGTGAAAAATATAAATTGAGTCCGTCAAAGGCAAAAGAGATCCAGGAAAGAGCCATAAAAAAACTCAGAAGAATAGTCTTGCATAATAAACTGTAAAACTGCTGTAACCGGTAACCGGCTTTGAGGCGCCCGACAAAACACGGTTGCCGGTAAAACATAAGAAAAAAATAAAAAAACCCATGCTGATTAAAACAAAGATAACAGTCACTCTGGTCATATTTATACTTCTTTTTTCATTAATGTCCCTATTCTATTTCTATACAGGTAATAAGCAGACAGGTTACTATAATGTGACTGAAAACCTGGTTAAGCGTCTGGAAGCTATGAAAGCGACAGCCGGGATATTCGATGAACAGGTAAAGATATTTGAAGACCAGGTCTATTCTGACAAAGAGTATAATGTGCCGGTATCCGTTCCCTCCGGTCCGGATGAAAAAGAAAAAAATAAAACCGTCAGTGTGGAGGGTATGAAAGACAGTATAACACGATCCCAGCAACTTCTTGTTGAATCCGCCGGACCTATGTATCGCGAAATGTCAGGTACAGCTGTAAAAATGGGCGAACAGAATATCCTGCTGGAGATAGATATTCTGAAAAACAGGTATGCTGCAATGATAGCCAGACTTGAAAAACATATACAAGAATCAAGGAATGTCGCTGGATCTTTTCATGAAAAGGTGACATTCTATTCTGTTATCCTTATCATGATATGTATGACGGTATTTATATTGTCCGGCATAAGTGTATATACGTCAATAACAGCGCCATTAAAAGAACTGGTGATAGCTTCAAAGAATATCGGCCAGGGGAATCTGGATTACAAGATCAAAATAAAAGAACACAATGAGTTCTATAGTATATCAAGGTCATTTGACCAGATGGCTGCGGATCTGAAAGAATATCACAATAAAATGACCCAGTTGAGCAAAATGGCGGCAATAGGCGAACTGGCGGGCGGTGTTGCTCACGAGATAAATAATCCGATGACCGGAATACTGGGAAATGTGCAGCTCCTTCTTAAAAAGGTACATCATGAGGATAAAAGTTATCCGCTGCTTCAGAAAATAGAGCGCGCATCGATCAGGTGTCAGAATATCGTTGCTGACTTGCTGGATTTTTCAAGAAAAGAAAGAGAACATATTAAACTGAATAAAGTTGATATAAATGATATTTTGGAAACTACATTTACATTCTGTTCTTCCGAGATGCTTTCAAGCGATATAGAACTGATTAAAGACTATGGGAGCGACCTGCCCCAGGTAGAGGTTTCGGAAAGGTCTATCCAGCAGGCTTTTCTGAACATAATCAATAATGCTATGCAGGCAATGCCGTCAGGAGGCAAATTTACTGTATATACAGGCATAGCAGAACTTGACGGCAATTATTATGTCGAAATAAGGTTCACTGATACCGGCAGTGGTTTTGACGGCGAAACCGGGGAACATCTTTTTGAGCCGTTCTTTACAACAAGAGATGTGGGGGAGGGTACCGGCCTTGGTTTGAGTCTGGCATTCAGAATAGTTGAAAACCATGGTGGAAGGATCACAGCAAAATCTATTGAGTCAGAAAAAGGCGCCGTCTTTTCAATTTTCCTACCTATAAACAGCGATAATCATAGTATATAAAGTTAGAATAATTGGAAATTATATAATACTTCAAATATGTCAAATACTTGACAAATGAAAAATTTCGCATTATAATTATTACGGGATTAGAAAGATATGAAAAAACATTATACAACTACAGAAATAAGCAGGTTATTGGGTGTTACAGCAGCCACAATAAACAGCTGGATCAATTCCGGCGAACTAAAATCATTTAAAACTCCCGGCGGTCATAACAGGATAACACAGGTTTACCTGCTTGAATTCCTGTATAATAACAATATTCCAGTGCCTTCGGAGCTTGATGCAGGCAGTATGCCCAAAGTCCTTGTTGTTGAAGATGATGAAGATGTAAGGGAATTTATTCTTGCTGTGATCGATGACCTTGAATATGTTGTGGAAGTGGAAGCAGCGTTTAACGGTTATACGGCCGGCAGCAAGATAGTGAAATTCAAACCGGATATAGTGATACTCGACCTCATGCTGCCCGGTGTGAACGGGTTTGAGATATGCCGCCGGATAAGGGATGAACTCGGGAAAGAAACAAAGGTTCTGGCAATAACAGGCTATTATTCTGAAGAAAACAGAAAAAAGATATTGGAAGCGGGGGCGGATGCTTTTATCAGGAAACCCGTACCGCTTGAAGATTTTAAGAAAATACTATACAGAAGTATATTGTCATTCAGCAGTAAGTATATGTTGAAGAAAAAAGACAATGAATGGGTTGTGAATAGTAATCAGCTTTAAGCAGGAGGAAGCTATGAATAATAATAAAGGTTTTACCCTGATGGAAATAGTTGTGGCGCTGGTTCTTTTTTCTTCGATCGCATTGACGAGCGTGGCTTTCTTCAGCTACGGACAGAAACAGGGGGTCAAAGCGAAAAGGGTGAACTATGCCCTTGAGATAGCCGAAGAAGAAATAGAAATATTAAAGACTAAAAGCTATAATGATCTGGGTTCTATGGGACCCCAGGCTCATACCAGGTATGGTACGGTATTTAACGTAAACTATGCGGCAAATGAGGTGGGCACTTACACCGAAGCTTATAAGGTAGTAACTGTTACTGTAACCTGGAGTGCAGACGGCCGGCAGAGGAATATAGAACTATTCACTATTCTTTCTCCTGATCACCTGAATTTTTCAGGAAGCGAACTCTACTCTAACTGAGGTGTGACGGAATAGAGCTCGAAGAAAGATAATAAGCAGGAAGAAGTACCTTGCCGGTTATCTGTATTATTAACCGGAACATTCCTTTAAGCACTGAGTGAGTATTCTGCCCTCAGTTTACCGGGACTTTAATAATCACTTCTTATTTACTATACTATTATAATCTTTTTAGAATACAAATTAAGTGCGTGGAAATCTATATTCAGGAGATATAATTATGAATAGAAAAACAAAAATGTTCTGGATGATAAACAAGACATGGATCATCATCGGCGCCCTTGTTATTGTCCTTTTGATCTTGACGGTACTCGGTATAGCATCGCTCGAATCTTTCTACAGGAAGATAACGCTGGCTCAGATGCCGTTCCAAATTATAATGGGCGCCATGAACGCCATGATATTCGTGTCAATGTACATAATATTCTTCAGAGGCGCACTTGCCGGTACGAATAAAAGCAAGATAAAAGGCGAGAAAGTGAACGTCAAATGGACGGATGTAGTAGGAATAGACGATATTAAAGCTGAGGCAAAAGAGGTAGTGGACCTTATAAAGGACCGTACCATGCTGACAAAGATAGGAGGTAAGATACTCAGGGGGCTGCTCATGATAGGACCGCCGGGATGCGGAAAGACAATGCTTGCCAAGGCTATAGCTACTGAAGCTGATATTCCGTTCATCTCCATGGCCGCCAGTGAATTCACCGAGATCTTCGTAGGGGTCGGATCAAGCAGAGTGCGGAAACTTTTTTCACAGGCGCGTATTATGGCTTACGGTTATGGAGCGTGTATTATATTTATTGATGAGATAGAGGCTATAGGCCGCCAGCGGAGTTTTTCGATGTTCGGCGGCGGACAGGAAACCAATACTACTCTTAACCAGCTGCTTGTCGAGATGGACGGATTGAAGGAAGACGACTCGGATATTATTGTAATAGGCGCTACGAATGCCGCTGAAGAGATAATGGATCCGGCGCTCTTGAGGCCGGGAAGGTTCGACAGGAAGCTTTTTATAGGTAAACCGGGTCTTGAAGGCAGGGAACAGGTGTTCGAACATTACCTGAAAACGATAAACTATGATAAGAGCATAGATGTTTCAAGGCTGGCCCGTAAATCGGTTTATAAAACACCTGCTGATATAGAAAACATAATCAAAGAAGCTGCGCTCATAGCTACAAGGGATAGAAAAGAAATAGTCACTCTCAAGGAGATATCGGCTGCTATAGAACGCATAGACATGGGCATGAAACAGAAGCGGACTATGTCGGCCGAGGAGAGACGCAGGATAGCCTATCACGAATCGGGACATCTTCTGGTACTTTGTTTCCTCCATCCTACGGATGATGTTTTCAAGGCTTCTATTATTTCAAGAAAAGAGATGCTCGGAGCCGTATATCACCAGCCGCGTGAAGAGATATTTACCAGCGATAAAAACAGGCTGCTGGCAAATGTGCAGACTTCGCTCGGCGGTTACGTGGCTGAGAAACTCGCTTTCGGTGTGACTTCCGACGGTGTTACTTCGGATTTTAAGAATGCCATGTCTATTGCGCATGGTATGGTCTGGATGCTCGGAATGGGCGAAGCGGGATTGCTGGGAGATTATACTATAATACCGGAAAACCAGCTTTCGGAATCGATAAAGGAAAAATTAAATAATGAGACGCAGAAAATATTTAATTTGTGCCATAAAAAAGTCGAAGAACTGCTGGTAAAAGAGCGGGAACTGATGGATATTTTTGTAGAACAACTCCTGGAAAAAGAAGAACTTGAATATGACGAGATAGAGGAAATATTCAATACGTATCAGAACAGGAAGAAAAGACCTTCCAAAAGAAGCAGTATAAAAGACTGATAATGAGACAATTTCTGCTGGCGACCGCCTGCCTGATATTTCTAACGGCCTGTAATAAACCTACATATCCTGACAAGGAAGTAGTAGATGCTATAAGGAAAATAACAGAAAAAGAATACGGTATAAAAAATATAAAAATAAGGAGAAATAATAATTCGCTCTGGATACATATCCCTGTAGAAAAACTTGTAAACGAGAAATTTGAACTCAATAAACCTGCCCTGGAAAGGATAGGCGATGTTTCTTTATCGTGTTCGAGAGTAGTATTCAGTTCAGATGCCGAAATAGATTTTATAGCTACATTGGCATATGATCAATACGGGATAGAGCTGAAGATGATCAAACATGTCGAGGATATCAAGATGGTGCAGGTCTGGTATATAGCCTATGAAGATTTTTACAAGCGTATGGATATCGATCTTGCGTTTAATCCTGAAATGCTTGGGAAAAGGGTCGTCCGGGCGATTCACGGCAGCGTGAAGGCAGAGGGAAAAAAAGCGATAGGAATAATAAGCAAATATTATCATTCTAAAACTGAAACGGATATACTTGATTATATGCCCCTGGATTTCGGGGAGATCAAGAGAGTTGATTCTGTAAGGCTGAATGAATTAGAAGCGCTCGTCTACCTTGAAACTTCTGATCCGGATTCTAAGTCGCTGTTTCTGATAAATGTGGAGTTCTTTGACATACTGAAAAACCTCATAATACTCTATCTGAGCAAGGAAAAAGAGCTGATGAGAGATAATAAGGATGAAGATAAAATTAAACTGCCGGTGGTGGCTGCATACTGGAATATTGAAAAAGAAGGCTGGCCCAGCCGGTACAGGGATTACAGAGATGTGGCACAGTGGGAAGATAATGTCTATGCCAGGGAGATCAATTTCAAGAAGTTTATAGCGCAACAGATCGAAAGAAGGATAAAAAACAGGTTTACCGAAGAAGAAAAAAACTGGCATATAAAAATAAAAGAAATAAGCTCTACTTTCCTAAGGGAGGAGATACTTGTTACAAAAGAACTCAATAAGCAGGAAAAAAAGTTCTACGATGTTGACGTGAACTATGAGATAAAAATGATTATTGCCAATGCCGTAAAGAATTATAAAATAGATGATTTTAAAAGACTTATACTCGGTTCTCCCGGCTGGGAAGAAAGGGAAGTAGTAGAAAGAAAGGAACTGCTCAAATTGAAGCCGAAGAAATGGAAGAGGCTTATTAAAGAGAAAAAGGAGGGGGAATCATCTCTCAGGGATATCCTGTTGAGCATGTTTATCCCTAATTACGGTAAAGTGCCGGAACAGGAAAAAAGTACGGTTCAGGATAGAAAACAGGCGCCATAAATTTTTACAGGGAAAATCAGCGTATAATTCAAAAGAACGGGAAAATTTAGTAGAATTTCAGACATGTACAGAATAACGGTAAAAAATCATTTTTCAGCGGCGCATCACCTGCGGAATTATAACGGGGATTGCGAAAACGTGCATGGTCATAACTGGGAAGTCGAAGTGACCGTAAAATACGAAAAACTTTCCGAGGACGGCATAAGTATGGATTTCAGGGACCTGAGCGCTGTTATGGAAGAAATAACAGGCGGACTTGACCATATGGATCTGAACACAATAGAGTATTTCAGGAAAAAAAACCCGACTTCAGAAAACATAGCCGAATACATATATAAAGCCATCAAGGGCAAAGGAGTACCTGTTGAAAGCGTTAAAGTATCAGAGACACCCAGGTATTTTGCAATATTCTCTGAAGATTAAACATAGATACGGCAAGAGTAATGATAGATATAAGTGAGATATTCTATTCTGTCCAGGGAGAAACTTCGTTAGCCGGCCGGCCTGCCGTGTTTGTGCGTACAGCCGGATGTAATCTGAATTGCAGGTGGTGTGATACGGTATATTCGAAAGAAAAAAAATACGATAAGGCAGTTGATGAGATCATTGATGAAGTATCGGCGTTCGGATGTCCCGTAGTTGTATTGACCGGCGGCGAACCGCTCATACAGGAAGAAAGCCGTGAACTTATGGAAAAACTTGCGGGCAAAGGTTTTTATGTCGTTCTTGAAACTAACGGTTCGGTAGACATAGACAAAGTGCCCGGTGAAGTGAAGATCATACTTGATGTCAAGACACCGTCTTCAGGAGAAACAGGAAGTATATATAGTCCCAATATGAAGAAACTCGGGAAGAAGGACGAATTGAAATTCGTTATTTCGGACAGGGAGGATTTTGACTGGTCATGCGGAGTACTGAGGGAATATCCTTCTCCGGCGGGAGAAATACTGTTTTCGCCGGTAAAGGGTAAGATAAGCTTTAACCAGCTTGCGGATTGGGTTATGGATGACGCCCCCGGAGGGCGGGTGCAGGCCAATCTGCACAAAGTCTTTTCAATGCGATGAAAAAAGCGGTTGTTCTTTTAAGCGGGGGAATGGATTCGGCAGTGTGCCTGGCTATTGCTGCGGAGCGGGATTATGTCCCGTATACACTTACATTTGACTACGGGCAGAAGAACAGGTTCGAAATAGAAGCGGCAGCGCGGCTTTCGAAAATGATCGGCGCCCGCGAACATATGAAAATGGACATAGGACTCGGTAAGTTCGGCGGGTCTGCCCTTACAGACGATATAGATGTGCCGGCTGAGGAATCGGAAGGCGTTCCGGTAACTTATGTTCCGGCCAGAAACCTTGTGTTCCTGTCGCTGGCAGCGGCTTGGGCCGAAGTGATCGGAGCCGGCGCGGTCTTTATCGGTGTAAATATGAGGGATTATTCCGGGTATCCTGACTGCAGGCGGGAATTTATTAAAAGCTTTGAAAAGACAGCCGGTCTGGGTACGAGGGAAGAAACGGATATTGTCATTGAAACGCCTTTAATTGAAATGAAGAAATCCGAGATATACAAAGAAGGCCTCAGGCTTAAGATAGATTTTTCGATGACATCGTCATGCTACGATCCCTTACCCGGCGGCAGTGAGTGCGGTAAATGCGATAGCTGCAGGATAAGGCAGAAAGGTATTGAAGAAGCCGGTATTTAATAGGAGCGTTTAAAATGAATGATAAGGACAGAATTACGATATTGGGTTCGGGTAAAACCGGGTACCCGCAGAGTCCGGATAATGCAGAACTCGAGACTTTTAACAACCCTTCTCAAGGAAACGAATATACTGTTGAATTTGAGACGGCCGAGTTCACTTCGCTCTGTCCTGTAACAGCGCAGCCGGATTTTGCTGATATTGTAATAGAATACGTTCCCGATGCGTACTGCATAGAAAGCAAATCTTTAAAACTCTATCTTTTTTCATACAGGAATTATACCGGGTTTGCCGAAAAGATAGTCAACAATATACTGGATGATATTGTGAGCGCCTGCAGCCCGAAAAGCGCGAAAGTAATCGGATATTTTACGCCAAGGGGCGGGATATCCATCAAAGTTGAATCAGAATATAAAGGGGAAGATAAATGAAAGTAGCTATTGTAGGTACCGGATATGTAGGACTTGTTACCGGGACATGCCTGGCGGAGATCGGACATGAGGTCCTTTGTATCGATAATAACGAAGAAAAGATCCGTATTCTCAAAGAGGGCGGAATACCCATATACGAACCGGGTCTTGATGAACTTGTGGCAAAGAACATTAAAGAAAAAAGGCTGTCTTTCAGTACCGATATCAAACAGGGCGTTGAGAATTGTGAGCTGATATTCGTTGCGGTGAGCACGCCTCCCAGACCGGACGGTTCCGCTGACCTCTGTTATGTGGAAGCCGTTTCTAAAGAGATCGCCGAATGTATAACTGATTACAGGATAATAGTGTCCAAAAGTACCGTGCCCGTGGAGACAGGTAAATGGATAACAAAGACTATAGAAAAATATGCGCCGGAAGGAGCCGAATATGACGTTGCATCCAACCCGGAATTTCTGAGAGAGGGCAAAGCAATAGAGGATTTCTCTAATCCTGACAGGATAGTTATCGGGGTAGAGAGCGAGAGGGCGCGGGAAAAGATGCTTGAACTGTATGCGCCGCTGAAAGACAAGACCACAATACTTGTCACAAACATAGCCAGCGCCGAACTTATTAAACATGCATCCAATTCTTTTCTTGCCATGAAAATATCCTATATAAACGCGGTATCTAATATATGCGAAAAGACCAATGCCGATGTGAAAGAAGTGTCACGGGGAATGGGACTCGATAAGCGTATAGGAAAACAGTTTCTTGAAGCGGGAGTCGGGTTCGGCGGCAGCTGTTTCCCGAAAGACCTTTCTGCATTTATAGATATTTCGGAAAAACTCGGATATGATTTCTCTCTTTTAAAAGAAGTCCAGAATATAAACATAAGGCAGTTCAAGCTAATAGTCGAAAAAGTAAGAAATGCCGTATGGAACCTGCGCGAAAAGACGATCGGTATACTCGGACTGGCTTTTAAGCCTGATACTGATGATATGCGCAATGCACCGTCAATAGAGATAATAAACCAGCTCGTTGCGGAAGGCGCCAAAATAAGGGCCTGCGATCCTGTTGCCCGCGATAATGCAAGCAAAATACTCCCTGCCGAAGTCGATTATTTTGACGATATATACGAAACTGCCGAAGGTTGTGACCTTCTTCTGATACTTACTGACTGGGACGAGTT